>JAFDDA010000076.1 GCA_019311105.1 Deltaproteobacteria bacterium
TGGGCTTTGCCGTGGACTTCTCCGAGGACCGGACGGCCACGAACTGGGGCATCGAGTTCTCGTGGACGGCGGACAAGGACTTCGTGAACAGCGAAGTGCCGTCGCTGCGGAGCGACAGCGACGTCCTCGCGCTCACGGTCTCCGTGGACCGGCCGACCTTCATCCACTTCCTGAACCGCGAGCGGACGTTCTTCTTCAACATGCAGTGGTTCGTCGAGTACATCCCGGATCACGTCGGCATCGGAGACGACGACAGCTATCGCGGCTACGCGGTCGACGGGCCGGTGTCCGCTCTCGGCGTATTCACCCTTGAGACCGGTTTCTTCCAGGATCGTCTGGTGCCCAGTGCGACGTTCGTCTACGACGTGCGCTCCGAGTCGGGCGCGGTTGCGCTCGACATGCGGTACCGCTTCAGTGCGGAGTTCACAGTGACGATCGGCATGAACCACTTCTACGGGCCGGGCGACAGCTACATCACCCCGATCGGCTTCGGGGCCCTCGGCGAGTCGAACCAGACCTACCGATCGGAACGCTATTCGCGATTGAACGCGGTGCGCGAGCGCGACGAACTGTTCGCGGTGTTCCGTTACACCTTCTAGGGGGTGGCGGAGAATCAGCTTCGAGAGCTCGCCTACGGCACCGGAAGTCGGAGCGGCGCGTCGGGCAACACGGTCCTGGGTCTAGGAGCGTGGTACTCGTGGCAGGTCAGGCATCCCGTGCCCGCAGACACCGGGGAATGGCAGTCGATGCACGCGTCCTTGTCGAGGGGTTGGAAGACGCTGGTGAAGACCGTCGGGTCGCGCTCGGCGTAGGCGTCGAGGAAGGCGCTGCTACTCGTGGCGAGTCCGTGGCAGGTCTGGCAGCCGCGTTCGTCGAGAAGTGGGAAGTGCGCCTCGTGAGAGAACTTGACCAGGCCTCGAGCGTCGCTGTCGCGAGGCGCGGCAACCCAGTTCAGAACCGCTCCCGAGCGGGTGTCGTCGATGCTATGGCATTTCGTGCAGCGGCCCACCGCCTCGGGGTCCGCGAGCGCAGCGAACGTGGCGGCGGCGCCGCGAACCCCCGGGGTCTGCGACGTTCGCGCAGCGAGGTCGAGCCAGGAACGTAGGAACTCATCCCTGTGGCCCCGGGGGCGGTAACGCAAGGAGAAGTCGAGATCGTTGCGATACCAGCCGCCCGAAGAGACCCAGTCTTCGACGACCGATTCTCCGGGCTCGAACACGGCGTCTTCCATGGGATCGAACTCGTGGGCCACCCCCACCGCCCGTTCGCGCAGCTCCAACGGGAGACGCGGCAGCCATCGCTCCTGAATCTCTCGCAGCGCGGCCTGGGGCAGGGCTCCCGCGAGCGCCGAGAGTTCGGGCGTCGAGACCTCCCGGCCCAGCACCGTCTCGAGCCTCGCCCGGAGTGCCTCGTGGCCCCCGGCGGCAATGTCGGCCAGCAATGACTTGACGGCCCAGGCCAGTCGGCCCACCGCAGCCAGCTCGTTCCCGTTCGCCTCGCTGAGGTCGAGCAGGTCGAGCCCGGCGATCTGATCGAGATCCCGGCCGACCTGTCGATCGCTCGCGAGCAACAGCTCCATGAAGGGCGTGAGCGTCCCTTCGCTGATGGCGGAGTCGGCGGGCCACTGGCCGATCGCGATCCCGTTCGCCGCGAGGGTCAGGGTGTCGAGCGCCGGAAGGGCCAGGACGGGCACGCCGGTTTCCCCGACCCGCCCCAGACCTTCGACCTCGGCGCCGTGGCAGGCGCCTCCGCAGCTGTCCTCGAAACCCATGGAGAGCATGTTGCGGCCCGACGCGTCCGGGGCGTGACAATCGGTGCAGGCGTCTGGCGCCGGTCCAGTGTCGCGTGCGAGGAAGTGCTTCCGAATGTGCGAGCGGTGGTCGAAGACGATTCTCAGCCGCCGCTCGTAGGGATAGCCATCGAAGTCGGAGTGACCGTGAGCGAAACGATCGATGCGCACCACGTGGCATCCCTGGCAGCGCGAATCGCTGACCGCCTCCAGATCGGCACCGGAGCCCCGGTGTTCGTGATGGCAGAGCGAGCAGGCGTACTCGCCGGAGGGCGAGCGCGGTGGGTGCAGCAGGGCGCGGGTCGCGGCTCGCCGAGCACCGGGCTCGAGGACGGCCCGTTCCGCGCTGCGAGTGCGCTCCGCAAGCGCGTGCGGTGGCAAGCCATGGGCTTGAAGACCATCGTTCCCCATGGCGTGGCAGGCACGGCACTTCTCACTCTCTTCGAGGCTCAGCGCAGACGACGACAATCCCTGGAGGATTCCCTTGGTGGCCGTCTTCGAGGCGACGTGACACGCGCCACAGTCGGCGCCGAAAGCTGCGTGGGGAGAGCTCGACTCGCCGGGGACCAGGAGGTCCGGCCCCAGCGGTGACACGAGGAGGATCGCGACGCCCGTGAGGGTCAACGCGGCGGATCCGCCGGCAGCCCGGAGGAGGGTCGTTGCGAGTCGGGGCGCCGCGGAAGGGGGCACGCTTCAGCTCCCGAGCATCAGGTGCGCGAACAGCCCGTGGCCATGGGCCAGCAGGCCGTGCATCGCGCCCAGGGTGAGCAAGCTCGCGCCAAGAGAGATGTGGAAGAGCAGCCAGCAGCGCACCCAGACACATCCCGCGTGCTGGACGTCGAGCCGGTCCTTGGCAAGGACGAGCTCCGCCAGCTCTTCCAGGGTTCCGCGCTCGTGCGGCGGCGCGGCGGCGCGCACGGCAGCCAGATCGCGAAGCAGTCGACGCAACGGCCGTCCCGATCCCAGCGCCTGCTGCCACGGAGATCGAGGCGCTTCGAAGTGGCGCAGGAATTCGCCCGTGGTCCCGCCCGCCGCCCCGCCCTCGAACAGGGCGGAGGCACGGTGCTGGAGCTCGCGGTGCGCCTCCGCGAGGGGAGCCGGATCCGCGTCGCCCGGACATTCCAGAGCTCCCGATCGCAGCGCCCGCTGGAGCATGGCTCCCAGCACTGCGCTGGCCAGCAGAAGCAGGAAGAGGCCTGCGAGTACGCAGTCGAGCCAGCCGTTGGGAAACCGGAACTCCACGTGGAGCGCGAACGAGACCAGGGTGAGGAGACCGAGTCCGAGCGAGGGTGCGACCCAGCGCGTGGGAGGTGCGGAGCTTCGGATCGCCCACCAACGCCGTGCGCCGGCGCTGGCGAGGAGCACGAGCAGCGTCCAGCCGGTGACGAAGCCGACCGCATAGAGGGATTGGTGGGAGGCGGCGAAGGCCAGGCTCGCAATCGCGATTCCGCCCAGAAGGCCCGCCGTCCGGGTCACTCGACTCAGCGTCCGACCCGCCACAGGGCGCTCATCCTCCCAGGTCCGCGGGAGGGCCCGACTCGACCGCGGGCGAGCCCGACTTCCCGGAATCCCGGCGTTCCGCGCTGCGTTGCAGCGCTTCGACACGGGCATCGAGTGCGGCCAGTTCCCGGCCGGTGTAGTTCTCGGCGATGGTCCGCGCCGAGCTCTCGACCTCAGCCGCTGCGTCGAGAACCGCCTCGCGCTGGTTCGCCACCCGCATGGCGCCTTCCGCCGCTCGGAGCGCATCCCTGACTTCGGGCAGCGACGCCAACGCGTCGATCGCGGCCAGGCGTTCCAGTGCCGCCCGCACCCGCCCCGTCACCCGCTCTGCGTAGGAGCTGCCGGCGTTTGCCCTCGCCAGGACGCGCAGTGCCGATTCCAGCTCCAAGGTCTGGCCGAGCAGGTACATGAGGCGCTTACGCTCCGCGGAGGATTCCTCGTTCGTTCCGGCCGGGCCACGCCAGTAGTTGTGCCGCATGTCGCCCTGCGACCACGACATCAGCTCGAAATCACCACCGACGGGATGCCCCCCGTCCTCGACGATTTCCTCGCTCGGTGTCGTATGGCACGCGAAGCAGCGCGCAGCCAACCCGTAGAGGCGTTCGGCCCGGTTCATTCCGGCGCGGTCGCACGCGGCCAGGCGTTCGGCCCGATGCTCGGGTGTCTCGGTTTCCGGGGTGGCGTCGGGTTCCCCGTACTTGTCGTGGACCTCGATCCACTCGCGCGCAGCCCCATGGCACGACTCGCAGGAAACGCCCTGGGTCGCCTTCGGCCGCGGTCCGGCCTGCTGCTCGACCGTGTAGTGGCACGAGATGCAGGCTTCGGCCGCCTTGATCCTGCGAATTCCGAGGGCCTTGGCGATGCGCTTCGCCTCGGGAGAACGGGGAAGCGACATGGCACCCGTGTAGTGGTCGGTGTCCTTCCAGGTCTCGACCTCCTTCTCGTGGCACTCCGAGCAGGACCTGGCGCCAACGACCCGGGCCGGATCGGAGAAATAGGGCGCTACCACCGTCTCGCTGTCGCTGGCCCTGATCGCGCCGGTGCCGACATCGCCGCCGAAGGCCTCGAGCGGACTCGAGCTGGCCCACATGAGGACGACGGCGCCGACAGCGAACGTCGCAGCCCGAACCCGCCGGTCGGACGAGCTCCGCGTTGGCGCAAGCTCGCTCCCAGCGCCCGTCCCACCTGCGTCGCCCTCCCTGCCGCCGCTCATCACGTGCTCATCTCAGAACTTGATACGCCACTCGCAGCGCACTCCACTCGCAAGGCCCGAGGTGCCATTGCGCCCGCCGATGAAGCCGTCGAGCTGCAGGATGTGGTGTTGTCCGAAGGCCTGCTGAAAGCGCACGCCCCCGGCGATGGCGGCGGTATCGCTGCCGTCGGTGTCCTGCCGGGCGCCCAGCTCGAGGATCAGCTGCCGGCGGATGTTTCCCAGGAACATCTGGTAGCCGACGCTCGCGCCCACGACGTCCTGGGCATCGTTGCTCAGCGGCGGGGCGTAGCGCCCGATCTCGGGGGAAGCGAACAGGATGCCGACACGGCCCAGCGGACCTCCTGCGCCCCGCCTGCGCGCGGCCGAGACGAAGTCGCCGATGCCCGCGAAGACGTTCAGATAGGCGATGTTGTCGGTCCGCAGCGGCTTGAAGGAAACCTCGCTCACCAGCAGAGCCCCTCCGTCGGCATCGGGGGTGTCCCTCCCGGTCGGGATCGAGCCCATGGCGCGGAAAGTGGTATTGAAGTGTCCAATCCGCTGGACGGCGCTGGCGGCGATGAAGAACGCATCGCCACGATCGGGCTTCGAATCGACGAACACCAGATCGACGCTCACGGTGCTCGTCTGGAAATCGGCCTCACTGAAGAGCCCGTACAGGTTGGCGCTGCTGTCGCGGCGGTTGGTCCCGCGATCGATGTGTCCCCAGCCGTAGAGCCCGGTGATGCGCAGGTTCGCCACGCCCCTGGGTAGCAGGGTGTTTCGCACCACCCCGACCGATTCGATGATGTCGTTGATGAGCAGACCGTCCTGTACGAGCAGGGGTTGGCGGCCGACCGAGAATCCGTAGTCCAGCTTCATGCGGTCCTCGGGATCGAGGCCCGGGAAGATCTCGCCGAAATCCCCCTCGAAGAAGAGCACGTTCAGCCGACCGTTGAACTCGCCCCGGGAGTCCGTATCTCCGGGGCTGAACTCCACACCGGAGTAGTTCTTCTCGTCCTGGTCGAAGGGGCGGAATCCGAACACGAGCCGCTCGGTCCCGGTGAGCTGCAGGTTGCCGTACAGGTCGAGGCGATTGGCCCACTCGCTCGAGGCCGTGTCGCCGTCGTCGAACCTCTGGATGGCCGTGCGAAGGGACCCCCAGAGCAGCAGGGACGGCCGCCATACGGCGCCGGTGGGTATCTCGAACTCCCATCCCCCCACGGGCCCCACCCCGAGGAACGGGTCGCCTAGTTCGAGGCGGGGACGGGGGCGATCCGGTACGGCATCGACCTGGAGCGGGATGACCTCGTCGCTGATCCGGCTCGGGTGTGCGTTGCTCCCGGAGGTGCCCCTGCCATCCTCCATGGCGGCGTGCTCGCCCGCCATCTCTCCCGCTCCCGCGGTGGCGGCCAGCGTCACGGCGCAGATCAGTGCAGTGATGGACCCCCGCACGATCAATCCACCTCGACCGCAACGTCGCGTTCCCACAGCACCCGATGCCCGGCGACCACGGCATCCGCGATCCCTCGCGCACTCAGACCGTAGTCGAAGCCCATGCCCTTGATGGCATCGATCAGGTTCGGTGGGACCATCCCGGCGATGAGCTTGATGTTGGCCGAGTAGGGCGGCGCCCCCGAGAGCTCGGAGGCCTTGACCTCGTACTTCGCCCAGCGATGTCCACCCGGCTCGATCGTCTTGCGGTGGGTTCGCGCACCCGGCGCGCGACCCGTCAGGATGGCGGGACCGACGCTGGGACGGGCATAGGGCAGTGGATCGACGGAGTAGTTGAACGCGATCACCTGCTCGCGCTCGCTACCGCGCACGTTGACCGTGAGGAAGCGCGACTGGAGGTTGAAGAGCTGCCGATCGAGGGGAAGCTCACCGTTGTGCACGTAGAGCGAGTGCAGGTCGCGGACGTCGCCGTTGGGATCCAGATCGCCGGAGACGAACACCACCTCGCCGTCTGCATCGGTGACCGTGACCTGGAGAAACACCATGCGCTCGCCGATGAATCCGGTCGGGGCGTTGTGCCCGTCGGCCCCATTCTTCACCTCGACCCGGAAGCGCAGACCCTTTTCGTCGGCCCGGTCGACGATCACCTCGCCGAGGCGATAGCCGGTTCGGAGCAACTGGGTTCCACTCGCGAAGGCCTCCGCGCGCAACGCGAGCTGCAGGTCGAGGATATCGCGGGCATCGTACCGGTCATCGGCCGACGACCATCGCGCCGGGAACTCGGTGCCGTCGCCGACACGGTCCTCGAACGCGTCGGTTCCCCAGCCGGCTTCATGGTCGAACTCGAGCCACTCGTCCGTCGTCGCCAGCTCCGCCGCCTCCGGGTTGTGCGGGAAGATTCCTGGGTGGACGATCGGGAAGTCCGGTCCGACCCACATGTGGGTCGTGCGCTTCCGAACCCGCGTCTCCTCGTCCCCCATCTTCGCAACGGGTTCGTCCCGGTAGCCCTTGGCTTCGCCGGGCTCCGTGCCCATGTGGCAATCCTGGCAGGTCTCGCCGCGCTTCGCGGCCGGCGACCCTTTGTACTCGCTGAAGGCCTCTTCGAGTCGGAAACCGGTGACGAAGTTCACGTCGTGGCAGGAGGCACAGAAGCCGGGTCGGCTGATCGGCTCGAACAAGGTCGCCTCTGCGTGGATCTTGCGACCGCGTTCGTTCGGCGTCGTCACCACGCCGTAGGTGTCGCGTTCCTCGAGGACGCGCTCGACCTCCTCGTTTCCCGTCGGACCGAAGATCGGCTCGAAGACGTCACCTGCCACGAGGCGTCGCCTTCCGGTCACCTTGCCGTAAGCCTTGTTCACCCGGTGGCAGACGATGCAGGTCACGCCCTCGACGGAAACGGGCGCACGCTGTGAATTCGGCGCGAAGACGGGCTCTCCCAGCCTCATCCCAACGGGGGTATGGCAGCGGATGCAGAAGTCGCCAAAGGTGCCGTTGGTCGCCGCAATGATCGTGCCCTGTAGCGTGTTGAAGATCGGGCTGATCTGCGCGTAGGCGTGCTGCGAAACCGACCACTCCCGGTAGTGATCGGGGTGGCAGGTGCGGCAGGTCGTGGCCCGCGGGAATGGATCTGCTTCGAAGACCGCGCGGTGGGACTCGAGCGCGGCGCCGGCGGGCAGCTCGCCCGACCCATCGTCTGGCGACGAAGCCACGGCTCGGCCCGCTGCAGTCGACACGATCGTCAGCAGGGAGAGAACCAGAAACGACTGCGTGCCCCAGACCGGCTTCCGCATGGACCGCTTCCGCATGAACTCCCTTTGTCAGGTGCCCGGGTGCCCGGAGGGCCCGCGGTCCGATCTTTCACATCGGAGGCCCCGCCGTAGAGGCCGCTGGCCATCTTAGCAGTAGAACTTCGCTGGAAGCGGTTCACCGTGGCCTGGAGGTTCACCAATGCCCACGCTGGATTGGTTTCACGACCCGCGAAGTGGAGTCGGCCATGAACGCGAGGCCCGCGCGACTCACAGACCCCTCGTCCTCACTGTCGCCTTCCGCCACAGCCATACGAGCCGCTCTCGTCATGAACGGAAGGGAAGCTTCACAGCGCTCCCAGAAGTTCACCCGGGCTCGATGCTTTCTCGGGGATCCTTCTGGGGTGGCGGCAAGGGCTCGATGCCGACAGTCTCGAGCCGCGACGGCCTCGTCTTCGCCACTTCCACCGGGACTGTGTCTTTTTGGGCCGTCGAGTTCAGCCCTGCCCGGGTGCCCGCGCGATGCACTCGATCTCGACGCGCGCGCCGAGGGCCAGCTCGGCGCCGCCGACGGTGATGCGGGCGGGCGGGTCGCGGGTGAAGAAGGCGGCGTAGGCCTCGTTCATGGCGCCGAAGTCCTTCATCTCTGCCACGTAGACCGAGACCTTCACGAGGTCGTCGAGGGTGGCGCCCTCGGCGGCGAGGATGGTCTCGATGTTCTTCAGGGTCTGGGTGGTTTCCGGGCCGACGCCGCCGGGGGCGAGCTTCATGCTGCCGGACTCGGTGCCGAGGGTGCCGGAGACGAAGATCAAGCCGCCCGCCGTGGAAGCGTGGGAGAAGACGGGGAGCCGGCCGAGGCCGGGGACGATGGTGCGGGGAGGGGTCGGGCTCATGGGGCCGAGCCTACCAGGGAGGGCGGCCTTTGCGCGTCGGTTCGGCGGGCGGCGCGAGCTCGAGGTGGTCGGCGAGCACGGTTTTGATGCCGCCCGAATCGAAGAGCGCCTTCACCTTCCCGCCGGCTTCACCATCGCCGATGACTTGGCCGACGCCCCAGTCGGGGCACTTCGGATGCTGCACGCGGTCGCCGGCCTGGAAGCGTTTCATGGGGCGAGGCTACCGGATCGGTTGCGGGGGGCAGGTGGTAAAGTGGCGGAGTGACTCGCACGGTCAAAGCGTGGCTGCTCCGATGGCTCGGGCCCGAAGGCTACGGCCGGGTGAAACAGGTGCTCGATCGCTTCGTCTTCCGCTATCGGCGCCGTGCCTACTCGCAGTTCGGTGAGGATCTCTTCCTGGCCGACTACTTCGAAGGTCAGGCCGAGGGCACCTACGTCGACGTCGGGGCCTTCCATCCGCGTCAGTTCTCGAACACCCAACTCCTCTACGAGCGCGGCTGGCGTGGGCTCAACGTCGACGCGACGCCGGGGAGCATGCGGCTGTTCGCGGCGCTTCGGCCCAGCGATGTGAACCTCGAGCTCGCGATCTCCGACCAGCCGGGCCCGCACGCGCTTCATTCGTGGGGGCTCCACGCGGAGAACAGCCTCGCTCCGGACCAGGTCCGAGCGGCGGAGGCGCAACTGGGAGCCGCCCACGAGGTGGTCTCGCTGGAAGCGCGCACGCTCACCCAGGTGCTCGACGACAACGGGTTTCAGAATCGGCCGATCGATCTGCTCACCGTCGACGCCGAAGGGCACGATCTCGCCGTCCTCCGCTCCCTCGACTGGAGCCGCTATCGCCCGCGCCTCGTCGTGGCGGAGCTCTTTGCGCCCGACCTCGAGGCACTCCTCGTGTCGGATCGCTACGCTTTCATGAACAAGCAGGGCTATCGCCTGGTCGGCTGGCATCGGCCGAGTGTGATCTTCGAGTCGGAACTCGAGGACGGAGGTGAGGGATGAACTGGCTGGTCGCGGCGTTTGGCCTGTTCCTCTTCGTCATTGGACTCTATGGGATGGTCTCGCCCGAGCCTGTGCTCCGCGTGCTGCGGGGCTGGAGTCCGTCGCAACGCCTCGGCATTGCCGTCGGCGGCCGGGCCGTGCTGGGCGTGATCTTCCTGCTGGCGGCAGATTCCACGCGCCATCCCGGCCTCATCACCGCGATCGGTGTGATCGCGCTGCTGGCCGCAGCGCTGATGCCGCTCTTCGGAGCGCAGCGGATCAGCGCAATGTTCGATTGGTTCCTCGACCGCCCGCCGCCCCTGCTGCGCGCCTGGTTCGTCGCCGCCGTGATTTTCGGCGCGGGCCTCGTCTGGGTGGCGCTCCCGGCCTAGCTCGGCTCCGCCGAGACCCGGATCATCCGCTTGCCGCGGTTCGCGCCGGCGAGCAAGCCGATCAGACCCTCGGGTGCGTTCTCGAGGCCGTCGATCACGTCCTCGATGACCTTCAGCTCGCCGCTTGCGGTCCATGCGGCGAGGTCGCGCTCGGCCACATCGTCGCGGTCGGCGAAATCCATGACGATGAAGCCCTCCATGCGGATGCGCTTCACCACGAGCAGGCCCGGGATGCCGACCGGCCCCGTGATGGGCCCTCCGTCATACATCGAGACGGCGCCGCAGCAGGCGCCGCCCGTGTTGTCGAAGTAGACGTCGATGCCGCCGTCGCAGTGTTTGGCGAGACCCGCCGGGACGTCGTCGTTCTTGTAGTCGATGCAGGCGTCGAAGCCGAGCTCGTCGACGACCCAGGCGCACTTCTCGGGCCCGCCGGCGACGCCGACCACCTTCGCGCCGCGAATCTTTCCAATTTGTCCGACGATCGTCCCTACGGAACCCGCAGCCGCCGAGACGAGCAGCGTCTCGCCCGCTTCGATCCCCGAGAGATGGACGAGCCCGTGGTAGGCGGTCTTGCCCGCGATGCCGAGCACCGAGAGCTGCTGGGTGAGCGGCCGGTGGTCCGAGCAGCGCGCCACGTGCCGCGCGTCCACCGCGACGTACTCCTGCCAACCGACCTCGCCGAAGACCAGGTCGCCCTCGGCGAACCCGTCGGCGCGGGATTCCACGACCTGCGCGATGCCGCCGCCCGCCATCACGTCGCCTGCATTCACGGCGTCGCGGTAGGTGGCGCCCTGCATCCATGCGCGGTTCGCCGCATCGAGGGAAAGCAGGACGCTGCGCAGCAGCAGCTGCCCCTCGGCCGGGGCCGGGATCTCGCCCTCGCGCAACTGGAAGTGACTCGCCTGAAGCATCCCCGTAGGCCGCTCCACCAGCAGGATCTGTGTGTTCTTGCTCATGGCCCGAGTCTACACCCGGCCGGGTCGCGGTGGAGTTGTTCGCCCCTGTTCGCGAGGGTAACCTGCGCGCCCCATGACGAATTCGAAGTCCGACCCCGCTGCACCCCTCGCCGGGCTGCGAGTCATCGAGAGTTCGATGCTCGGCCCGGCCGCCATCACGACCCACCTCGCCGACCTCGGCGCCGAGGTGATCAAGGTCGAGCCGCCCGCCGGCGACTACGTGCGCGACATGACCTGGCCGATCATCGAAGGTGTCTCGCTGCTCCACTATCACGTGAACCGGGGCAAGAAGAGCCTGACCCTCGACCTGCGCAACCCCGAAGCCGTCGAGGTCTACAAGGATCTGGTGAAGGGCGCGGACGTGGTGGTCGAGGCCATGCGCCCGGGCTCACTCGCCCGCCGCGGGCTCGGCTTCGAGGTCCTGAAGGCCATCAATCCGAAGATCGTCTTCTGCAACATCTCGGGCTACGGCATGAGCGGGCCCTACCAGAACCTCCCGGCCCACGGCATCGCCTTCGACACCTGGGCGGGCATCATCAACCCGGCCTACGACGACGAAGGCTTCTGCTTCATCCCCGAGCACGCATCGATCGGGATGCACGCGGGCCCGATGCTGGGTGCCATGGGCATCCTCGCCGCCGTCCTGCGCGCCCGCGCGACGGGGGAGGGGGCGATGCTCGAGGTGGGCCAGTCCGACGCCGCCGCGTACATGGATTGGTACCGCTCCGAGAGCTGGCTGGCCTACGAGCGGCCAGAAGACGTGGTGACGGGAAACAAGTCCGACGACTACGTCCGGCGCGCGCCCGGCACGGCGGGGATGAAGGAAGGCGTCCGCTACCAGATGTACGAGGCCTCGGATGGCCACGTGCTCTTCATGTGCAGCGAGCAGGCCTTCTGGAAGAACTTCTGCGAGGGCGTTGGGCGCGAAGAACTCTTCGAGCGTTGGCCTGGGTCGAAGTATGCCGACCACGCGCGGGGCAACCGCGAACTCCAGATCGAGCTACGCGACATCTTCAAGACGAAGAGCTGCGAGGAGTGGATCCGGCTCGGCGACGAGAAGAACTTCCCGATCGCGCCCGTGAATACACCGCAGACCCTGACCGAAGACCCGCAGTTCGTCGATCGCTTCCCGCTCTATCCCCACGCCGAGCACGGCGCCGACATGCTGCCCTTCCCGGTGAAGTTCCTGGGCGAGACGCTTCCGGCTCCGGGCAAGGCACCGACGGTGGGCGAGCACAGCGAGGCGGTGTTGCGCGAGGTCCTGGGCTACGACGACGCGAAGATCGCGGCCCTCGACGACGCGGGAGCCCTGCGCGGCAAGAAGTAGCCGCGCCGCGAGCTAGAGCGAGGGCAGACCTCGCCCCATCAGATCCACGAAGTTCTCCGCGTAGAAGCGGTTGCGGTCGACGTCGCCGAGGCTGCGCTCGAAGCGCTCGTAGGGGCGGCGGCCGCCCTCGACGTGGGGGAAGTCGGTGGAGAACATGCAGATGCCCGGGCCCACCTGCTCGGTGACCCAGCCGACATCCTCGGTCGGGTAGGGCGTGACCCGGATCTGCCGCTCCACGTACTCGCTCGGTTTGAGGGAGAGCGCCTTCAGGCGGTCTTCGTGCCGGCGGAATGCCTCGAAGGCCGACTCCATCTGGCGCATCCAGCTCGGTAGCCAGATCGCACCTTGTTCGATGACGCCGATGCGAAGCTCCGGGAAGCGATCGAGCACGCCGTCGAAGATCAGCGTGGCGAGGGTCTGCATGGGCGGGCCGGGGATCCCCATGTAGTCGACGGAGCGGAAGTTCTCGTCGCCCCCGTGGAAGTCGGCCGGGATCGGCAGCCCGTTCTGGAAGTAGGCCGCGTCGATCAGGTCGCCCGTGCCGCCGACGTGGAAGACGATCGGGATGCCGGCCTCCTCGGCCATGGCCCAGACCGGATCGAGTGCGATGTGGCTCGGGGAATGTCCGGGCGGGCAGCCGGACGCCACCAACAGGGCCGCGGCTCCCGCATCGAGCGATTCGCGCGCCATCGCCCGGGCACGCTCGAAGTCGACCAGCGGCACGTAGCAGGTCGGTAGCAGCCGCGGATCGGCTTCACAGAACTCGAGGATGCCGCGGTTGTGAGCACGCGCCGCCCCGTAGGCGAGGTCGAGGTCGCCCCCGTGCTCCCAATCGCGCAAGCGGCGGTTGTAGAACGTGTTGAAGAGCAGCTGGCTCGCCACCCCGATCAGGTCGATGGCGCGGCTGCGATGCTCGGGGAGGAACGATCCCGTCGCCGCGAAGTTCTTGCGGTTCATGATCTCGGCGGCCTCGGCCTCGCGGTAGGCCTCGGAGCGGTGCTTGCCCGCCAGGCGCTCGAACGTGGCGTCGAGGTCGGCGAGCTGGCTGTCGTCACCCGTCTGCTTCAGCTCGTTCACGTAGCCGGGCGGGGCGATCCGGGCGCGCAATGCCGGGTCGGCGTAGTCCCGCAACCAGTGGGGGGGCTCCATGAGGTGCGCGTCGGCGTCATGGACGAGTCGGCCTTCGATGTAGGGCAAAGGTGCGCCGCCGTGTCCTAGATCCGTTCGAGGATCGTCCCCGTGGCTACGGCGCCGCCGCAGCACATCGTGATGAGCGCGGTCGAGGCGTCGCGTCGCTCGAGTTCGTGGAGGGCCGTGGTGATCAACCGGCTGCCCGTGGCGCCCACGGGGTGCCCGAGGGCGATGGCGCCGCCGTTGACGTTCACGCGGTCGAGGTCGGGCTTGTGGACCTGGGCCCAGGAGAGCACGACCGAGGCGAAGGCCTCGTTCACTTCGAACACGTCGAAGTCCGACATCTGCATCCCGCTCTTGTCGAGGAGGCGCTGCGTGGCGTCGACCGGGCCGTCGAGGTGGTAGTAGGGGTCGGAGCCGACCACGCACTGGGCGACGATCCGGGCCCGCGGGCGCAGACCGAGCTCGCGCGCTTTGTCCTCGTCCATCCACAGGACGGCCGCGGCGCCATCGGAGATCTGCGAACTCGTGCCGGCCGTGTGGGTGCCGTCGGGCCGTACGGGGCGCAGGCTCGCAAGCTTCTCGGCCGTCGTCTCGCGGAGGCCCTGGTCCTGATCGATGACACGGGTCTCGCCGGTCGGGCCGTTCTCATCCATGACCGGCGCTTCGATGGGCGAGATCTCGCGGTCGAAGCGGCCCTCGGCGACGGCGACGGCGGCTTTTCGCTGGGATGCGGCGCCCCACTCGTCGAGATCCTTGCGTGTGATGCCCCGCTTCTCGGCGATGCGCTCGGCGGCGCCGAACTGGTCGGGCATGTCGTAGGGGAAGGCGTCGGTGCGGGTCGTTCCGGGCCCGTTGATCACGTTCGCGCCGAGACCGACGCGGCTCATCATCTCGACACCGCAGCCGACGCCGACCTCGATGGCGTCGGCGGCGATCAGCCCCGCGATCAGGTGGTTCGCCTGTTGCGACGACCCGCACTGGGTGTCGACCGTCGTCCCCGCGACCTGATAGGGCAGGCCCGCGTGGAGCCAGCTGTTGCGAGCGGTGTTGAACGCCTGCTCACCCGCTTGCGTCACGCAGCCGCCAATCACCTGCTCGACCGCGGCCGGGTCGATGCCTGCGCGCTTCACCACCTCCGCCTGGACGTGGCCGAGGGTCTGGGTCGTGTGAAGGCCCGAGAGCCAGCCAGCGCGCTTTCCGATCGGGGTTCGGACGGCTTCGACGAGAACGGGGCGGCCCATGATGTGCTCCTTGGAGTTCTAGAGCTCGTGCTCGGTGGCGAACACGTGGGAGTAGAGGCCGGCGACCCATTGCTTGCCGGTCTGGGTGACGCGCAGATACGAGATGGCCTCGCGCACGAAGGGGCTGACGACGTTCCAGAAGAAGTGGGGATACGAACGCGCGAGATCCGCCGGCGTCTTGTAGCCGAGCTTCTCGTTGGTCCCCGTCTCCTGGAATTCGTAGAAGAGCGCCGGGTGCTTTCTCAGGTAGCTCGGGTCGGCGAGTTGGCCGATCAGGTCGGCGGAGCGAACCAGGCCCTGGAAATTCGCGGTCTGGGTGTGGTCGCGGTCTTCGGGGACCGGGAAGCGCGTGAGCTCGATGTAGCTCGCAACCCGGTCGGCATCGATGATCGAGTGCCCGCCGAACCGTTCGCGGATGAAGAGCTTGCCACGGTCCACGTGGTGCGGCGTGAGGGCGGCATCCGTCGCGCCGGGCGGCAGCGTGACGGTTTCGCCGGCGACGCCGGTGGTGCAGGTGTTCCCATCGTCGTCGCGGCAGACCCCGCGCACGTAGCCGATGTCGTGGCAGAGGAGGGCGATCATGAAATGCAGCCAATCCTTCGGCGACACGCCGCCTTCGCGGATGTGTTTGCCCTTCAGGATCTCCTGGCCGACGAGGGTGACCATCATCGTGTGCTCGACGTCGTGGTAGAGGGCATCGCTGTTGGCGATGCGCTCCATGGCCATGCGGCCGGCCCAGCCGAGCAGCTCTGGGTAGGTGGGCTCGAGGTTTCCGTAGTTTCGACGGTAGGCGGCCTCGAGGCGTTCGACGAAGGCGTCGTTCAAGAGTTCGGCGGCGTTGAACATCGGATCCTCCCGAGGGGTGCGTCGACCTCATGTAGCACGGCCGGCGCCGTGCTAGAAACCCGACGCGCGGCGGCTCACGCAGCGCGCGACGAGCAGGGATCGTCGCACGGCGAGGACGCCCCGTGAACCCGCAACCCGCGCGCACCCCCGAAATCTGGATCGATGCGCTGCCCTACGCGCTGCCCTATCTCGCCTTCGGCGTCGTGCTGTCGCTGAAAGGGGAGGGCGCGCACGTGGGCTGGGCCCTGGCGCAGGTGCTGGCCCCCGCCGTCCTGATCGCCGGTTTCGCGTTCCGCGGTGCCTATCCCGAACTTTCGGGTTTCCGCCCCCGAATTTCGGGCGGGCTGGCCGACGTGGCCGTCGGCCTCGGCATCGCCGCCCTCTGGCTCGTGCCGTTCCTGGCTTTCGATGTGCTCCCCCGCCCGGGCCCGGAGGCGGCCTTCGACCCGGGCGAGGCGGGCATGCGGGGCGTGAACCTGGCCCTCCGCTTTGCCGGTTTCGCCCTCGTGACGCCCTTCATGGAGGAGCTCTTCGTCCGAAGCTTCCTGATTCGCTTCCTCGACGTTTTCGACGCAGAGGCAGATTTCCGCGAGATTCCGATCGGACGTTTCGCCTGGCGCAGTTTCATCGGCACCGTCCTGTGGTTCACGGTCACCCATCAGACATGGGAATGGCTCGTCGCGCTACCGACCGGGATCGTCTTGAACCTCTGGCTCTATCGCCGACGGCACTTGGGCTCGGTGGTGCTGGCCCATGCCACGGCCAACGCAGCCATCTTCACGTACGTGCTGATGAGGGCGAGCACGAATCCAGATCTCTGGATCTTCCTCTAGTCGACCCGGCGGTCCTCGATGAGGACGGCCCGCCCCCTTCGAACGACGTCAATCCCGATGCGCCTGCGGCCGATACGGAGGCCATGGGCTACCAGCGCCTGGCTCCGATCCACTCCGTCCACGAAGACGACCCCGAGTTCTCCGAAGGCATCGACGCGTTCGTCGTGGGCCTCGGTGAATGGATCGACACGCTGCAGGATGCGCACGCTGCGGGCGACTTCGAGACCCTGGTGGCGCGGGCCGCCGCACAAGCGCTGGCGGCGACGACCCTCGGCTATCCGGGGCTGAGTGACGCCGCCCGGCAGGTCGTGCGCGCCGCGGAAGACGGCGAGGACGAGAACTCCCGAAAGGCCATCGGCGACCTCATCGAGCTCGTCCAGCGCGTGCGCCTGGGCCACCGAAGCGCCGCCTAGGCTCGAAGACCTCCACAGCGAGCAATACCGCCTGGACGCGGCCCGGTCCGGCCGGCGCCACGGCGATGTCTGCTTCAGCGAGGGCGCGCGTGAGACGCCCGTACGCTTCGAGGCGTCGCCCGAGCACGTGCCAGGCGGCTTCGAGGGAGGCGTTGTGCCGGACTTCGTGGGCCTGGACGGTTTGTGCGCCGCGCTCGAGGATCAACACGGAAGCCTCGCGCCCACAGAGCAACGCCAGCGGCCGGGGAGCGAGGCCGCGGGCGGCCAGGACCAGCGCGCGGGCCAGCACGCGACGGCCGGCCCGGACGCTGGTGCGTTCGAGTCGCACGGTCCACTCCGAATCCGCCGACGTCCCGTGAATCGGCTCCTGGGCCGCGACCGCACGCGCCGCCGCGCGCTCGAGTCGACCCGGATCGAGGCCGGGCAGGGTGAGGCCGCTCCAGTCCGGCAGGCGCACCGCTTCGTAGCGTCGACCCGGCACCGTGGCATTTCGGAAGAGATGCCGAGCATCCCGGCTTGCCAGAGCGGGGGCCTGGGCCTCGAGGGCGCGCCAGTGTGCGCGCGCGGCTGCGGAGTCGCCGCCCGCGTAGGCGCGCAGGAAGCGCATCCGCAGGGTCGAGGGCGCGCGTCCGAGTTCGCGATCGAGCTTTGCGAGGGCCCGGTGACGCAGCCGGCGTGGCACCCGCCGCAGAAGCCGCGCCCGTTCGAAGTCGATCACGAAGAGTTCAGGCGAGTCGCCGTGCCAGCGGACCAGGAAGTTGTTGGGTTGGAAGTCGTCCTGGTGAAGCCCGGCATCGTGGAGGTTGCGCGCCAGCGCGCCGAACGCCTGCGCGACCGCGCGCCGGCGAGCGGGGCGGGGCTCCGGCAAGGCGAGCTCCTCGCGGAGGTCCGTCACGTCGGCCAGCAGCGGGACGAGCAGGTAGCACGCTTCGAGCCGCCCGTTCTCTCGCCGCTCCCCAGCCGCGATCGGGAGCGGCGCCGGCAGCCCGAGGGTGGCGAGGGCGGTGGCGATGGCGAGCTCGTGCCGGGCCTTCGAGGACTTCGAACCCACGCGCCGCGTTCCCGCGTAGCGGTTGACCTTGAGCAGGTGATCGGGCGTGCCCGACCCCGACAGATCGAGCCGATAGTTCCCCTTGCGACGCCCACGCTTCAGGTCGGGTGCGCCGGCAGCGAGCGCGGCCAGGGCGCGCGCGATGAGCGGCTCGGCGAGTTCGGGCGCGCCCCCCGGCGACAGCCACCACTCGAGGCCGCCCACCTCCAGATCGGCCGCGGTCACCGGAAGTCGTAGAGCATCATGTGGAAGGAGAGCTTCTCCGCCCCGTCCGCCGTCTCGACCTCGAAGGTCCGCTTCTCGGGCGAATCGAAGGGGGCGAGGATCCGCGCGGCGTCGGTGCCACGCTTGGCCATCCGGACCCGGGCCACCCCGCCGGCGAAGTCGACGATTCGGGGTTCCGCGCCCTCCGCCCAGCTGGCCAGGCGCAGGCGCCCCGACATGATGTCGAAGTCGAAGCCTCCGCGTTGCCGCATGGCGCGCTGGAACTCCACGTTGGCGAGATCGGTTCGCGAGATCCCCGGGAGGGTGACGAGCAACGAGCCGCGCACGTCGGGGGCGGGGACGCCGAGGATGTCGCTGCAGCGGGAGGCGACGTCGGTGTCGACCCCGTGGAACGTGATGCGGTTGGCCGTCGGGCGGACGTGCTTGGCGGCCGGTGCGATCACGAGGCGGCGCAAACGGCTTCGCGCAGACCCCTCGTAGTCGCAGACGATCGGCGAGGCCCAGCGCCCCCGCAGCCAGTCGAGGGCG
Source organism: Deltaproteobacteria bacterium (assembly GCA_019311105.1). GTDB lineage: Bacteria > Myxococcota_A > UBA9160 > UBA9160 > JAFDDA01 > JAFDDA01. The sequence continues at coordinate 18,496 of JAFDDA010000076.1, forward strand.
CGGCGGTTCAGGTCGGCGCCCTGGGCGGAAGCGTCGCCCGGGCTGATCGCAACGAGGGCGCCCGCGAGGGCCAGGAGGAAGGCGCATGCGATGGCGAGGCGGGCACGGCGCAGGGTGCGGCTCGCGGTGCGAAGGAGGCTCGACATGGCCGCGGCGAGGCTAACACACCGCGCTTCGCAGGGGCCGCGACGAGGCCAACACACCGCGCTTCGCAGACCGGGGTTCGCCCATGGGATTGACACGGCCGGCCCGCGTGGCGCACGGTTGCAACGTGCGATGTCACGGGTGCGATGCAGAGCGAGACCTCGCTGGGAACGAACGCGTCGGCTTTCGCGAGGCCTGCGAATCTTGCGATCGGGATCTGCACGTCTGCCTGAACTGTCGCCACCACGACCCCGCCGCGTACAACGAATGTCGCGAGCCCAATGCCGAACGCGTCACCGACCCCGATCGGGGGAACCGCTGCGACTACTTCGCCGCGGGCGCGGGGGAGGGCCCGGCCGGGGAGTCGCCGGCAACCTCGGCACGCAGCGATCTCGACGCCCTGTTCAAGAAATCCTGACGCCGGCCGCACCAAGGGCCGTGGAACTCCGCGCCGTCAAGGCTCGGGCGTTCCGTTCCGATAGGAGTGGAAATGGACGACACAGAAGAAAAGCGAGTGGTGCGCGGCCGACGTTCCGTCGACTTCCGCGGCAAGGACACCTGGAGCGTGTTCCGCATCATGGCGGAGTTCGTGGAGGGGTTCGAAACGCTCCGGCCCCTCTGGCCGGCGGTCTCGATCTTCGGAAGCGCGCGCCTCCAGCCCGACGACGCGAGCTACATCCATGCGATGGAGATCGCTGAAGCGCTCTCCCGCGATGGCTTCAACGTCATTACCGGGGGCGGCCCGGGGATCATGGAGGCGGCCAACCGCGGCGCCGCCGAGGGCCCGAGCGTCTCGATCGGCCTGAACATCAAGCTCCCCCATGAACAGGAGAGCAACGGCTTCGCCGACACCGAACTGAACCATCGCTACTTCTTCGTACGCAAGGTCATGTTCGCGAAGTACGCCGTCGGCTTCGTCGGCCTTCCGGGCGGCTTCGGCACCCTCGACGAGATCTTCGAGGCCTTGACCCTGAAGCAGACGGGCAAGATGAAGGAGTTCCCGGTCATTCTGTACGGGAGCGAGTTCTGGGGCGGGCTCATCGAGTGGCTCCACTCCCAGCCCCTCGAGCGCGGCACCGTCTCGGCCGCCGACCTCGAGCTCTTCCGCGTCACCGATGACGTGGGCGAGGTGGTCGCCTCGATCCGCCAGCATTACGACGCGCGTCGCAGCGCAGGGGCCCACGAGACCCCCTAGGCGCCCACGAGAAGCCCTTGCTCGCTGCTAGCGAGGCGTCGGGTCGGGCGGTGTGGTGAAGGCCAGCGTGTCGTCGTCGTCGCGCCCGGGTCGCAGATCGGGGTCGACCGGCAGGCCGGCCTCGAGGAAGTGGAACACCGTCTCGCCGAGTGTGATCTCGTCGTTGTGGCACAGCTCGGCGGACCGCACGCGTTTGCCGTTCACCTTGGTTCCGTTGCTCGACTCCAGGTCTTCGATGCTGAAGACGCCGGTCTGAGGGTCGCGCAGGATGACGGCGTGCTCGCGCGAGAGCCCTTCGTCGAGAAGCGTGATGTCGGTGTTCGGGTTGCGGCCGATCACGACCTCATCCCCTTCGATCTCGAAGCGTGTACCGGCGAAGCCGCCGGAGCCGATCAGGAGATACGGTCGATCGGTGTAGTCGAGCGGTTCCAATCTTGCCTCCGTCCGAGCGAGAGCGAACTTCGGAGCGGGTTTGCCCAAAGGAAACATCGGAAGTCGCACAACCCGCCTTGAGCCAACTCCGGCACAGCCCCTGACGAAGGGGACGCCCCTGACGAAGGGGACGGTTCTATTTGATGACGAGGGAGCGTCGGATCGATCCGAATCGCCTTGGGCAGGGGCTCAGACGCGGCGGTGGCGGAGGGCGGGTAGCCCCGCCCGGATCTGCTCGAGGTCCTCGACGCGGCAGTCTGCCACCACGACGCCGGGGCGGTCTCCCGCCTGGGCCAGGACGAGGCCCCACGGGTCGATGATCATGCTGCGTCCGTAGCTGGCCCGGTCGGGGCCGTGCCGTCCGGCCTGGGCCGGCGCCAGCACGAAGCTCTGGTTCTCGATCGCGCGTGCCCGGAGTAGGACCTCCCAATGGTCCTTGCCCGTGTGGGGTGTGAAGGCGCTCGGCACGGCGAGGAAGCGGGCGCCTCGCTTCGCCATCTCGCGGTAGAGCTCGGGAAAGCGGAGGTCGTAGCAGACGGAAAGGCCGAGGCCGCCGAAGGGTGTCTCGGCGACCACGAGCTCGCTGCCCGGCGCAACGTGGGTCGACTCCCGGTATTCCCCGCCGCCGCTGGCGGAGAGGTCGACGTCGAACAGATGGATCTTCCGGTAGACGGCCTCCACCGCACCGGCGGCCGAGACCAGCACGCTCGTGTTGTGGAAGCGGGCCGGGTCGCCGGCGACGACTTCAGGGAAGGTGCCGGCGAGGATCCACACGCCGAGTTCCCGGGCCCACGCGCGCACCTGGCCGATGATCTCGCCCTCGACCTCCTGGCGGCAGGGCATGGGCTGCCCCTCGCGGCGCATGAAGGCGAAGTTCTCGGGCAGCGCCACGAACTCGGCACCCGCAAGCGCGGCCTCGCGCACGAAGCCTTCCGCGGCCTTCAGATTCGCGGCCAGATCGTCGGTGGAACACATCTGGACGACGGCAGCGCGCATCGGGGGAGCTTAGCCCTCCAGGTCGCCACGCGTCCGATCGCCGCCGAGAGCCAGAACGCAAAGCGGCGCCCGAAGGCGCCGCGGTGCGAGCGATGGAGCGCCGCGCCTCAGCCGCGGAACTGTTGCGGGTCGACGCCGGTGCGCCGGATCACGTCGTAGAAGTCCTTGCGGTCCTTCTTGGCGAGGCGGGCGGCGCGGCTGATGTTGCCGCTGCAGCGCCGGAGCAGGCCCTCGACGTAGCGCGTCTCGAAGGCGCGCTTGGCCTCCTTGAAGGACGGCACTTCGGCGGCCTCCGAGGCCAGCATCAACGCCTCGGCCGAGATCGCGCCGTTGCCTGCCACCCGTACGGCCTGGCGCACGCGCTCCTCGAGCTCGCGCACGTTGTCCGTCCACGGCTCGGCCATCAGGTATTCGCGTGCGTCGGAGGTGAACCCGACGGGGCGGACGCCTGCCTCCTCGGCGGAGCTCGCCAGGAACTGGGCGGCCAGGGGCAGGATGTCCTCGCGCCGGGCATCGAGGCTCGGCACGTTGATCTCCTGGTGCGGGAGTTCGCCGAGAATGCGCTCGGCCGAGTCGCGCCCGGTCGCGACGATGCGCGCCTCGAGCGGGATCGACTCGTCGCTGCCCTCGCGCCGGAAGGTTCGCTCGCGGACCGCTTCGACGAGCGACTTGCGAACGCTTGCCGGGAGCTCTTCGGGGTCGGCCAGGACGAGCGTGCCGCCGGCGAGCTGGGAGAGGGCGCCATCGCCATCCCGGCTACCGAGGATCTCCTGCGCCTGGGTCCCCGGCTCGAGGCTGCCGCACGCGATCACGCGGTAGGGGCCCGAAGCCCGGTTGCTCCACGCGTGGACGGCCCGGGCGAGGAATTTCTTGCCTGCGCCCGACGGGCCGGTGATCACGACCGGGAGGTCGGATCGGGCCGCGGCCGTGGCGCGCTCGACGAGCTGTTGGATCGCGCGGCTCGCGCCGACGATGCGATCGGTTCGCCGTCTTCCGAGGGGTCGTCCGAGGGCTTCCGCCCCCTCTGTCCCTTCGGTCTTGATGGTTCGAGGCTCCTGGCCGGCATCCATGTCTTTGATCCCCCCCAAAAACGAGGCCTTGGGGAATCTATTGACCGATCCGCAGGGTTGTCAATGTATTTGCGTGGGAAATTTCACCCTGCGTCGCCTTGACGGCCCGCAGCCGCACGTGATACCGGTAAACCCGCTTCCTAAAAGGAGAAACCTCCCATGTCGGGCGCTGAAGACGGGCCGTCTCGCGGGCCCAGGCCCCCCGGGCCCAGCGGGGAGTCGCCGCGCATCCACGTCCTTCCCGACGCGCTGATCGACCAGATCGCGGCGGGGGAGGTGGTGGAGCGCCCCGCCTCGGTGGTCAAGGAGCTGGTGGAAAACGCTCTGGACGCCGATGCACGGCGCCTGCGAATCGACGTGCGCGAGGGCGGGCGGGCCCTGGTGGCGGTCTCGGATGACGGCACCGGAATGACGCCCGCCGAAGCGCGCCTCGCCGTCCGTCGCCACGCCACGAGCAAGCTCGCGAGCGCGGAGGACCTGCTGCGGATCGGGACGTTCGGGTTCCGCGGCGAAGCCCTGCCGGCGATCGCCTCGGTCTCTCGCTTCCGCCTGCGCACGCGCCCGCGCGGTGGGGACGAAGGGTTCGAGATCCACATCGAGGGCGGGCGTCTCGTCGACGAACGCACCGCCGCCGGCCCGGAGGGAACGCGCATCGAGGTGGCCGACCTCTTCGCCCAGGTTCCGGCCCGACGAAAGTTCCTGAAGACCGCGGGCACCGAGTGGGGGCATGCGGCCGAGTGGCTCGGTCGGGCGGCGTTGGCGCGCCCGGAGATCCACTTCGAGATCCGACGCGACGACCGCAAGGCGATCGTCTGGCCCGCGACGACGGAAGCACTCGACCGGGTGGCCGCCGTGCTCTCGGACGAAGAGGCGGCCGCGATGGTCCCGGTCGATCACGACGCGCCCCTCGGCGACGGCCGCGCGCGCATCCACGGCTTTGCCTCGAGCCCCGGGCACCACCGCGGCACCGCCGGCGGGATGCACCTCTACGTCAACGGCCGCCCCGTGCGCGACCGCCTGTTGCGTCACGCCGTGATGGAGATCTATCGCGACGTGCTGCCGCGCGGGCGCTTCCCGTCTCTCGTGTTGTTCCTGGATCTGCCCACCGAAGCCGTCGACGTGAACGTGCACCCGGCGAAATGGGAGGTGCGCTTCGACGACCCGCGTGGGATCCATCGCCTGGTGCGCGATGGCTTGAACGGCGCGGTGGCGGCGCGGCGTTGGCTCCGAGGCGCGGCGCCGGCCGGCGACGCGGGGGCACCGTTCGCCGGGCGTGTCGCGGAGCCAGGCGCGGAGCGCGAGCCCGGGGCGACCCACGAGCCCGGCGCGACCGATTGGGTCTTCGCCCGGGCGGGCGAGCCGGCAGGGGAGGGTGCGCTGCCGTTCCATGCGCCGGCCAGCGCAGAGACCGGGTTCGAGCCGGGCGCCGGACGCCCCGACTCCGGGGCGCCCGTCCGCTTCGGCGACCTGCGGGTCGTCGGCCAGTTGCTTTCGACCTACCTGTTGTGCGAGCAGCCGGAGGGCGTGTTGCTCGTCGATCAGCACGCCGCCCACGAGCGGATCCTCTACGAGCGATTGCGGTCCCAGTGGCTCGACGAGAAGGTCGCACGCCAGGCGTTGCTCTTGCCGGAGACGGTCGAGATGGCGCCCGAGGCCGTCGCCGCCCTCGAAGTCGCCGCCCCCGCCGTCGAGCGCCTGGGCTTCGAGGTCGAGCCCTTCGGCGAGACCGCCGTGGTCGTGCGGGCGCTTCCGGCGCTGCTCTCGGGCCGCTCCCCCGAACGGCTGGTTCGTGACCTCGCCGCCGAGGTCTCCGAGGCCCGCGAGGTCGGCGCGGCCTTCCAGGCGGGCTCGCGCATCTTGGTCGATGCGGACCGGACGCTTGCCACCATGGCCTGCCATTCCGCCCGGCGCGCTGGCGAGGCGCTCTCGACCTCCGAGCAGCGCAGCCTGCTCGCCGAACTCGACACGATCCCCTGGGCTCCCACGTGTCCCCACGGCCGCCCCGTCGCCGTGCCGCTCACCCGCGACGAGATCGAGCGGCGCTTCGCCCGACGCTGACCGTCCGGACCGGGTTGCCGCGCTAGGCTCCGCCGCCATGACCCGCCCCGACTTCAACGGACCGGGTTGCCGCGCTAGGCTCCGCCGCCATGACCCGCCCCGACTTCAAACCCGACCCCAGACCGCCGGTCGTGGTCGTGGCCGGCCCGACCGCTGCGGGCAAGACCACGCTCGCGCTGACCCTCGCCGAGGGGTTCGGAGCCGAGATCGTGAGCGCCGACTCGATGCAGGTCTATCGCTACCTCGACATTGGCACCGCGAAGCCGAGTGTCGAGGAACGCGGGCGCGCGGCGCACCACCTGATCGACGTCGTGACGCCCGACCTCCCGTATAGCGCCGGGCGCTACCTCGAGGATGCACGGGCGGCGGCAGCGGAGATCCACGGGCGCGGAAAACCCGTTCTTCTCACCGGAGGCACGGGCCTCTACGTCCGCGCCATGCTCGAGGGCCTGGTGCCGGCGGGCGGCGCCGACCCCGAGCTGCGCAGTGGGCTCGAAGCCCGGGATCGCGAGGCGCGCGAGCGGGGCGAAACGGATTGGCTCCACCGGCGTCTCGCCGAGCGCGACCCCGAGCGTGCCCGCGAACTCCACCCCAACGACGTCCAGCGCATCGTGCGCGCCCTCGAGATCTTCGAGCGCAAGGGTTCGACGGCAACCCCGCGAGCCGACGCCCAGGCCGCCGGGTGCCCCTACCGGGTGCTTCATTTCGCGGTCGACCCGGGCCGCGAGCTGCTGAACGAACGCATCGATGCGCGCTGCGACGCCATGGTCGAAGCGGGCTTGCTGAATGAGGTGCGCGACCTCGCGAAGCGGGGCTACGGGCCCGACCTACGGCCGCTGCAGGGCATCGGCTATCGCCACATGCACCCCGTGGTCGCCGGTTCCGACACCCTCGTGAACGCGGTGGCCGAGATGAAGCGCGACACCCGGCGCTTTGCCCGCCGCCAGCGGACCTGGCTGCGGGCCGTGGACGGGATCTCGTGGCGCGACCCGTCCGAGGCCGACGCCATCGCCGCCGACGTCGAGCGCTTCCTCGCCGAGAGCGAAGAAGCCGGCTGGCGCGACGCCTCTCGCTGAAGCGGGCTCTCCCAAAGAAAAGGGCGCGGCGTGCAGGCCCAAGGCCGCGCGCCGCGCCCGTTTCGAAGGACTGGCAGGTCAGTAGGCCGAGGCACCCGTGTAGTCGATCCCGAACTTCACGTTCAGGAAGCGGGTGTCGTAGTCGACCAGGGCATCGCCGCGCTCGACCGGCGCATAGAGCGGGTCGAGGTCGGCGTCGAAGAAGAGAAGGCCGAGCCCCGGCACGAACTCGAGCACGCCCGTGATGGCGCGGATGGTGCCGGCGCCGAGCTGGACACCCGTGAGGAACATGTAGCCGGGGATCGCGTAGAAGACGCGGACCGGCACCGTGTCGTCGATCTCGCGCATGTTCGTGATGATCGTCTTGCCGGCCACGATGGGCGCGAGGACGATGTCCAAGGGCGCCATCAGCAGATTGCTGCTGGCCCGCTTCAAGGTTTCGCCCGTTGCGTGGGCCGTGCCCGGGGCGCCTGCGAGCAGAGCGAGCGCCAAGGCGCTGGCTGCGACTCGCGAAATGAGGCCAACTGTTCGGAATCCTTGAGTTCTCACCTCTGCTCCTCCGTGCCCGATGGCGGGAGTCGACTCTAAGTGGCCCCGCGGGTGAATGTCAAGCAAACCCTCGCTGCGTCGCAGCGTTCGGTGGGCTGGATGCGGGTCGGACCCCTCGGATCCCGAGCCGGCGCGCGGCCCATCCGCAGCGTGCCGCCCCTTCGGCGTGACGGGCGCGGGCGGGGCTATGGTTCCGCCGCCATGTCTCCGGGTCCCACCTCCGTTCGCGCTGCCGGTACCGCGCTCCCGATCGTCGCGATCGTGGGGCGCCCGAACGTCGGCAAGTCGACGCTCTTCAATCGCTACGCCGGGAGCCGGCGCGCACTGGTCGAAGACACGCCGGGCGTCACGCGCGACCGCATCGTCGAGACGGTGGAGGCGGCGGGCCGATCGATCCTGCTCGTCGACACGGCAGGGCTCGACCCGGACCCCGACGGCGGCCTGGAACAGGCCGTCCAGGCCCAGGCCGAGGCGGCGGTCGAAGAAGCCGACGCGATCCTCTTCGTCGTCGATGGCAAGGGCGGCCTTCTCCCCGAGGACGAAGAGATCGCGCGCACGCTGCGCAAGAGCCCGCGGCCCTTGCTCCTACTCGTCAACAAGATCGATGCCCCGAGCCATCAAGTGAACGCTGCCGAGTTCCATCGGCTCGGCTTGCCCATGCGCACGGCCTCGGCCGAGCACGGCTCGGGCGCGTGGGACGCACTCGAAGCCCTCGTGGAAGAGCTCCCCGAGGGCGAGGCGTTGCCCGAGGCGGCGGGGGAGGGCGGCCCCGTGCGGATCGCCCTCGTGGGCCGCCCCAACGTGGGAAAGAGTTCATGGGTGAACCGGCTGTTGGGCAGCGAGCGCGTCGTCGTCTCCGACGTGCCGGGGACGACGCGCGACTCCGTGGACAGCCTGCTCGAAACCGAGCGGGGCAATTTCATCCTGGTCGATACGGCCGGCCTGCGCCGGCCGGGCCGGCGGGATGCGGTGGCCGAGCGTGCCTCGGCGTACATGACGATGCGAGCCCTCGAGCGAGCCGACGTGGCGATGGTCGTGATCGATGCCTCCGAGGGGTTCACGGATCAGGACGCGCGCGTCTGCGGGCTCGCGCGCGAGCGGGGCCGACCGGCGGCGGTGCTCGCCAACAAGTGGGATCTCCTCGATCGCGACGACCCGCGGGAGTCGAAGCGCGTCCGCGACGAGATCGACCGGCGGCTGCGATTCATGGCGGACACGCCCGTGCTCCAGGTATCCGCCAAGAGCGGCGCGCGTGGCAAGCGCATCCTGCCCCTGGCCCAGGAGCTGGCGAAGGCCGGGCGCACAAAGATTGCCACGCCCGTGCTCAACGAATGGCTCAAGGACGCGACCGCTCGACACGAGCCGGCCATGGCCCAGCGGGGCCTTCGGCGGAAGCCCGTGAAGTTCCTCTACGCCACCCAGGTCGCCGTGCTGCCGCCGACGATCGTGCTCTTCTGCACGGCGCCGGACACCATCCAGAAGAGCTACGTGCGCTTCCTCGAGAACCGGCTGCGCGAGCGTTTCGGTCTCGAGGGGAGCCCGGTCCGGCTCCTGCTGCGCCATCGCCGCAAGGACTGAGCCGGCGCCGCGAGCCTCCGAACGATGCAGAGGGTCGGGGCGAATGCGGCACGCCAGAGCGGACGCCCGGCGCTACACTGCGTGCCCCGAAGGACGAGGAGACCCGAGTGGCCCGCCGCAAAGAACCGAACCAGGCCGACGAGACCCTGCACCAGATCGAAGAGAGCTTCGACAAGGTCGCGCATTGGGTGTCGGAGAAGCGGATCCCCCTGGCGATCGCCGCGGCGGTGATCCTCGCCGTGGCAGCCGGCTCCGACATGCTCCGCAGCCAGCGTGCAAGCGCCGGCAACGAGGGTGCGGCCGCGCTGGCCGAGGTCCGGACGGAATTCCTCGCCGCGATGGGCGCGGAGCCCGGCGCCCTGGTCTTCGCCGAGCCCGCCAACCCCGCGGTGGCCCGCGAGGCCCGAGACCGGTTCGCCAAGGAATTCGAGGCCGTGGGCCGGGAACACGAAGGCTCTGCGGCATCGGCCATGGCGCTGCTCGAGGCGGGGAATCTCCACGAGCAGCTCGGTGCGCCGCACCTGGCACGCGACGACTGGGAGGCGGGCCTCGCGTCGGCGGGCTCGGGCACGAACCTCGAAGCCCTGGTGCTGCGCCGGCTGGCGCGGGCTCAGGAGGACGCCGGCGAATGGTCGGCCGCCGCCGAGTCCCACGAACGGGCGGGCCGCAACAGCGACTATCCCGGCCACTGGGACGCACTGGCCGCCGCGGCCCGATGTCGCCTCGAAGCCGGCGAGATCGACGCGGCGCTCGCTCTGCTTGCGGAGCTCGAGAACGGAGAGGTCCTCGATCGGATCGCGCCGCCGACCGTCGCGCGCCTGCGCGAGGCCCGAGCATCCCGCGACCTCGACTCGGCTGGCGCAGACAGCTAGCCCCAAATCCCGCTCCAACGGACCCTCAGCGCGATCCCGGGCAGCCACCAGCACGCCCGGGCCACCCTCCGACTCGCCTCATCGGGCCCTTCGATGCCCGCTGCCTCCTGACGCCTTGCCAATCCTCTCCCACCCGTAACGTCCGATAAGATAGATTATGTCAAGTAGACGATGTAAGGCTGCGAGGGGTCACGCCCGGGCTCGGCTCATCCGGCGCCTCCCCTGTGCTATCCGCCCGCCGTCATGAACGACGAGACAGCGCTTCGAGAACGCTGGGGAGCGGCTGGGCAGGCCCAGGTCTTCGACCACTGGGGTGCGCTCGACGCCGCCGGCCGCGAGCGGCTGCTGGCTCAGCTCGGGCACTTCGATCCCGAACCTCTGGCTCCCGCCGCCGCAGCGGCGATGTCGCCACGAGCCGTGGACCCGGCCACGCTCGAACCCCCGGAGCCGGCCTTCGGCCCCGAGGATCCCGGCCAGGCCGCGCTGGCCGAAGCCGGTGCGGCCGAGCTGGCTGCGGGCCGCGTGGCGGTCCTGACCGTGGCCGGCGGCCAGGGCACGCGCCTTGGTTTCGACGGGCCCAAGGGAGCCTTCCCGATCGGCCCCGTGAGCGACCGCTCGCTCTTCGGCCTCTTCGCCCAGCGGATGGCGGGCCTCGCCCGGCGCCACGGGCGGATGCCGCCCTGGCTCGTGATGACGAGCCCGGCCACGGACGGGCCGACCCGAGCCTTCTTTGCCGCCCAGGATTTTTTTGGTCTCGACCGCGAGCAAGTCCGGTTCGTGGTTCAGGGCACTCTGCCCGCAGTGGGCCTCGACGGCCGGGTCCTGCTGGCCGCGCCCGACCGGGTCGCCGAGGCGCCTGACGGCCACGGAGGCGTCTTTGCCGCCCTGCTCTCCTCGGGCGCCTTGGCGGACCTCGAGGCTCGCGGGATCGAGCGCGTCTTCTACCACCACGTGGACAACCCGCTCGCCCGGCTCGCGGACCCGGCCTTCCTGGGCCTCCATGCCGTCCGCGGCGCCGAGATGTCCTGCAAGGCCGTCGAGAAGCTCGACCCGCTCGAGAGCATGGGGTTCCTGTGCCGGCGGGCCGGCCAGACCGCGGTGATCGAATACAGCGAAATCCCACCCGAGGTGGCCGCCGCGCAGGCCCCGAGCGGCGCCGGCCTGCGGTACCGCCTGGGCAGCGTGGGCATCCACGTCTTCGAGCGGAGCTTCCTCGAACGGGTGGCCCAGGGCCCCGCCCTGCCCCTCCACGGTGCCCAAAAACCCATCCGGGCCCTCGATGCCAAAGGCCGCCTCGGAACGGTCGAAGGCTGGAAACTCGAACGTTTCGTCTTCGATGCACTGGCACGGGCACGGGTGGTTGCGTTAATGGAATCCCGCCGCGCGGACGAGTACTCGCCCGTGAAGAACCTTCTGGGGGAAGCGTCCCCGGCGACGGCCCGCCGGGACCTGAATGCGAGCTATCGCCGCTGGCTGACCGAAGCGGGGCTGCAAGCCCCCGGCGATGGCCCTGAGACCGAGTTGCTGATCGAGATGGACCACACACGAATCGACGGCCCGAACGACCTGAGGCGGAGTGAGTTCCGCCCGATTACCGATGCCGCGCCCTGGATCCGAATTGCCAAGGGAGCAGAGCGATGAGCCCTGCCAAGAAGACCGCAGCCAAGAAAAAGGCCACGAAGAAGACCACCGCCCGGAAGGCTCCCGCCAGGAAGAAGCCTGCCAAGAAGGCGACGGCGAAGAAGGCGACGGCCAAGAAGAAGGCCCCGGCCAAGAAACCGGCCGCCAAGAAGGCGACCAAGGCCCCGGCCAAGAAGGCCCAGGCGAAAAAGGCCGTAGCCAAGAAGGGCGCGCCGAAGAAGGCCGCGAAGAAGAAGGCCTCGGCCAAGAAGGCGACCAAGAAAAAGGGCGGCAAGAAGAAGGTCGAAGAGCCGGCCCCCGTCCGCCCGAAGAACCCGGGCAAGCTCGTCGTGGCCCGTGGCAAGCAGGTCTCGAAGCTCGGCGATCGCTGGACGTGCTGGGGCTGCGAAGCCGTCTTCTACGACCTCAACCAGCCGAGGCCCAAGTGCCCGAAGTGCGGCCAGGACCAGATGGCCAAGCAGGGTGCCGGCGACGATAAGAAGAAGAAGAAGAAGAAGCCCACGAAGCGCGACAGCATGCGCGCGCTCCGGGTCCTCGACGACGATGACGGCCCCGCCGCCGCGCCCGAGTCCGCCACGGTCGAGATGGACATCGAACTCGGCACCGACGAGAAGCTTCTCGAGCAAGCCGACAAGGTCGCCGACACCGAAGAGGAGTGACCCGCGGCGCCTCGCCTAGCGAGGCAGGCCGAAGGCCACCAGCGAGTCGCCCTGGCGAGACCCCGCCCGGGAGTGTCCGCCGGCCGCGATCACCACGAGCTGGCGACCGCTCGGGCTGCGGTAGCTCATGGGCGTCGCCTGCCCGCCCGCCGGGAGCCGGCCGGCGAAGAGTTCTTCGCCCGTCGCCAGGTCAAAGGCCCGCAGATAGTCATCCAACGCCGCCCCCACGAAGACGAGCCCGCTGCGCGTCACGAGCGGCCCGCCCAGATTCGGGACGCCGAGCTTCCACGCCACCGGCACGGGCGAGATGTCGCGCGTGGTGCCGAGGGGCACCTGCCAGGAGATCGAGCCGTCGGCGAGGTCGATGGCGGCGAGCGTGCCCCAGGGCGGCGGGTTGCACGGGATCCCGATCGGTGACAGCAGGGAGGTGCGGCGCATTCCGAAGGGCATCCCGCGCTGGCGGCCCCACTCGACGTCGGGTTCGGCGGCACGGAGGGTTTCGAATTCATCGCGCGGAACCAGGTGGATCGTCCACGCGAGATCCATGGTGTTCGCGACGAGGATGCGGCGGCTCGGGTCGACGGCCACCCCTCCCCAGTTCGAACCGCCCGCGTTCCCGGGCAACATGATCGAGCCCTGCTCGCTGGGTGGCGTGTAGATGCCCTCGGAGCGAAGTCCGGCGATCGTGTTCTTACAGGCCCACCGGTCGAGGGGTGTGATGCCCCATGCGTCCTCGGGCCCGATCGCGGTGTGGCGCACCAGGGGCGGCGGCATCAGCGGGAAGGGCTGGGTCGGCGACAACACCTCACCGAGCGCCCCGCCCTGCGGAACGGGGCGCTCTTCCACGGGGAAGACCGGCTCGCCCGTCTCCCGGTGGAGGACGAAGAAGAGGCCCATCTTCGTCGCCTGGACGACGACGGGGATCGTCTTGCCGCCTCGCACCACCGTGGTGAGCGTCGGCTGGGCGGACACGTCGAAATCCCAGAGGTCGTGGTGGACGGTCTGGAAGTGCCAGACGACTTCACCCGTCGAGCCGCGCAGGGCCACGACGGAGCTGCCGTAGTGGTCGGGGCGCTTGCCCCCGTGGAAGTAGTCCGGCGCCGGGTTGCCCGTGGGCAGGAAGACGAGGTCGCGCTCGGCATCCACCGACATCGGGGCCCAGACGTTGGGGGTGGCCAGGGCCCAGCCCGCGTCGCTCGTGTTCTCGGGCGTTCGGACGAAGCCGGGGGGCGCCAGGTCGAAGGCCCAACGGAGCGCCCCGCTGCGGGCGTCGTAGCCCCGCACGACTCCGCTCGGCGCATCGGTCCGAACGTTGTCGCCTACGGCGCCCCCCACCACGATGACGTCGCCGACGGTCACCGGCGGCGAAGTATGCGAATACTCGCCGGGCCATTCGATGCGACCGACCCCCTTGCTGAGATCCACCGCCCCGCCCTCGCCAAAGCCCGCACACGGGCGGCCCGAGGCGGCGTCGAGCGCGATCAGGCGCATGTCCACCGTCGCGGTGAGAACGCGCAGACCGCAGGCCGCATCGGGCTCGGCGGCGGGGTCGCGCCAGGCCTCAACGCCGCGGCAGGTCAGCTGATTTGCATAGCGCGCCGTGAGGTCGACCTTCGGGTCGAAGACCCAGCGTTCCGCGCCGGTCTCCGGGTCGAGCGAGGCCACGCGGTTCTGGGGTGTGCAGACGTAGAGGCTGCCGTCGACGAGGATGGGGGTCGCCTCGAAGGCCATCCCGGCCCGGGGCTGCGGGCCCTCGAGCTCGCCGGAGTGCCAGACCCACGCCACCTCGAGCTGGTCGACGTTCGCGGGAGTGATCTCATCGAGGGCGACGTAGCGTTGGCCGCCGGCGTCGCCGCCGTAGTGGCCCCATCCCTCGGCGCCCGCCGGCGCTGCGAGGGCGGTGAGAAGCGTGAAGACGGCCGCCGGGTGCAGGGTTCGCATGCCGGAACGGGTAGTCGAGCCAAGGCCGGGACGCACCTGCCGCGGATGCGCTGCGCCGTCGCGGGCGCCTAGATCGTCAGGAGGCGTTTCAGGTGGAATTGGAGCACGTCGGCCTCGCCCTTGCGGTGCTCGATCTCCGCCGCGAGTTCGCCCGTGGCGGTCTGCTGCATCGAGAGCTTCACGCCGAGCCCACGGCTCGCCGAGGAATGGCGCTGTGCGGCTTCGAAGGCTGCGATGTTTTCGCCCAGCATGCCGCCCTCGCGGCCCTGCCCGAGCTTTCCGCGGGCCTTCTCGTACTGCTGCTCCACCATCGCGTTCTCGGCTTCGTAGGCCGCCAGCAGCGCCTCGAGGTCGGCCTGCGAGTAGGTCTTGTACGGCCGCGGGGCAGTGGTCTCGGCCTTCCAGTTCCGGTGGTAGTTGTACCCGCCGGCTGCGACGAGCCCGAGCAGGACGACGACGGGCAGCATCGAGATGCCCGAGACACGCTTGCGATCCATGACGAACCTCCCTTCGGGAGACGTCTCAGATCCGCACGCTCGCAGGCTCGCGCCAGGGCCGCGGGCGCTGCTCGGCGAGGAACGCATCGAGGCCCGCCCGGCTTGGCAGCCCGCCCTGGGCCCCGAGGCCGGTGCAGTTGAGCGCGGCCGTGGCGTGGGCCCAGCGAAGGGCCCCTTCGGCGTCCTGGCCGGCAAGGAGGCCCAGCAGGAAGCCCGCCCGGAAGGCATCGCCGGCGCCGGTGGTGTCGCGCGCCGCGACTTCGTAGCCCGGCGAGCGGATCAGCCGGTCGCCGACCCGGGCGACGGCGCCCTCTTCACCGAGGGTCACCACCGCCATCCGCGCCCCGCCTCGCACCAACGCATCGAGCGCCGTAGAAACGGAGACATCTCCTGAGAAAACTTCGGCAAACGACTGGGAAACGATAGGGAAATCGACGTGGGGAAGGAGCGCGTCGAGGCCCTCCACGGGGGCGTCGGCGTCGAGCACCACGGGCACGTCCGCGCCGCGTGCCGCCCGGGCGGCCGCCGTCGCAGCCGCCATGTGGACGGTGTCGAGGTGGAGCACGCGCGCCGACGTGACGTAGCCCGGTGCCGCATCGGCGGCCTCGAGCTGAAGCCGCGGGTCACGGTGCCAGACGAGCGTCCGTTCTCCCGACTTCCGGTCGATCAGGATCATGGACAGCTGGGTTGCGGCGCCCCCGACCCGCTTCACCTGGGAGACATCGACGCCTGCCGCCTCGAGCGGCGCGAGCACGCGGCGGCCCGCATCGTCGTCCCCCACCGCGCCGATGAAGCCGGCCCGCAGGCCGAGCCGCGCCGCGCCGTGCATCGCCGTAGCCACCTGCCCTCCCGGCATCTGCTCGTAGCCCACCAGAGGCACCTTGCCGGCGAATTTCGGGAGCCCATCCGCGAGGGTGCCCACGTGATCGAGGGCGCACTCGCCGAGCCCCACGACATCGAAGCGTGCGTCCTCGCGCGCCGCCGCGGGCCAGAGCGGCCCGCTCTCGCCCACGGCGCTCAATAGAGCACCCGATAGGCGTGTACGCTCCGCAGCACGCGCTTCACGTAGGCGCGGGTCTGGGAGTACGGGACGGCCTCGACCCACTCGTCGTCGGCCAGGCCGGGGTGTTCTTCGGTCCAGCGCGTCGCCGCGTTTGGGCCCGCGTTGTAGCTCGCGATGGCGGCCTCCATGCGGCCGTCGAACTGGGTGGCCAGCTGCTGCAGGTAAAAGGCGCCCAGCTGGATGTTGACGCGCGGGCGGTAGAGGTCATCGGGATCGAAGCGCCGCAGGCCCAGCTGTCGAGCGAGGCGGTGGCCCGTCTCGGGCATGATCTGCAAGAGGCCCCGTGCACCGGCAGGCGACGTGACGGCGGGCCGATAGCCGCTCTCCTCACGCATCACGGCGGAGACGATCTCGGGCCGGAGCGGCGGGCCCTCGGGTGAGAGCTCGAGCACGAGTTCGCCGTAGGCTTCGGGCCAGGCGAGCCACCACAGGTCTTCTTGTCCGGCGACGACGCCACGCGCGAGGTCGGTGCGGTAGTGGCGGACCACGAGGCTCTGGGCCCGGTGGTACTCGCCGGCGTCGGCGAGCAGGCGAGCGACTTCAACGCGATCTTCGACCCCGCCGGCCCGCTCTGCGGCCCGGGAGAGCTCTCGCGTCGCGTCGGCGTTGAGGCCGGCCTCGAGCAGGATCCGGCCACGTGCAAGGTCTGCCGGCTTGAGAGTGCGCGTGCCGGGCTCGATCGGGGGGCGCGTGGTCTCGGGCGGATCGGCGAGCTCGGCGACGGGCGGATCCGCCGGGCTCTCCTCCGGCTCGGGAAGCGGGACGCGCCCGCTGGAACGCCAGCCGTAGTAGGAGATCGGAAACTCACGGGCGATCGCTTCGAAGGCCGGCTGCGCGTCTGCCTCGCCCAACTTCTCGCCCGCCCGCGCGGCCCAGTATCGCGCGCGCAGCTGGCCGATCGGGTCGCTCGCGAGCCGGCCCGCGAGCGATTGGAACTGGTCGCGCGCGTCGGCGGCGTCGCCCTGCCGCCAGGCGGTCCAGCCCAGATACCAGAGCGACGGGTTCGCGTAGCGCGGGTGGTCGGAGTTGCCGGCGACCTTGGCGAAGTGCCGGCGCGCGCGGAGCAGTTCGTCCTCGTCCTCCAGTAGCAAGGCCGCGATGTAGCGAGCGTAGACAGAGGTGCGGCCCCAGCGGCCGCCGGCGATGGCCTCGAGCTCGGCGATGGCCGTGGGCACGTCGCCCGAGCGCGCGATCGAGCGCGCCCGTGAGACGGCGGAGTCCGGGTCGGGCGCGAGATCGGTGAAGGCCTGGGTGGCCTCGGTGTAGCGGCGGATGGCAAACAGGCTCTGGGCCCGACTGCGAAGCGTGCGGCGGCGATCCCGAGGTTTGAGGTCACCGACGCCTAGCGCCCGGTCGTAGGCGAGGATGGCCATCTCGTTTTGGCCCGCGCTGCGCAGCGCATCGCCCCGGGTGCGGGCGTCGAGCCCGGTACGCAGCGAACGCCCGAGTTCCTGCTCGATCTCGCGGAGCCGCACCTCGGCCTGATCGCCCTGGGGCGAAAGTGGGTCGCGCCGCCAGATGTCGAGGTATGCCTTGCCGGCGGCCTCGTGGCGGCCCGCGCGGAAGTGGGTCTCGCCCAGGGCCGCGGTGATCCGTGTGCGCTCGGCTTTGCGATCGGTCTGTTCGAGGGCCAGCTCCCAGGCGGCGCGGGCGCCCTCCTCATCCCCGACGGCGAGTAGTGCCTCACCCAGGGCCATCTGCAGTTGAGGCGCCAGCGGGCTCTTCGGGTGACGGGCGACGGCCAGGCGAGCGGCTTCCGCCGTGGCGGCAGGGTCGTCGCCACGAGCCAGGGTTTCGATGCGCAGGCGGTCTGCGTAGTCGGCCACGACCGGGTGGGAGACGGCGACGCCTTCGAGCAAGGCCAGCGCGTTCGCTTCGTCGCCGGCCTCCATGGCCTCCACCGCTGCGCGCAGAGCCGCGCCGGGCGCGACCGGCACGGTCGCTTCGCCGCCGGCGGGCGCTGCGTCGGCTTGGACGGGCGCGGGTGCCCCGAGGAGCGAAAGACACAAGGCGGCGAGCAGCGCATCGGGGCGGACGCGGGAAGGGTTCATCCCCGCCGACTGTGCCGAGCCCTCCCGCTCTGTCAACGACCGCGCCACGGCTTCCTCCGAAAAGACACGCCTGCCTGGAACACGCCACTTCGTGCCCTACGAGTTCGACGTCGCCGGGCGCCCGGGGCTTCGATCTTCGAGCCCGGCGGCTCGTTGTGACGCTCGGGGTCGTCGGGTAGGTTCGGCGCCTTGCCGCCCGACCCCACGACCCCGATGCCTCGCCCGGCTCGCGCGCTGCTCGCGGGGCTCTTGACCCTGGTGCTCTGCGCCGGCTCGACCCGGGCCGACCCTCGGCCACCGCCGGAAGTGAAGCGGCCGCTCGGGCTGTGGGTTCTGGCGGAGGGTTCGCAGCGGGTCCTCGAGAACCCGGAACGCATCCCTGCCCTGCTGCGCGATGCCCGAGCGCTGGGGGCGACGGATCTTTTCGTGCAGGTGGTTCGACGCGGGGTCACGTGGTGGCCCAGCACGGTGGCCCGGCCCGCCGAGACGTGGGCCGCCGCCCGGGCGGCCGCGCCGGACACGCCCGACCCCTTGGCCCGGCTCCTCGCCGACGCGCACGATGAGGGCCTCAAGGTGCACGCCTGGGTGAACCTCCTCTCGCTGGGCAGCAATGCGGAGGCGCCGATCCTCGCGGCGCTGGGCACCGGCGTCCTGCAGGTCGATCGCAAGGGCCGCTCGATCCTCGACTATCCGGATCGGCGCGTGCCCGAGCCGGACTCGGCCTTCCTCCAGATGGGGACCCCTGCTCTCTGGGTCGACCCGGCGGCGCCGGGCGTTGCCGCATGGCAGCGCGAGCTGGTCGCCGAGTTGTTCTCGCTCTACCCGAGCCTCGACGGGTTGCACCTCGATCACGTGCGCTACCCCGACGTGCTGCCCTTCACGCCGGGGTCGCGCTTCGCAGTGGGGCTCGACTTCGGATACGGCGAAGCCACGCGCGCGCGCTTTGCGGCGGCGACGAATCTCAGCGCGCCGCTCGGCAGCGAGACCACCAACGCCGAGGCCTGGGACGCGTGGCGGCGTGCCGAGTTGACCGAGCTGGTCGCCGGCCTGCGCGAGACGATGCGCGGCGTGGCGCCCGGGGCTGCACTCTCGGCCGCCGTCTTCGCATGGCAGAACCGCGCCTACCTCTCGCTCTACCAGGATTGGTTCGGCTGGCTCGAGGCGGGGTTGCTCGAGTTCGCCGTGCCGATGCTCTACACGCGCGACCCGCGCCTGCTCCGCTACCAAGCTGCGGCCTTCGCGGGCGGCGTCGCACACGAGCGCATCTGGACGGGCCTTGGTTCCTGGCTCTTCCGTGCGCAGCCCGAAGGCGCGGTGGCGCAGCTGCGTGAGGTCGATCGGCTGGGCGTTGCGGGCCGGGCGTTCTTCTCGTGGGATTCGATCGCGGAGGCACCCGCACTGCGCGCGGCGCTCGTCGAGGAGGCCAAGCGTGCCGCCCGGCCGTGACGATCTCTCGCCCGCAGCAGCCGCCGAGCTCGCCGGCTACGACTTCGAGCTGCCCGCCGAGCAAGTCGCGCAACACCCGCCCGCCGAACGCGACGGCGCGCGAATGATGGTGATGGCTCGCGGCGCGGGTGAGCCGGTCCACGCGCGGGTCGTCGATCTGCCGCAATCGCTGCGCGAGGGTGACCTGCTCGTCGTGAACACCACCCGCGTCGTCCCGGCCCGGCTGCGCGGCCGCAAGGCCAGCGGCGGTGCCGCCGAGGCCTTGCTGCTCGGGCCCGATGACGCGACGGCGGGCACGTGGCGAGCGTTGGTCCGACACGGCGGTCGCCAGCGGGTCGGCGTGAAGCTGCGCTTCGGCGTGGAGCCCGACGCACTCGACGCGGAGGTCGTCGCGCTGCTCGGGGACGGTGAGGTGCGCCTAGCCTTCGCATCGGCGGCCGACCCCTACTCGGTGGGGGAGCCGCCGCTCCCGCCCTACATCCAGCGCGACGCGCCTGACCCGGCGGACGTCGAGCGCTACCAGACCGTCTTTGCTCGGGAGCCCGGGGCAGTGGCTGCCCCCACGGCGGGGCTGCACCTCTCCCCTTCCGTGTTGACTGCGCTCGAAGCGCGCGGCGTCGAGCGCGCCGAGGTCGTCCTCCACGTGGGTGCGGGAACGTTCCGCCCCGTGAGCGAACGCGACCTCGAAGCCGGGCAGCTGCACGCCGAGCGCTACGAACTTCCCGAAGCGACGGCTCGCGCCATCGAGCGCACGCGCACCCGCGGCGGCCGCGTCTTCGCGGTGGGCACGACCACGACCCGTGTCCTCGAGACCTGTGCGACGGAGGGCGGCAACGTCGCGGGGGGCGGAGGCGAGACGCGGCTCTTCCTGCGCCCGGGCGCCCGCTTCCGGGTCGTCGATGGATTGCTCACGAACTTCCATCTCCCGCGCTCGTCGCTCGTGATGCTCGTGGCGGCGTTCTGCGGTGCGAACGGGCGCGAGCGCGTCCTCGCGGCCTACGCCGAGGCCGTGGCCCAGGGCTACCGCTTCTTCTCCTATGGTGACGCCATGCTGATCCGGCCGGATTGAGGGCGACGTGGCTGACGGCTTCACCTTCGAAATCCTCGCCGAAGACGGTGCCGCCCGGACCGGGCGCATCCGCACGCCCCACGGCGCCGTGGAGACGCCCGCCTTCATGCCCGTGGCGACCTACGGCGCGGTGCGAGGCCTCGGCCCCGAAGACCTGATGGAGGTCGGCGCGCAGATCCTGCTCTCGAACACCTACCACCTCCACGAACGGCCCGGCGAAGAGCTGGTGTCGCGGATGGGTGGGCTGCATGGGTTCACGGGATGGCGCGGCCCGTGGCTGACGGACAGCGGCGGCTACCAGGTCTTCTCGCTCGGCGACCGCATGAAGCTCGACGAAGAGGGCGTGACCTTCCAGAGCCCGCTCGACGGCGCGCGCCGCCAGCTCACGCCCGAGTCGGCCCTGGCGATCCAGGAGGCCCTCGGCCCCGACATCGCCATGGTGCTCGACGAGTGCCCGGCGGTGGATGCCGACGAGCCGGCCGCGCGCGCGTCGATGGAGCGGACCCTGCGCTGGGCCGAGCGGGCCGCCGCGGCGCGCACGCGCGACGACCAGTGGGTGTTCGGGATCGTCCAGGGCGGCGCGCACGCGGGGCTTCGGCTCGAGAGCGCGCGTGCGACCGCGGCGCTCGGCTTCGACGGACACGCCCACGGGGGCCTCGGCCTCGGCGAAGAGCCGGCCCGCCGCGCCGACCTCGTGGCCGAAGTGAACGCCGTGCTTCCGAAGGCGCAGCCCCGCTATCTCATGGGCCTCGGCCGACCCGAGGACATCGTGGCCGCGGTTGCGCGCGGGGTCGACCTCTTCGATTGCGTATTGCCGACGCGGCATGGCCGCCACGGCGTGCTCTTCACCCATGAGGGGCTGCTGCAAGCGAAGAACGCGCAGTACAAGGACGACCCCTCGCCGCCCGACCCCCAGTGCGATTGCCCGGTCTGCGCTCGGCACTCGCGTGCCTACCTGCGGCACCTCTTCCAGACCGGGGAGCGCCTCGGCGGGCGCCTCGCTTCGATCCACAACCTGCGCTTCTACCTCCGCTTGCTCGAGCAGGCGAGGCTCGCGATCCGCGAGGGCCGCTTCGACACGTGGGCTCGTGGAACCGGCCTAGAGCTGCCCTAGCTCGCGGCGGCGCGCTCGACGGCGAACTCCGCCACGGCCAGGGCCGCGCGATCCGGGAGATCGTCGCCGAGTTCGCCGGCGACGATGCGCGGGCCGCCGCCAAGGCCCCAGGTCTGCTCGGCCACGAGCCGCCGGACGGGCCCGAGACACAGGTCTGCCGCAGCGCGCGCGATGGTGCCGAGCACGACGACGTCGGGCGAGAGGGCCATCTCGATCCACGCGATCCCCCGCGCGAGGTAGGTGTTCCAACGTTCGAGTTCCGCCAGCGCGAAAGGGTCGCCCTCCCCTGCTGCGGCCACGAGGTGCTCGGGCGTGACCGCGCCCTTGGAACCGGCGAGTTCGACGACGCGGCCGCCGTCTGGCGCGAGGCGACGGAGCCGCCGCGCCCAGGCCGCACCGCCGACGTAGGCCTCGAGGCATCCGCGCAGGCCGCAGGCGCACGCCTCGCCTTCCCACTCCACCGGTGCATGCCCGACCTCGCCCGCACCCGCGCGGCCGCGGTGCACGCGCCCGCCGAGCACGAGCCCGGCCCCGACGCCCGTCGACATGGTGAGGAAGACGGCATGCTCCGCGCCGCGGGCCGCGCCGTGGCGCCACTCGGCGAGCGCCGCGGCATCGGCGTCGTTCTCGGTCGCCACCGGCGCACCCGTCGCTTCGGCAACCCAATCGGCGATCGCTACATCGTGCCAGCCCGGCAGGTTCGGCGGCGAGAGCACGCGGCCGGCCTCGGCGTCCATGGGCCCCGGCAGGGCGAGGCCGACCCCCGCGAGGTCGGCGAACGTGGCGCCGTGCTTCGCAAGCAATGCGCGCGCGGCTTCGAGCATCTGGCCCACGTCGTCGCGCGGCCGGCCGGTGCCCGGGAAGGCGATCCGCTGTCTGCCCAGGACGCCCCCGGCCTCGTCGCCCAGGGCGAGTGCGACCTTCGTCCCCCCGACGTCGAAACCCAAACGCAGCGCGCTCCCGCCCGTTCGCAGCGCCATCCGGCCCCTTCACACCCGATTTTCCCTTTTGAAAACGGGCTGTTGAATGGAAGACCCGCGAGGGTATCACGGCCCTTCGGTTCCGGGCCGGAATGGCCGATAGGAAAAACGGCCCTGCCGGCCCGCGCTTCGCCGTGGGTGTTGCCGGTTGGAGGCCAGGAGGGTTGCACATGACCGCCGACCGACTCACTCGTGCGCTGGCACTTTCACTCCTGCTCGCGCTGGTCTCGGGTTGCGGGAGCTTCTGGAGCATCGCCGACACGGACGGGACGCTCGAAGACTCCGTGCGCACCTACGCCAAGCTGATGCGCTGGGGCGAGATCGAGCGCGCGAGCATGTTCGTCGAGGAGGAAAGCCGCGGCGAGTTCATCGCGCTGGCTTCCGACCTCCGGCGGCTCCGCATCACCGACTTCGATCTCGGGCCCGTGGACCAGCCGATGCCGAACGAGGCTCACGTCACCATCGTCTACAGCTTCTACGACCTCAGGACCCTGATCGAGCGCCAGGTGAGCATGCCCCTCGTCTGGACCGACAGCGGCTCGAAGGGCACGCACAAGTGGTTCGTCCGGCCCGACCTCACGAACTTCGAGGCGGCCGTCGGCAAGCCGA
>JAFDDA010000077.1 GCA_019311105.1 Deltaproteobacteria bacterium
GGCCCGCGCGGTGGCGGCGGCGGCGGCGGTGGGTTTGGTGACCGGCCCGGCGGCGGCGGTGGTGGTGGCTTCGGCGATCGCGACGGTGGTGGCTTCGGTGGCGGTGGCGGCGGACGTTTCGGCGGCCGCGGTGGCCGGCCCGGCGGCCGCGACGATCGCCCCCGCGCACCCCAGACCGTCAAGGGTCGCCTGCGCGCCAAGGCACGCAAGAAGGCGCGGCGCCTCCAGAAGCAGGCTGCGCGTTCCGGCAAGGTCTTTTCGCGCGGCAAGAAGGTCGGGCGTCTCACCAACGACTCGGAGGTCGCCCTCGACTACCGGGACGCGAAGACGCTCCGCTACTTCCTGACCGAGACTGGCAAGATCGTCCCGCGCCGGATCTCGGGGAACACGGCCAAGCAGCAGCGCGAGGTCTGCCTCGCCATCAAGCGCGCGCGCCATCTCGCCCTCGTCGCCTACCCGGGTCAGGTCGACTAGCCGCGCCTCCGCGGAGGTCCCCATGTCCGATCGAGTCCAGGTCACCATCGAAGATGGCGTCGCTGACGTGCGCCTCGCGCGCGCCGACAAGCTCAACGCCCTCGATGGTGAGATGTTCGAGGCCCTGATCGAGACGGGCCGCAGCCTCGCGGGCGAGCCTTCGCTTCGCGCGGTCGTGCTCTCGGGCGAGGGCCGGGCCTTCTGCGCGGGCCTCGACTTTCCGAGCTTCCAGGGCGGTGCGACCGCCGTGAACCTGTTCGAACGCACGGACGAGAGCCCGGCGAACGTGGCCCAGCGGGCGCCGTGGATCTGGGCGGAGCTGCCCGTGCCGGTCGTCGCCGCAGTCCATGGCTACGCGTTCGGTGGCGGGCTCCAGATCGCGTTGGCCGCCGACGTCCGGATCGTGGCGCCCGACGCGCAGCTCTCGGTGATGGAGATCAAGTGGGGGCTGATCCCGGACATGGCGGGTACCCAGCTACTCCGTCGGCTCGTCCGGCTCGACGTCGCGAAGGAACTCACCTACTCGGGACGTCGCGTCTCGGGCCAGGAAGCCGTCGAGCTCGGGCTTGCGACGCGAGTTGCCGACGACCCCTACGCCGAGGCGATGGCCCTCGCCCGCGAGATCGCCAGCAAGTCGCCCGATGCGATCCGAGCCGGCAAACGATTGCTCGACGCGTCGGGTCTCGTCGGTGTCGAAGAGGGCCTGGCTCTCGAAGAGAAGGCCCAGCGTGGGCTGCTCGGTTCGCCGAATCAGGTCGAAGCCGTGCGCGCCAACTTCGAGAAGCGCGAGCCGAGGTTCCAGGATCCGGAGTAGCTCGCCGGGTGGCGAGCATCTCATCTCGGCGGCTCAGTTCACCGCGCGCGTGCAGTCGTGGCCCTCGGCCTGGGCGGTATGCAGCGCCTGATCCGCAGCGTCTAGCAGCCGCTTGGGCTCGAGTTCCTCGTCGGGCACGGCCGTGCCGACCCCGAGGCTGATCGTCACCCGATCGGCGACCTCCGACATCCCGTGTGGGATCGCCAGCTCTGCCACCGCCCCCCGCAGCGCTTCGGCGACCTGGATGGCGGCTTCCGGGCGCACGCCTGGCAGCAGCACGGCGAACCGCTCGTCGCTGAAGCGGGCCACGACGTGCTCCGCGCGATCGCCCGCCACCGCGGCCAACACCCGGGCGACACGCCGCAGACATTCGTTGCCCGCGGGTTGGCCCTGCCGTCGGACGAACGATTCGAAGCAGTCGACCTCTACGAGCAGCAGCGACACGACGTCGTCCTCTCGAAGTGCCCGGCGCCAGACCTGCTGGAGGGCTTCGTCCAGGTGGCGCCGGTTCCAGAGTTCGGTGAGCGGGTCGTGCCGCGATGCGGTTTCGCGTTCGCGACGCTCGGTCTCGCGTCGCTCCTGCTCGAGTTGGATCTCCCGCTGGCGGAACGCGAGCCCCCACGAGAGGATGCCCGCCAGGGCCAGCGTGCCGACTTCGTTGCCGAAACCCGCCCAGGGGACGCTCGGGGTGGCTTCGATGACGAGGCCCGCGAGTAGACACAAATGTGCGATCACATAGGGCTGCGCGGGCCGGAAGCCCCCGCGCCACGCAGCAACGCCCGCGACGAGCAGGATCGGCGGGCCCAGCAACGAGACGAGCCCGACCAGCTCGAAGCCGAGCGCCCAGGTTCCCGGCGCTGCGAGCGGGATCGCCGCGGCCGGCAGGACGACGAGGGCGCGGAGCAGCGGGTCGAGCCGCGGCGTCTCACGCCGCGAACGGAGGAACTCGCGCGTGAAGAGTGCTGCGAACAGAGCCGCCAGCGCGTCGATGGCGACCAGCGAGGTGCGGTTCCACCCCTCGGCTCCCGGCCAGAAGTCGTGGAGGGCGAGCCCCTCCCAGGCGAGCGACGAGAGCACCAGGCTGGCGAGGAGGCCCGCGAACAACCCGGATGCGAGCCGGCGCCGCAGCACGGAGATCGTGAGGTGGCCAAGCGCGAGGGCGAGGAGCACGCCGTAGTAGAGAGGGGTTGCGTCCGCGGCGGAGGGCATGGCCTCCTTGCATCGGATCGGTGCCCGGGCGGCCTGAGTGGACTAAGCGAGCAGGGCCGAAAGGACGCCCAGGCCGTCGCGTGCCCAGTCGAGGGGCGGTGTCTGGAGTTCGCCGAACGCAGTTGCGCGCGAGGCGCCTACGCTTTGCGCCAGCTCGAGAGCGTCGGCTTCGGACCCGCCCGCATGCGCGAGGCCTGCAACGTGGCCCCTCAAAGATCCCATTGCCGTTCGCCACGCCGCCAGCGTCGCAACGGGATGGACGCGAACGAATCGATGCAGCGGGCTCGGCCGGGGCGCAGCGTCACCTTCCGCGACGACGGTCCAGGTGCTTCCGACGTGTAGAGCCACGACGCCTTCGGCCGCGCTACGCAGCTCGGCGTCACTGCGCTCGCTGGCGATCCGCGCTGCAGCGGCGGCCTCGACCTCACCGCGGGGGGTGACCTGTTCGCGTGCTTCGAGAGCGGCCGCGAGTGAAGTCGCAAAGGCTCTCGCCCGCTCCGCATCACCCTCCACCCAGCACGCGACGGGGGAGAGGCACCCGAGCTGGTCCCAGGTTGCGACGTCCACGGCCAGCCGAGCCGCGGACACCTCGAGGTTGGCATCCGCGCCGAGCCAGGCGACGGAGAGCTTGTGTCCATGAGCAACGAGCTTGGTGTCACGTCCGAGTCGCGCTCGGATCGCGGTCACCGTGTCGTCGCCCCCGGTGACGATGACGCGTTCGGTCTCGAGCAGTGCGTCGATGGCTGCATCGTCGTCACGCCGGACGTCGGCGATGGCGACACACGCACCGAGTTCGGGGGCGAGTTCGGCCACGCTCTCGACCAACAACCGCGGCGTCACCAGATCGCGGGCAGCCGGTTTTGCGAGGACGGGCGAGCCCAACACCAGGGGCGCGAGCGCGTCGAGAAGAGTCGGCATCGGGATCACGCCGCCATGCAGGACGGTGGTCACGCCCGCGAGCCGTGCACTCTTCGGGGCTTCCCTTTCGACGAGCCCCTCGAGCGCTGCGTGCCCCCACCCGTCGCGCCGAAGTCCCAGCTCGAGGCCTGCGGCCAGGTTCTCGGTCGACAGCCCGCTCGTGGCCGGGTGCTCTGCGAGCAGCCGCACGCGAACGGGCGAGCCCGCGTCTGACCACGCATCGAGAACCCGGCCGACGGCCGAAACGCGAGCTTCGATCGGAAGCTCGTGCAGCGTCTTCTGTGCGGCTTGCAAGCCGGCAAGGTGTTCGCGCACGGCGGCGGTGTTCACGGGGCGCCGAGCATGGCATCGGCGGCGATCGAGCAGCCGCGCGCTTCCGCACCGGGGTCTCGCCCGATCACCTCGAACCCGCGGTCGACCTGCCGGCCCAGGTCCGCGGTCTGGATCGCCTGGATGCTGCCCGTGTTGGCGAGGTCTACGATCACCACGGCGCCGACGTCGCCGTCGGGAACCTCCTCGCCGGTCGTCGGCTCGACGACGCGCACGCGGGCCCAGGGCGGCGCGAGCTTGCGACGGGGCTCGCGGGGCCGGCGGAGCACGGAGTCGTAGAACTGGCTTCCGAGTTCCGTCATCCCGTACTGGTTCACGATCCGCTCGGGGGGCAAGCCGAGGCGTTCGCCCAGGGCATCGTGCAGCTCGCCGCGCTCGAGCACACGCGAGCGTCCCTTGAAGCCGCCTGTCTCCATCACACGTGAACCCTCGGGCAGCCCGAATCGCAAATTGCGTGCGGCCAGGGCGTCGAGCCAGTGAACGAAGGCGAAGCTCGTTCCGCAGAGCGCGATGGCGTCGCCCGTCTCCCGCGCGCGCTCGATGTGGCGGTGCAGGCCGTCGATGTCGAGCCGGCCCTGCTTCACGTCAAAGCCCCCACCAGCCAGCCCGCCCGCGCGCAGCACGGTGTCGAACATGTGCGACAGCGACGAGTCCGGCGCCTCTTCCACACTGGGTGCCAGCACGCGAAGGGTAATCGGGCGCTCCAAGAGGTCGGGAAGCACATGTGCATGAAACGTGGGCAGCAGGGATGCCTCGTAGAGTTCGAGCGTGTCGAGCCAGAGCGTGCCGCGCCGCTCCGTCGAGGTGCCGCTCGTCCGAAACGCATGGACGACGCGTTCGGCCGGAAAGCTTCGAAGGTCGAGTTCCTTGAACGACCCAGTTGGCACGGGCGGGATCTCGCGCCAGTCGTGGACGTTCGTCGGTGTTCGGCCGCGGCCGTCGCAGAAGCGGCCATAGGGTGGGCAGTGCTCGAACTGATGAGCGAAGAGCGCGAGGGCCAGCTCTGTGAAACGCGCCTCGGTCGCCGCCGGGTCCGCATCGATCGCATCGGGCTCGCGCAGCCACGCGAGCACGCGGGCGTCGATCTGCGCGCGGTCCGGGTCCGGCCCGCTCACGCCACACTCTCGGCGACGACGTCGAGGGCGAACTCGAATCCGGTCTCGTCGATCACCAGCGGCGGCGTGATCGAAAGCACCCGCCCATCGTCGCCCGAGGGAAGGATCAGGACGCCGCGGTCGAGGCAGCGCCGCGCTCCCGTGAGAGCGCGCTCGGGGGTGTCGCACTCGACGCCGATCATCAGGCCGAGGCCCCGGACTTCGCGGACGCCGCTCGCGTTCGAGGTCGCAGCCCGGAGCCGTGCCAGGCCCGCCGCACCGAGCCGCGCCGAGCGCATGGGCAGCTCGTCCTCTTCGAGGATCGCGATCGAGGCGAGTGCGGCCGCGCAACCGGGTGGGTGGCCGAGATAGGTCTGGGTGTGGAGTGCTTCACCCTGCGACTCGGGCCAGGCATTCATGACCTCGGCGCGCCCGAGGCAGGCGGACAGCGGCATGCCCGAAGCCAGGCCCTTCCCGAGACACAGCAGGTCGGGGGCAACGCCTTCGTGCTCGCACGCAAACATCCGGCCGGTGCGGCCGAAGCCGGTGTAGACCTCGTCGGCGATCAAGAGCCAGCCACGTCGATCGCACAGCTCGCGAAGGGCGCGCAGGAAGCCCGGCGGCGGCACTCGCTCGCCGCCACGGCCTTGGACCGGCTCGACCAATACCGCGCCCACCGGCTGCGGTGCATGTTCGGCTGCGCGCTCGACGGCGCCCGAATCGCCGAAGGGCGCGAACACCGTGGCGCCGGGAAGGCGCGCCCGGAACGGGTCGCGAAAGTCGGGCCGCCACGTCGCGTCGAGTGCACCCAGAGCGAGCCCGTGGTAGGCCGATTCGAAAGCCACCACGCCCGCGCTGCCGGTCGCGAGGATGGCCGTCTTGAGTGCGGTCTCGACCGCGTCGGAGCCCGAGCTCGAAAGCACGCCCCGCGCTGCGCCGCCGCCCGGGAAGCGCGCGCACAAGGCCTCGAGCAGCTCGACTTTCACGGCGGGCGGGTGCACGTCGCCCATCCCGTGGAGCAGGCGCTCGGCCTGCTCCTGCACCGCGGCCACCACGCGCGGGTGTGCATGCCCCACGTTCGCGACGCCGAAGCCGCCGCCAAGGTCGATGAAGCGGTTACCGTCCACGTCGTGGACCGTGGCGCCCTTCGCCCGCTCCCAGAAGATCGGGGCTTCGGGCGCCAGGCAGGTCACGTTGCGGCTCTCCACCTCCCCGAGCCGCTTCGCCAGCTCGCGCGAGCGGGGGCCGGGGACCTCGGTCACGAGGGCAGGGCGCGAGTCTTCGGCTCGATTTCCGGAGGTGGTGACGCTCGACACCACTCGATAGTAGCTTTGCGGGGGAGACCCACGCGATGGACCACGAGAGAGAAGAGGCGGAGCGCATCCGGGCCGGGCGGCTCGCCCTGTTGGCGGGTGCGGGGATCTTTGCCGGGAAGGTCGTTGCCTTCGGCATCACCGGCTCGTCGGCGGTCTTCTCGGACGCCATGGAATCGGTGGTGAACGTCGTCGCGGCGGGCCTGCTGCTCTATAGCCTCGTGGTGGCGGCTCGCCCCCCGGACCCCGACCACCCCTATGGCCACGGCAAGGTCGAGTTCTTCTCGGCCGGGGTCGAGGGGGCGCTGATCGCACTGGCGGCCCTGGCGATTCTCGTGGAGGCGGGCGGCGAGCTCATGCGCGGCCCCGAGCTCCGCGAACTCGACACCGGGCTCGTCCTCCTCTCCGGCCTCGCTGGCGCGAATGCCTGGCTAGGCGTCTTCCTCGTGCGCACGGGCCGTCGGACGGCGTCGTCCGCGCTGGTGGCCGATGGACGGCACGTCCTCGCGGATGTCTGGACCTCGGTCGGCGTCGTCGGCGGCTTGCTGGTGGTGAAGTGGACGGGTTGGGTCGTGCTCGACCCGCTCATTGCGATCGCAGTGGCGGCGAACATTCTGCGAACCGGCTTCGCCATCACCCGTGAAGCCGTTGGTGGCCTGATGGATGAGGCACCCGAGGAGATGCTCGACACCCTGGCCTCGGCCTTGGAGGCGCAGCGCGCACCCGCATGGATCGATGTTCATTCGCTACGGGCCTGGCGTTCCGGGCGCTTCACTCATGCCGACATTCACATCGTCGTACCCCGCTACTTCGACGCTGACCGTCTCCACGACCTCGATGGCCGCATCAACCATGCCGTCGCCCGCGCTCTCGATGGGCCGACCGAAGTCATCGTTCACTTCGACCCGTGCCGGCCGCGGCTGTGCGCAGGCTGCGAGATGACCGACTGCGCGATCCGCGAGACCGGTTTCGAAGTCCGCTACCCGTGGTCGCGCGAGCGGGCGACGCGCGTGGACGAAGCCCTCGAGACCGGCGAGCCCCTGGCACCCTACCGCGGGCACGAGGCCTTCGTTTCGCTCGGAAGCAACCTAGGCGACCGGGTGGCGCATCTTCGCGCCGCCGCCGACGCCTTGGCCGCCACGCGCGGGGTCCAGCCGGTCGCGTTCTCCCATCTCTACGAAACCGATCCGGTGGGCCCGCCACCGCAGGGCCCATACCTCAACGCCGTGATGCGCCTGCGCACCACGCTCGCGCCGGCCGAGCTGTTGGCGCGGCTGCTCGAGATCGAGCGCCAACGCGGCCGCGAGCGCGGACCCGAGCGCGACGTCGCGCGGCCGCTCGACCTCGACTTGCTCGACTATGACGGCCTCTGCGTCGACGAGCCGGGTCTCGAACTTCCGCATCCTCGATTCCACGAGCGTGCCTTCGTTTTGGAGCCTCTATCGGAGCTGGCCGGCGAACGCGTGCACCCGCGCAGCGGAGAAACCATCGAAACCCTGGCGGCGTCGCTGCACGACCCGGGCGCGGTGAGGCCCTTCCGGGGCCAAGGAGGAGGGGACCCATGGCGATCGTGGCCGTGAGCATCGCGCCTATCGGCGCATCGACCAGCGTCGGGCCCTACGTCGCCGCGGCGCTGCGCGTGGCGCGAGCGCAGACTCGCATCAGCGTCGAGCTCGGAGCGATGTTCACCACCCTCGAGGGTGAGCTCGGTGAGATCTTCGCGCTGATCCAGGACATGCAGGAGGCGGTCTTCGAGGCCGGAGCCGAGCGCGTCTCCACCGTGGTCAAGATCGACGAACGGCGCGACCGCGCTGCGAGCGCCAGCGAAAAGGTCCGGGCCGTCGAAGCGTTGCTCGAAGAGTAGGTCGGCCGCTAGGACTCGATGCGGTCGAACTCGAGCGTGACACGCAGGCCGTCGATGCCCGTGCGATCGGTCTGGAGGTGGGAGCCGTGCCGGTCCGCGATGGCATGGATCGCCTGCAGCGACGCGGCCCGGGTTGCATCCTCGGCGAGCCCCGGGTCGACGAGTCGCTGGCGCGCATCGGCGGGAAGGTCCGGCGCTTCGACGTCGACGTGAAGGGCCACGGTTCCGGCAGCGCTCCCCTCGGCAACCGAGATGCGCACGTCCACGCAGCCGCCCGGGACGAGGTCGCCCATCCGAAAGAGCAACGACAGCAGGGTGACTTCGATCTCCGCGGCTTCGCCGCGCAGCAGCCAGGATTCGTCGGGCACGCGCGTGGTGAGCATGACCCGTCGCGGCAGTGTGCCCTCGAGCACGCGGATGCAGCGCGAGATCAGCAGCCCGAGGTCGACCTCGCCGTCCGAGGGCTCGCGCATCGCCGGCCGCACGAGCCCGTTGCGCACGAGCTTGACGCAGCGCTCCAACTGTTCGCGGAGGGCGCAGATCGCCTCGTCCACCACCGGGTCGTCCTTGCGCTCGTCCCCGAGCAGGGCGAGCTCGCCGAGCAGCGACGTGAATGCGTTGTTCAGGGTATGGGCCGCACCCTCGGCCTGGCGCCGGAAGACCTCCAGGTTCGCCAGCTCCGGGCCCGGGACCCACGCCCCTTCCTGATCCCCGTTTCTCATGTCTTGCCTATCGGCGCGGGGCGTCGCCGGGGTGAGTCCTCGCGCAGGGCTGGCGAGCCTCCAGACCTCCTTTCCGAGCTATTACCGTTAACGGTGAGCGGTATACTACCTTGCAGCGCTTCGGCGATCGTCATACGCTCGGGGCCGCTCATGAGTGCCCCGCAGCCCGCAGACGAAAAAGCGATTGATTCGAGCATCCTTCGGGACATCGAGGAGGATCGCTTTGCGAGCTGGGAACCCGAAAAGATCCTGACTTGGGCACTCAAGAATTTTCACCCGCGTCTGGCTCTCTCGTGTTCCTTCGGCGCACCCGAGGGCCTGATCCTGCTCGACATGATGCACCGCATCGAGCCGGGCTCGCGGGTCTTCGTCCTCGACACCGGCCGGATCCCGCAGGCGACCTATGACCTGATGGATCGGGTGCGCGACCGCTATGGCAAGAACCTCGAGGTGGTCTTCCCTCGCGCCGAGTCCGTCGAGGGCATGGTCCTGGCCGACGGGTTGAACCTCTTCTACGAGTCGATCGAGAAGCGCCAGCTCTGCTGCCGCGTGCGCAAGGTCGAACCGCTGCGCCGCTACCTCTCCGGGGTGGATGCCTGGGTCTCCGGGTTGCGCCGCGACCAGAACGTCACCCGCAGTGACACGGCGAAGGTGGAGATCGACCTCGCCCACGGTGGGATCGTGAAGATCAACCCCCTGGCCGACTGGAGTTCCGAGGACGTGTGGCACTACGTCCGAGAGAACAACGTGCCCACCAACCGGCTGCACGAGGCTGGCTATCCGTCCGTGGGTTGCGAGCCCTGTTCCCGTGCGATCGAACCCGGCGACGACCCGCGCGCCGGGCGTTGGTGGTGGGAGAATGCGGAGACCAAGGAGTGCGGCATCCACGTGGGCGAAGAGTCCGGGGGGTCGGGGATTTGATCTCGCGTCGCGCCTTCGTCGCCGGGGCCGTGGCGCTGGCTGCGTGGCCGCGTGCTGCGCGGTCCGGAACGCCGGCTCCGCCGACGCCGGGCATCGTCCTGCCCGATGGAAGCGTGATCCCCGCCCTGGTGCCGGCCCTGGAGCAGTCCGAGTACGCCTACGTCTCGCCACTCCGCAGCGACGGGGCCGCGAGCACTTGCCACGGAGAGATCTGGTTCGCGTGGCTCGATGGCGCGGTCCTGACCACGACGTCGCGCAAGAGCTGGAAGGCGCGGGCGCAGGCCCAGGGCCTCGACCGGGCGCGGGTCTGGTTCGGGAACTACGGCCGCTGGAAGAGCGCGGGTGGCAACAATGAGGCTTTCCGCCGCGCGCCGAACTTCGAAGCACGTGTCCGCGTCGAGCCGGATGCTGCGGTCCTCGACCGGATCCTCGCCGTCTACGGGCGTAAATATCCGGCCGAGATCGGGCGCTGGCGTGCTCGTATGCGCAGCGAAATCGAGGCCGGCGAGCGCGTGATCCTTCGCTACCAGCCCCTGCCGAGTCCGGCCGCGCCGAAGAAGAAGCCCGCCGCGGCGCCGAAGAAGAAGCCCGCCGCGAGCTAGCCGGAGCCCGGGCGGCGCTGTCGGCTCAGACGACGAGCCGGTGGATCGCCTTGAACTCGGGCGTCCCAGCCCGCTCGAGCCACTCGAACAGCACCTGCTCTGACGAGGTCGCCTGCGCGCCCGACGCGAGCATCTTCGCAAAGCCGGCCTCGTCTTCGAGTGGGAAGCGTGCGCTCACGGCGTCACGTACCAGGTGGACCTGCAGGCCGCGCTCGAGCAGATCGTGGGTGGTCTGGTTGACGCAAACATGCGTCTCGATCCCGGCGACCACGACCTGGTCGCGGCCGTGTCGCGTGAGCGCGCCGCTGAGGCCCTCGGCGCCGAGCGCCGAGAACGTCATCTTCTCGAAGCGCTCGAACCCGTCAGGCAGATTCTTGGCCACGTCCTCGCGGGTGGCGCCGAGACCCTTCGGATATTGCTCGGTCAGCAGAAC
Organism: Deltaproteobacteria bacterium; assembly: GCA_019311105.1. Taxonomy (GTDB): domain Bacteria; phylum Myxococcota_A; class UBA9160; order UBA9160; family JAFDDA01; genus JAFDDA01. The sequence goes on from JAFDDA010000077.1 coordinate 10,695, forward strand.
GGGCACGCCGAGCTCGCCGGCCGCTGCGAGCAAGCGGTTCGTGCCTCGCACGACGCGCTCCTCTTCGTGGAACTGTCCGCGATAGCCCTCCTGCAGGTCGATCACCAGGAGGATGGATCGATCCCGGTCGAGGACACGTTCGTGGCGGGCCATGTTCGCTCCGTGTTCGCAGGGCTCGCGGTCGCCGGCAACATCGGGGCAGGGCGCCGGCAGGGCGCCGGCCATCCGCCGGCAACGTGGCCATCGAGCCGCGGGATCCGGGTCAAGCCCCGGCGCCGTCCGGTCGATCCAGGAGGGCACGTGGAGGTTAACACGGAGGTTCCCATGCGAGTCGCACCCCGCACCTCGAACTGGATCAACTGGATCGGCAGCGTAGCGCTGGTCTTCGCAGTCACGCTCGCCTCGCCCGGCGTTCGCGTGAGCCACGCCGAAGCCGGCACCGCCGGACAGAACTTCTCCTGGGATCCCGCTCTCGAGCCGGTGGCTGCCGCAGAGCCGACCCCGGCGGCGCGCTTCGGTCGCTCGATCGCGGTGACCCCGCCGGCCGGGACCTGCGCGGCCCAGACCGCGACGGTCCTCCCCACCACCCGCGCCCTGCAGCAAGGGCTCGAGGGCATGCCGCTCCTGATCGCCGATGGTGCCGACGGCGAGCTCAACTCCCTGAACGGCCGGGGCTACAACATCGGCAAGACCGAGCCTTCGGCGGATCTGCAGCGGCTCATGATCGAGGCCGGGCGCCTCTCACGCTGACCCCGGCGCTTGCCCGGCTCGCGCCTTGCGGGCTCGGGCCCCCGCCAGACCCACCCCCGAATCCGGTATGATGCGATGTCGGCACCGCGCCCGTGCCCGACGCACGCGCTCACGGTTCCGTGACCCCTTTGGGGCGGACCCCAGCAGCCCGGGAGTCGGATGAATCCGTCCGCGACCCTGCGACTTCGCCGCTGGACGGCCTTTGCCTGCATGGCCTGGGCCTGCATGGCGCTCTTTCACAACGTGGTCGCCCACTACGTCCGGGCGCCCGCCCCGGAGTGGCCGCTCGAGATCGCGGGGGTCGGCGGCGTCTTCATCGTGCAGGGCGCAAGCCCCGAGGGTGCCCATGCGGGCATCAAGCCGGGCGATCGACTCGTTGCGTTCGACGGTCAGCCGATCGGATGGCGAAGTGGCGGTCGGCGCGCCCTCACCGAAGGCCAGACGAACCTCTACACGATCGAGAAGCCCGGCGGGCGCATGCTGGAGGTTGCCCTCGAGCCACAGCCACCCGGCTCGATCGGGCCCGTCTCCGCGATCCTGCAGCTGGCGATCCTCGCCGTGGGGATCGTCTATCTGACCATCGGGGTCGCGGTGTGGCGCTCGCGGCCAGGGCGCGTCGAAGCGTGGGCCCTGTTGCTCTTCTGCGCGACGATGGCAACGTCGCTCTTCACCGCCGTGCGCGCCGACAACATCTCGTTCGCGTACCCGCGCATGATCTTGAACAGTCCGTTGCTCGGAGCGACGGCGTTCCACCTCTTCACGACCTATCCCTTCGAGCCGCATTGGATCGTGCGCCATCGGCGCATCCGGACCGTTCCGTACGGGATCGCCGCGATCATCGGGGTGTTGTTCTTTGCACAACAGCCGCTGGGTCTGCCGGCGCAGTTGGCGCCGGCGTTGTCGTTCTTATTCGGCCTCGGCTTCGCCGCGGCCGGGCTCGGAAACCTGGTCGTCGAACGCCGCCGTGAACACGATCCCGATGTGACCGCGCGTGCCGACGTGATGTTGATCGGAGCACTGGTTTCGTTCGTTCCCGTGTTGTTGATCCTGACGGCGCAGTTCTTCCTGCGGAGTTCGTTCCCGTACTACTACGCGATGTTGTGGCTGTTCGTCTTCCCCCTGGCCGTCGCCTACGGAATCCTGCGCCGCGATCTGTTCGACATCCGCGGTGCGGCGAAGTCGTCGGTGGCCTACGGCCTCGCAAGCGTCGCCATCACCGGCGTCTATGCCGTGTTGATCGCGTTCTCCGATGCCTTGATCGTGAGCTTCGACGTGAACGCCCGGGCCCCGGCCTTCCAGGTTGGTTTCCTGTTCTTCGCGATCCTGCTCTTCAACCCGATCCGCAATTCGCTCCAGCGGCTCGTCGATCGAACCTTCGACCGAGACCGCGCCACCTATCGCCAGGCCGTGCGCGAGATCTCCGAGGCGATGGTCTCCATGCTGTCGCTGCGCGAGATCGGTGACCGCATCCTGATCGCCCTCACCGACACCATGGGGGTCGAACGCGCCATGGTGTTGCTGCTCGACGACGACGAGCGCGTGCTGCGCCCGACGGCGTGGCGAGGTGATTGGGACGCCGAATCCCTCGAGGTCGAGATCCCCGCCTCCCATCCGATCTGGAAGCACCTGTGGATGCGGCGCGAGGAGCTCACGCGACGCGACTTCGACGACGAGCCCGACCCCGAGGCGCGCGAATCCTGCCGCGATATCTTCGACACGTTGGAGATGGAGATCCTGGTGCCGATCCTCTTCGGCGTGGATCTTCTCGGTGTGATCGCCGTGGGTCGCAAGATCACGGGCGATGGCCTCGGCGTCGACGATCGCCAACTGCTGCGCACCCTCGCCAACCAGTCGGCCATCGCCATCGAGAACGCCCAGGCCTACGACGAGATCGCCAAGCTGAACGAAACGCTGGAGGCGCGAGTCGAGGAGCGCACCGGCGAGCTGCGCGAGACCCAGCAGCAGCTCGTGCAGGCCGAGAAGATGAAGTCGCTGGGCCAGCTCGTCGCCGGTGTGGCGCATGAGCTGAACAACCCGATCGGTTTCGTCCACGCGAACCTCCAGCTCATGAACGACTACGTCGCCAAACTGCTGGCGGCCGAAAAGGGGAGCCCGGAGGCCGAGAAGGCCCAAGCCGCGATCGCGAAGCTGCTGTCGCGCAGCCAGGAGGGGACGAACCGCGTCAAACAGATCGTCCTCGACCTGAAGACGTTCTCGCGCATGGATCAGACCGCGGTACAGGACGTCGACTTGCACGAAGAGATCGATCGCACGCTCACCCTCATGGAGCCGCGGCTCAAGGACACGATCACCGTCGAGCGCAACTACGGTCGGTTGCCTCACATCCGCTGCAACGCCGGCCAGCTGAACCAGGTCTTCATGAACCTCTTGATGAACGCCTGTGACGCACTCGAAGAAGAGGGCGGGACGATCCGCATCGTGAGCCAGCCCCGACCCGACGGCGTTCGGCTCGAGTTCGAGGACGACGGCCCCGGGATGCCGCCCGACATCCAGGGCCGGATCTTCGACCCGTTCTTCACGACCAAGGATCCCGGCAAGGGCACCGGGCTCGGGCTCTCGATGTCCCACCAGATCATCGAGCGCCACGGTGGACGGATGGTCGTCTCGTCGGAGCCCGGCACGGGCTCGCGCTTCATCATCGACCTGCCCATCGACGCTACGCCGACCGAAGAGTGACCCCTCGGCGCGGGCCCTGACCGCCGCGGCGACCCCCCACGGCTGAGCTACCTTGCGCGCCGCGCGCTCCCGCTCGCTCTCACGGAGGCATCTCATGCGTCTCGGTCTCACCGCTGGCTACTCCGGCGCCAATCTGAAGGTCAACATCGACTTCATCCAGGAGGCGGAGCGTCTCGGCTTCGATTCGGTCTGGACTGCAGAGGCCTACGGCTCCGATGCCGTCACACCGCTCGCATGGATCGCCGCGCAGACGACGAAGATCCGCCTCGGCACGGCGATCATGCAGATGCCCGCCCGCACGCCGGCGATGACTGCGATGACGGCCATGTCGCTCGACTCGATCTCGGGGGGCCGCTTCATTCTGGGCCTCGGGCCTTCCGGGCCCCAGGTCGTCGAGGGCTGGCACGGCGAAGCCTACGGCAAGCCGCTCACACGCACCCGCGAATACGTCTCGATTCTCCGCAAGATCCTGGCGCGCGAAGCGCCTCTCACCCACGAAGGCGAGCACTATCAGATTCCCTTCGCCGGCCCGAAGGCGACCGGTCTCGGGAAGCCGCTGAAGAGCATCCTGCACGGGCGAACGGATCTTCAGATCTTCACCGCGTCCATCGGGCCCGCGGGCGTCGCCTGCAGCGGCGAGGTGGCGGACGGCCTCATCCCGGTCTGGATGAACCCCGAGCGCTTCGACCTGTTCGAGCCGAACCTCGAGAAGGGCTTTGCGAAAGCCGGTGGGGGCAAGAGCCTCGCTGACTTCTCGATCGCACCTTTCGTCACCTGCGTCATGGGCGACGACCTCGAGAAGTGTCGGATGCCCGTGAAGGGGATGATGTCGCTCTACATCGGTGGCATGGGGGCGCGCGGCAAGAACTTCTACAACGACTACGCGACGCGGCTCGGCTATGAAGCGGAGGCCAAGGTCATCCAGGATCTCTTCCTGGACGGCAAGAAGGGCGAGGCCCTGGCTGCCGTGCCCGACAAGCTGGTCGACGAGGTGGCGCTCGTCGGCCCTGCCGACCGCATCCGCGACCGACTCGAGGTTTGGAAGGCGTCGCCGGTGACCGACATGCTGATCGGTGGCGGCCAGCCCGACATTCTGCCCGTGCTGGCCGAGGCGGTGCTCTAGCTCCGTGTCGGACGGAGAGCGCGAACACATCGTCGCCCTCGACAAGGAGTGCGTCTGGCACCCCTACACGGCGATGGACGACTACCGCAAGCGCACGGACCCGATCGTCGTCGCCCGCGCCGAGGGCGTCCGCATCTTCGACGTGGATGGCCGCAGCTACATCGACGCAAACGCTTCCTGGTGGACGTCGACGCTCGGGCACAACCACCCGCGCGTGGTGGAGGCTCTGAAGCGGCAGGCTGATCGGATGTGCCACGCGGCGCTCGCCGGCATCACCCACGCGCCGGCCGCCGAGCTGGCCGCACGCCTGGCGCAGGCTGCGCCCGACGGGCTCGACCACGTCTTCTTCAGCGACAACGGCTCGACCGCCGTCGAAGTGGCCATGAAGCAGACCCTTCAATACTGGCAACAGAACGAGCGGCCCGATCGGCGCGCGTTCGTGTCGCTCGAGGGCGCGTTCCACGGCGAGACGCTCGGTTGCACCGCGCTCGGTGGGATCGATGCCTTCCGCAAGCCGTTCGAGGGCTGCCTGGTGAAGACCTACCACGCACCCTCGCCGGGCAACCCCGCCGACGCCGGAACCGCAGCGGCGGCGCTCGAAGAGCTCGTCGCCGCGCATGCGGACGAGATCGCCGCCGTGGTTCTGGAGCCGATGGTCCAGGGCGCATCGGGCATGCGCATCTATGACGCCGACTACCTGCGCGAGGCGCGCCGGATCTGCGACGAGCACGACACGTTCCTGGTGTTCGACGAGGTCTTCACGGGCTACGGCCGCACGGGCACGATGTGGGCGGCCGATCACGCGGGCATCTCACCCGACGTTCTCTGCATGGCCAAGGGCTTCGTCGGCGGGACGCTCCCCATGGGCGCGACGATCTCGTCGGCGCGGATCTTCGAGGGCTTCCTGGGCGAATCGGACCGTGCCTTCTACTACGGCCACACCTTCTGTGGCAATCCGCTCGGCGCGGCGGTGGCACTCGAAGTGCTGCGCGTCTTCGAGGAAGAACGGGTGCTCGAGGGCGCGAAGGGGAAGGCCGAAAAGATAGAACGCACGTTCCGCGAGCTGTCGCGGCTCCCGCATGTCGCAGGGGTCCGGACCCTGGGGATGATCGGCGCGCTCGATCTGGCTGGGGATGCGGGCTATCTCGCAGACGGTGGCTGGCGGGTCTACGAAGAGGCGAAGAAGCGCGGCGCCTACCTGCGGCCGCTCGGCAACGTGGTCTATGTCACGCCTTCGGTGAACGTGCCCGACGCCGAACTCGAAGAGCTGCTCGACATCCTCGGCGAGAGCGTTCGCGCCGTCGGTTGAGGCGGCAGATCGCTGCCGTCAGCCCTCCGAGCGCGGGTCGAGACGGAAGAACCAAGCCTGATCCTCGTCCTCGACGTCGCCCTCGGGTCCGGGGTATTTGCGCGCGACCTCGCGGAGAAGAGCGGCGCGGATGTCGCGGTCATGAACGCGCACGGCCGTCCGCCGCTGGCGCTTTCCATCGAAGCGAATCACGGCCCGGCCGTCTTTCATGGCCTCGTGGGGCCACTGCTTGAAGAAGCTCACCGTTGGGGTACCGCATGGGATATAGATCTCGCCCTCGTGGACCACCACCCACGTCGTTCGCGAGCGCGGCGGTGTGAGCAGCTGGAATTCAATCTGTCCGGTGGTAGCGAGCCGCTCCGCATCGGCCGACGTCGAGTCCAGCCAATCCCCGGCTACGAGTTCGCCGCCCGGGAAGATTGCCAGGGGCCCGTCTGCGGAGCGAGTGGCAGATGCCGTGATGCCAGCGGCCAACACGATCGCAACGAGGACGATTCCGACCCAACGGATGATCTTCACGAACAGACTCCCGTGAACCGCTCGGCGTCGCGGTTTCGACTGGGCTCAG
>JAFDDA010000253.1 GCA_019311105.1 Deltaproteobacteria bacterium
CGACTCGCCTTCCATCTTTTTGAGGGGGCGCTCCATGGCGGCGACGACCTCGTCGATTTCGCCGAGCCACATGCGCAGGGGTCGCACGTAGTGGGAGCCCGTGTCGATGCTGACACCGCCGCCCGTGGCCTCCTTGTCGAAGCGCCAGGGCGCGTCGCCGCCGTAGTAGGCCGGCATGGGTGGGAAGAAGAGATGAACGCCGGCGGTCAGGACGTCGCCGATGGCGCCGGCTCCGATCAGCTCGTGCGCAATGCGGACCTCGGGCCAATACTGCGCGTTCTCCGCGACCATGAAGACGCCCTCGGCCTTGGCCGCAGCTTCGAGGATCCGTTCGCAGGCATCGAGGCTCGGGGCCATGGGCTTTTCGAGCAGCACGTGCTTGCCCGCTTCCAAGGCTTGGATGGCGAGCGGCTCGTGGAGTCGATGCGGAAGCATCAGGTCGACGGCATCGAATTGCCCATCGGCTAGCGCGTCCTCGAGCGAACCGAAGGCGCGCGCCCCCGTGGCTTCGGCCGCCGCCTGGGCGCGACCCGGGTCCACATCGACCACCGCGGTGATTTCGAGCTCCGGCACCTGCTCGAGCCCCATCCGATGCCAATCCGAGATGGCGCCGCAGCCGACCAGGGCGAGCTTCAGGGGCTCACTCATCTAGAACTCCTCCTCGGGGACGTCGAATCGCCTCACGTAGCGTGCGAACCGTTCGCGGATCGCATCGCGCGAGAGCCCATAGCCCTCGAGGGTGTAGGCGTTCTTGCCGTGCTTTCCACGCGGGTGGCCTTCGAGGTGCGCCCGCATGGCGGCGGCCGCTTCGTCGGAGAGGGTCTCGCCGAAGCGGGCATAGGCGGCGCGCAGGCTTCCAATCGGGTCAGCCATGAAATCGTGGAACTGCAGGTCATGGAAGCGTGCGTCGCCCTCGCGATCGCGGAAGTCCATCATGCGGTCGGTCATCAGCGACAGCTCGTCGAGCCACAGCTCGCGGTAGTAGGCGATCGTGCGGTTGGGGTCGGCGTGGTTCGTGAGCGAATCGGCGCGAGCCGTGAGCGAGAGGCTCATGGAGGAGGGGACGACCTTCACCGGGTCGCGGTGGGTGACGATCAGGCGAGCGTCCGGATAGACCGCGAGCAGGGTGTCGATGCAGTGCATGTGGCCCGGCGCCTTCAGCGACCAACGGCCCCGCACGCCCCCCGACTGGAGGAGTTGGAGCGAGAGGTGGTGGTAGTCGTACGCCGGGCCGAAGTCGCAGCCTCGGTACCACTCTGCGTAGCTCGGCGACTGGAAGATCCCGCACGCGAGATCCTGAGCACGGAATGCCTGCGTCAACAGGGCGACGCATTCCGTCGGCCCGTCGCCGGGCTCGTAGTGGACGGCACGGAGTTCCGGGACCATGGACATCTGGAACTCGACGGTCTCCACCATCTGGGCGATGCGCGGGTCGGTGGTGAAGGTGTCGTGGCGCGGAGGCGGCACGCTCTCGAGGCCTTCCCACTTCATGAGCGGGCGGTTTGCCGGGTCGCAGGCCAGCAGCTCACACAGGATCGTAGTGCCCGTCCGGAGCATTCCGAGCACGAAGATCGGCCGCTCGATCCGCTCGTCGCGGACCTCGGGGTGCCGCTTCACCCAGTCGACCACACGGAGCCGATTGACCAACCGGCGGTGGCTCCAGCTCTTGAGGATACCGAGGCCCACGAGGTTCAGGTCTGCCTCGGCAAGCGACATCTCGACCAGCGCGTCGAGGCCGTCGCGCCAAGCGCCTTCGCCGAAGTCGCCGAGGCCGGTTTCGCGGACCGCGCCATCCACCAGATCCTGTGATGTGAAGAGTTCGCCCAAACCTAATCCTTCTCGCCCAGGCGCCCGCGCAGGTCGGCGATCTGGCGCTGGAGGAACGAAGTCTGCCAGAAGTTCTCGCCCCGCGGTGCTTGGGGTCGGCGCTGAGCGCGGCCTCGGCCAGCTGGAGGGCCGCGACGGCTTCGCCCGCCTCGAGTCGTTGGCGGGCCCGCTCGGCGACGGCGCCGGGGCCGCCCGCCAGGCCGACGAGGTCGGCGTGCACCGCGTCGGGCGGCGCCCCATAGAGCTCGCTCGCCGAGCGGTGCTGGAACCATCCGGCGTAGTTCTCCCAGATCGCCCGCACGCTCCACGAGACCTTGCCGTAGCCCTCACCGACCTCGAGCTCCGGCGGCAGCGTGACTTCGCGCATGAGGGTGTGGACGTCGCGGCCCTGGTTCATGCCGCGGACGGTCTCGTCATGGACGTGCAAGACCGCGCCGCGCAGGCGATCGAGCTCGCCGCGAATGAGCCCCGCGCCTTCGATCGGGTCGTGGTGTCCGACCAAGAGCAGCTCGGGCTCGAGGTCGCGCACGAGCTCGAGTGACTCGACGAAGCCCAATGCCTCGCGGTAGCGATCGCCGCGAATGGTGACCAGGTTGGGGAAGTGGCCGAAGAGGGCGCTGAAGAGGTTGCCTGCGAAGCAGACGCGATGCTGTGGAAGCCAGATCACCATGGAGTCCGTGGTCTCGCCGCCCGGGGTCGACAACAGCTCGAACCGCACACCGCCGAGCTCGAAGACGTGCCGGTCTTCGAAGGTGATCGTTGGCGTCGGACGCGATTGGCCGACGGCCTTTCCGCCGAGATTCTCCTTCACGTAGCGGTTGGCCTTTGCGATGACCTGGGCGAAGGCGAACGCGCTGCGGCGAGCGCGGAAGGCGGCGATGCGGGCGTCGTCGGCCTGTTGGGCGGCGTTACCCGCCTGGGCCACGACCTCGGTGCCTTCCTCGAGGAACGCGTCGACGCCGCCCACGTGATCCACGTGGCCCTGGGTCAGCAGGACGAAGCGGATCGGCCCCTCGTCGATGGCGTCGTAGTTGGCGCGATGGATCGGCGCTTCGAACCCCATCCCCGTGTTCACGACCACGCGGCCCTCGTCGGTGACGACGAGGTAGCTGTTCGAGAGCCCTTCCGAGAGGTGGATGATGTCGTGGACGGCGCGGGTTCCGGGGGAGGC
>JAFDDA010000254.1 GCA_019311105.1 Deltaproteobacteria bacterium
TCGAGGCCGCCCCCGTGGAGTCGGAAAGCACTGCACAGGCCAGCAAGATCACGACGGCGATCATCATGGGGAGGTAGCTCATGAGCTGCTGACGCCGTGGCGGGGCCGTCGCATCGCCCGCGGAGAAGAGAGCCTGGAAGACCGAGTTGTTCCCTCCGGCCGAGACCATGAAGATGACGGCGAGGACGACGAAGTAGCGGGCGATGGTTTCCGGCCCGCAGGACGCGATCAACAGGAACTCCAGCGCGCCGAGGACGAACGGGAAGGCGAGGTCGAAGAAGCGCGGGACCCAGGAGAAGCGGAGCACCAGGATCGCGTACTGGATCCAGATCAAGACGATGCCCATGAAGATGGCACTGACTTGGAGCCAACCGGAGAGTCCGGCGTCGATCGCCCGCCAACTCCCGATCCCCCCCACCCCGTGCTCCCAGAGGAGTTCCATCGCCAGGGCCTGGATGATGCCGAGCACTCCCAGCAGGACGGACGGGAACTGGTTGCGCGCGCGTTCGTGATTCATGGCGAAGCTCTCTTGATCGGTGCCGGCCGGTTAGCCGGTCGCTTCGATCCAGTCTTCGAGGCTCTCCGGGAACTGGATCTGCATGTCGAGCTGAGCGGCGCGTTCCTTGCCGAGGTTCGCCTCGAACATCTCGACGAAGTGGCCTTCGATCCGTTCGCTGAAGAGGCCGATCTTCCGCAGGGTCGGGATCACGAAGCCACGCACCGGGCCCGAGAAGCCCTGCCCGCCCGCGGTCTGCTGGATGGTCATGCGCTCGGCGACGATCTTTTCGAACGCCTCCTTCGGGTCGAGGCCGGCCCCACGCCAGATCTCGAGGGCCGACTCGCGCATGGTCTTGCCCGCGCGCGAATCGATCAGCAGGCGGGTGGCCTCGAAGGCGAAGTCTTCGAGCTCGGCCTTCTTCCCGTCGTCGATCTCGCCCATGACGTGGGAGAGATACTTCACCCCGAAACCCGTGTGGCGCGCCTCGTCGCGGGAGACGTAGGTCAGGAGTTGTTTCAGCAGCGGCTCGCTCGTCGTGTTGCGCATGTCGCGGAAGGTGAAGAGCGCGAGCCCCTCGATCACGATGTTCATGCCCACGGCCTTGTGCAGCCAATCTTCGTTGCTGAGCGTCGCATCGAGGATCTTCTTCAGCGAGGGCATGATCGGGTAGATGTGATCGATCTCCCGGATGAACTTCGCGAAGACCTCCACGTGACGGGCCTCGTCCATGGTCTGGGTCGAGGCGTAGAACTTGCCGTCCATGTGGGGCACGGCGTTCACCAGCTGTGAGGCCACCATCAAGGCGCCCTGCTCGCCGTGCAGGAAGTTCGACAGCATGAAGGCGGCGGTTCGGCGCGAGACCTCCCAGCGCGTGTCGGGGTCGAGCTCCTTCCAGAAGTTCGTCTCCTGGATCGGGAAGCCCGCGAGGGTGAAGGTCCTCTGGAACGCTTCCTTGTCGACCCCCTGCTCCCAGGGCAGATCGCGCAGGGCGATCCACTGGCGGTCGAGCGCGTTGGCGTAGAGCGTTCGCAGCTCGTCGATCTCGGACTCGTAGTTCCAGTTGTAGATGGCATCCATCGAAGCCTGGGTGGCTTCGGTCTGGGGGTGTGCGGTCGGGAGGTCTTCGGCCATGGGTTTTCTCCGTTGAGGCGCTGGGAAGGGTTGGGCGGCTAGCGGGCTCGGGCGCGGCGCGCCTCGACCCGCTTGAGGAATCGTTCTCGGCCGGTGTGGATCAGCTGATGGACCGCCAGGACGGCAGCGTCGACGTCCCGGGTCTCGATGGCCCGGTGCAGATCGTCGGCGACGGGGAGCAGCGCCCCGCGCGGGGGACGCAACCGGCCGTGGCGCCCTCGGCGACCTTCGTCGCTGAGGATCATGCGCAGGCCGTTGGTTGCGCACGAGCCTCAGCACGAGGTGATGGCTGGCTTCTGCGACGAGCTGCATCAGCTCTTCGATCGCCGCAAAGTAGGCGTCGTCGCCGCCCGCCTCGTCGGTCATGCGATCGATCAGGCCATGGGCGCGCGAGAGTTCTTCATCCGTGCCGCGCTCGATGGCGAAGCGCACGAGTGAGGTGAGCAAGATCTCGGACACATCCAGGAGCTCGGCGAGCAGGTCGAGGTCGGGCTCGCCGTCGAGTACGAGCAGGTGCCGCAGCACGCCGACGCTCGCGTCCTCGACGGGCCGGACGATGGCGCCGCCGCCGTGGCGGATCTCCACGAGCCCGAGTTGAGCCAGGGAGGCCACGGCTTCGCGGACGGAGCTGCGGCCCACGCCCAGGCTCGAGGCCAGCTCGCGCTCGGCCGGGAGCCGGTCGCCGGGCTGGTGGTCGCCCCTCAGGATGGCATCCCGTAGGTCGGCGGCGATGGCATCGGAGGTTCGAGCGGGGGGCGGCGGCGGCAAGGATTCCTCAAAAATTGGTCAGACCAATTTGGAATCGTCTGACCCTAGCTCGCCCAGCTGCCGCTGCCACCGGGGCTGCTACCCGGGCCGCTGCCACCTAGCCCCCCCGCGGTATCCTGGCCCTCCCGATCCAGCCCGAGGAGCCTCTGATGCTCGATTTCTCCCAAGTTCATTTCGGCCCGCGCAAGTTCCTGGACGCCCGCCGCCGTGAGCTGGCGGCCCTCGAGTTCGACCGGATCCGAGTCATGCCCATCGCGCCGGTGATCGGTGCGGTCCTCGAGGGGCCCGACCTGCGCGAGCCCCTCGACGACGAGACCTTCCGCGAGGTCGAGCGCGCCCTCCACGAGTTCAAGGTCATCTTCTTCAACGACCAGGACGTGACCGAAGCGCAGCAAGCCGCCTTTGCCAGCCGCTTCGGTGAACTCGAAGAGCACCCCTTCCTGCCCTCGCCCGAAGGCAAGCCGGAGGTGATCCGCTTCGCGAAGGACGAAGAGACGGTTGCGGTGGAGAACGCCTGGCACAGCGATGTGAGTTGGCGCGAGATTCCGAGCCTCGGCTCTGTGCTTCGCGCGCGGAAGATCCCGGAGATCGGCGGCGACACGCTCTGGGCCGACATGGAGTCGGCCTACGAAGGCCTCACCGACGAGCTGAAGGAGAAGATCGAGGGTGCCGTCGCCGTGCATGACTTCGTGAACAGCTTCGGCCTCGGCATGACCCCGGAGCGGCGCGCGGAGATGAGCGCGAAGTTCCCGCCTGTCGAACACCCCGTGGTCCGGACCCACGCCGCGACGGGGCGCCGTTCGATCTTCGTCAA
>JAFDDA010000078.1 GCA_019311105.1 Deltaproteobacteria bacterium
GTTGCGGCGTCCACGGCGGTGACCGTATCGAGGGTGACCTGCTGGCCGACCATCGGTGCGATGTCGGTGTCGAAGGCCAGCATGAGGGCCTCGACGTCGCGCCGCTGGGGGTCACCGCCATTGAAGCCGGCGCTAAGGGCGAGATTGTTGTTGAACACGGTGGCCTGGAAGAAGCGGAAGACCGTGTCGATGCTGCCATCGTGCAGGAAGCCCGTGCCCCGTACCTGGTTACCCTTGTGGGCGTTGTCGCCAGGGTTGACGAAGGGGACGTCCGCGTTCCCGAACATGCCGACCTTCTGATAGAGATTTCTCAGGTGGGCGATCTTGAGGATCTGCTCCTCGTTCTCGAAGGAATGCGTCCCTCCCGTCCCAAAGAAGCCTTGGGACGCATCGAGCGTGTGACAACCGTCGCAGCTGAAGCCAGCGACACCCTCGCCACCGAAGACGCAGGCGCCGTCCGCGCAGTCGTTCACACCCCCGTCGCCGAAGTAGAAGTCCCGACCGGCCTGCAAGTCGCGCCCGGGCTGCTGCGCGCTCGACATCGAGTTGTCGAGGTCGCGGATCGGGTTCGGCGGCAGGAAGACCTGCAGCTGGAAGTCGGCAAAGGCCTGCATGTCGGTCTGGAGCTGCGCGTCGCTCGGATCCGTGTCGCCACCGACCAAGCCCGGGAAGGCGACGATGAAGTTCCGGAAGGAAAGGTCCTCGTCGTTGTTGTCGGCCCCGTCGAGGCCGAAGAAGCCGTCGGCCCGGTCACCCCGCCAGTGCATGTGGCCCGAGGTCGACATGCCACGCAGGGTCTGCGTCGTCATCGGCCCCTTCATGGGGTGGAACTCGTCGTTGTCCGCGCCGCCGTTCTGGTCGCCCGCGGCCACTTCCAGGTTGATCGTGTTCGGGTTCGTGCCGATGCCGCCGTCCGGGTCACCGAGGTCCCACGAGATGCTGTCGAAGTCGCCGAAGATGTGGCAGCTCGAGCAGGAGGACTCGCCGTTGGACGAGGTGGCGAACGCGTCATAGAGCATGAAGCGGCCGTCGCGCAGGCTCGCGGGCTCGGGGTTCGGGTGAACCAGGTGGAACTGCTCCGTGTTGGTCCCGGTGCCGACCACCGACACGCCGTTGTCGAAGCGGGTCGCCACGTAGAGGCGGTTGCGCGCCTCGTCGAGCACCACGCCGGCAGGCCCGCCGCCCGTCAGATCGATGTAGTTGGCGCTCGTCAGGGTCGGGTCGAAGGTGTCGGCTTCGAGAGCCGCCGTGCTGAACACGCCGATCTTGTTCGAACCGAAGGCCGCCACATAGAGGGTGGCGCCATCCGAAGTGATCGCCATGTCGACGGGCGTCGCCAGGCTGTGGTCCTTGATGCCGGCCGGGGCCGGCAGGGTGGCGTAGTTGATGTGCTTGTTCAGGTGGCGGGGTGTCACGACGCCGCCGGGCGTGATCACCGTGATGCGGCTCTGGGACAGGTTGCCCTGGACCGTGCTCGCGGCGCTGCCGGGGCCCTCGAAGCGCGTCAGGTTCTGCGCCTCGGTGTTCGAGACGTAGATGTTCCCGCTCACCGGGTTCGTGATCATGTTGAACAGGATCGTGCCGACGTGCTCGAAGTCGTCCGACTCGGCCAGCGTCGTCGCGTTGATGGCGAAGACATCGTGGTCGGGCAGGTGGAAGCGGATGCCGTTGCTCCAGTTGCGGCCGAGCTCGTCGCGCCACTCGCCGGAGGTGTTATCGAACTGGACCACGAGGCCCACCTCGGGCGCGGCCACGCCGGGGTCGGGTGAGCCCGCCACGGTGGCGTCGGGGCCCGGGTTTCCGCCGGGCAGCCGTCCGCTGGGAAGACCATTTGGCGAGGTGATCCCATCGCCATCGCAGTCCGCCGCGGGCATGCAATCCTGGCTGTCGAAATCATTGGGGACCATGCCTTCACTGACGACTGCCGTCTGGTTGCCAGAGTGGAAGACCGCGGCGTAGACCGTGTTGCCGTCGGGCGAGGCGGCGAGCGCGCGGGGCGTGTCGCCGAACAGGGTGATGATCTCGAGGGGCGTGCCACCGATGGTGCTGCCGAGGGCCGTGCCGTCGAAGACCCAGACGTCGGCGCGACCGACGCTCGCGGTGGTGAGCTGCGGGTCGCCGGCGCCCGCGACGGCGGCGATCGAGGCATGCATGAGGTGCTGGCCGCGGTGGGCGGTGGTCACGAACGCGCGGTTGCCGCCGGGGCCGGCGAAGAGGATGTCGCGCGGCTCGTCGCCAACGAGCAGGGTGCGCGTCACGACCAGGTCGGAACCGCCGCCATCGGTGACGATACTGACGCTGTCCGAGAGATGGTTCACGACCCACGCTTCGCCGTTCGTGCGAAGCGCCACCGAGACGGGCTCCATGCCGACGGCGACGCTGCCGGCGTGGAAGATCCCGCCTGCGCTGACGTTGTAGACCTCGAGCCGGTTGTCCGGCGTGTTCACGACGTAGAGCCGCGTGCCATCGGGCGACAACGCGATCGGTCGGACCGGGCCGCTCTCGAAGGCGTGGAACGAAGCCGCCTCCAACGACGTGGGCAGGAACGTGAGGCTCAGCATCAGAGCCAGCGCGAAACGGAAGAGCGCCATCAGGAGCACCTCTTGGATTCATCGAGACGACCACCCAGCAGAATGCGCAGTCGACATCTCGTGAGGGGCCGTGACAGACCGTCAGGTTACGGCCAACGCACCATGATCACAGGAAAATGTGTCTTGGGGAACACGTTTTACCGCCGTCCGGGGAACGTTCGCGTCGGGCACTTCTCGAACCGGCAACTAACGCGCAGAAGTGTGCCATTCTTGCTCTTCGGCTCCCACTTCTCCCAGGTCCCGACCCGCAGGACCCGGAGGAGCAAAGATCTTGCTGCCGCGAAACCGCGTGCGAGGTGCCGCCCTGCTCACCCTGCTCGCACCCCACGCGGCGGAGGCCGGGCCCATCACCCCCTGCCCGGACTACGGCAACCTTCCAATCCCCGAACGAAGTCCTGCCGCCCGTCGGCGGGAACCCGGAACTCGGGCCGTACCCCCTCGGGCGCGGAGGCGACCCGCACGAGTGCCCGCGCCGCGACCCCCGGGGTCGTCTGCAGAAGTCGGAGTTCTTGAAGCCCGGCGGGACGGTGCTCGACGTGTGCGCCGGCGTTGAATGTGTGGGGCCGCTGCCCTAGAACCCGTTCCAGGGCGCGGGGCGCTCAGGCCGCCTCGAGCTGGAGGTTTCGGCGGCCGCGCACGATGAACGAGTCGATGTATTCGACGGGTGCATCGCGGCGCGCCCGGCGCGCCAGCTCGGGGACCAATGCCTCGAGGGCTGCCTGGGCCTCGAGGCGCGCGAGTGAGGCCCCCAGGCAGAAGTGGATCCCGAAGCCGAAGGCCACGTGGCCCTTGGTGTCGCGCCCGATGCGGAATGCATCCGGCTCCGGGTAGCGACGTTCGTCCCGGTTCGCCGAGCCGAGCATGGGCACGACCACGGCGCCCTTGGGGATGTGGACCCCGGCGATCTCGGTGTCCTCGCGGGCGTCGCGCACGACCTGCTGCACCGGGGCGTCGTAGCGGAGCGCCTCTTCCACCAGATGCGGCACGAGGCTCGGGTCGCGCGCGACGCGCTCGAGCTCGGCGGGGTGATCGAGCAGGGCGTTTGCGGCGTTCCCGATCAGGTTCGTCGTGGTTTCGTTGCCGGCCACCAGCAGCAGAACCACGAACTGAATCAGGTCCACCTCGTCGAGGGACACCCCGTGCGACGGGTCGACGAGCACGCTGATAAGGTCGTCGCTCGGGCGAGCGCGCCGGGCGCGGATCGTCTCGCGCAGGTAGGCGAAGAGGCCGCCGAAGTGATTGATGAGATCACCGTCCATCGGCTTGTCGCGCGCGCTACCCGAGGAGAGCGCAATGATCGCGTCGCTCCAGGCCTTGAACTGCGACCGTCGCTCGGACTCGACCCCGAGCATCTCCGCGATGATGGTCGTGGGCAGCGGGACTGCGAGGTCGGTGACGACGTCGAAGGCTTCCCCATCGCGTGGCGCCTTCATGAACTGATCGACCAGCTCGCGCACTCTCGGCTCCCACGAGGCGATCATCCGCGGCGCGAAGCCGCGCTTCACGATCCCGCGCATGGCTTCGTGGCGCGGCGGGTCGGAAGCGATCAGGGAAATCGACCGCCGCATGCGCCAGGGCGTAACGCGCGACTTCCAGATGAAGCCCATGAGCATCCGGATCGAGCGCGGGGTGAACGGGATGTTCGCGTTCATGAGCACCGTCTGATTGGCTCGGGAGGAGAACTGTTCGGGGTGCTTCAGCACATGCACCACGTCCTCGTGGCGCGAGATGGCGAAGGCCTCGGATTCCGGCGCCCAGTGGACGGGATCCTCGTCGCGCAGACGGCGATAGAGGTCGTAGGGGTCGGGTCGCGGCCCGGAAGCCAAGGGTTCGTACACGAGGCTCATGGTTCCCCCAGGGCGACAGTCTAACGACCCATCGGCTGGCCCAAGGGGTTGGCTGAGGGCGAGTTTTTTTGCGGGCTCGCTAGGGGCGGGAGCGGCGACGGCGCCAGGCGAGCAGGCCAAGGAGGGGCAGGGCTTCGATTCCGAGCAGGCCGCAGCTCTTTCGCGGCGCGGACTCGATCGTCCCCGAGGCAAGCCCGCATTGGGGGTCGAGGAGGTCGACGTAGCCATCGCTGTCGTTGTCGAGCCCGTCGCTGCACTCGGGGTTCTCGACCTGGGTATTGGCCGACTTGCAGCCGACCTCGACGACGACGTCCTCCTTCGACTCGAAGAACTGGTAGAAGGACCGCGAGGACATGCGCGCCTCACGCACGATGTCCGCGATCCGCGCCCCCTCGAGGGGTTTCTCGGCGAAGACCCGGATCGCCGCGGTCACGAGCCGACGGCGCTGGACCTCTTCGGGGATCGGCGGGCGGCCGCGCGGCCGCTTGGCGGGGGTGTCACCCAACTCTACAGGCCCCGTGCCTGCAGCACGGCCTCGAGCTGCTGGCGGGTCGAACCATGAAACTGCTCGAGCGTGTTGGCGCGCTTGAAGAAGAGGTGCGGGTCGTACTCCCAGGTGAAGCCCACGCCCCCGTGGAGCTGGATGGCCTCGCCGCAGACCGAACGTGCGGCCGGGCCGGCCCAGGCCTTGGCCACGGCCACCAGCTCATCGGCCGCAGCGGGCTCGTGGTCGAGCGCCCAGGCCGCGCGATAGACGGCGGACCGCGCGCTCTCGGTCTGGAGCAGCATGTCGGCGCAGCGGTGTTGCAGCGCCTGGAAGCTCGCGATCGGCACGCCGAAGGCCTCGCGCTCCGCGGTGTAGGCGAGGGTCAGTTCGAGCGCACGCTCGGACAAGCCGAGCAGTTGCGCCGCGGCGGAGAGCGCGGCGAGCCGGTCGACGGTCTCGAGAATGCCGCGAGCTGGGTCGCCACCCGCCACGAGCTGCGCCGGGCCCGAGAGGCGCAACTCGGCGAAGCGCTGGGCGTGGTCGAGGGTCGGCTGGGCGTTCGCCTCCCACCCGGCCGCCGGTCGCTCGCAGATTGCGAGACCCTCGCGCGTCTCGACCAGCACGGCATCCGCGTGAGCCCCGAAAGGAACGAGCTGCTTCGTCGCTTCGAGTCGCCCGTCCGCGCAGCTTGCCGTGAGCTCGGTCGAAGAGAGATCGTCGAGCGTTTCGCGGCGTGCGAGCACGCAGAGCGCTTCACCCGCAACGACACGATCGCGCAGCCCATGCGCTTCGGCGCCGGCGTCGTGGAGCGCCCGGGAAGCGAGCAGCACGTCGAGGTAGGGCCCCGGGAAAGCCGTGCGCCCCATCTCGTGCATGACCGCCGCGAGCGACACCGCGCCCATACCGCCAGCCTCTTCGGGCAAGGCGAGAGCCAGGTAGCCGAGCTCCGCGAGGGTCGCGTGGAGCGCCTTGTCGTAGCCCTCGGGTGCTTGCTCCATCACGGCCCGGGCGGCTTCGCTCCCCGACTCGCGCTCGAGCAGGTCGCGGGTCTGTTGCTTCAGCAGCGATCGGTCTTCGTCGAGTTCGAACTGCATGGCGGCCCCTACTTCGTCGGCATGCGCAGCACGCGCTTGGCGATGATGTTGCGCTGGATCTCGGACGAACCCGAGTAGATCGTTCCCGCACGTGCCCAGAGGAACTCTCGCGCCCAATCCATGTCGGGCCGTGCATGTCGCGCCTCGGTCGTGAGCTGGGCCTGGGGGCCGAGCAGGTCGAGGGCCGTCTCCGATTGACGCTTCGCGTACTCCGACCAGAAGATCTTCTCGATCGACGACTCGGGCCCCGGCGATTCGCCCGCCGCGAGGTTCGCCAGCGTGCGAAGCCCATTCGAACGCATGACCTGATTCTCGACGATCAGCCTCGCGAGCTTCTCCCGCACGTCGGCCCGGCCGAGGGTGCCGTTGCGACGCACGCCCTCGATCACGTCGGACAGGTAGCCCTCGAAGCGAGCGGGGTAGGCCATGGTCTGCACGCCGCGCTCATAGCCGAGCACCGTCATGGCGATGCGCCAGCCCTCACCGATCTTGCCGACGATGTGTTCGCGCCGAGCCAGGGCACCATCGAAGAAGGTCTCGCCGAACTCCGACTCGCCGGTGATCTGACGGATCGACCGCACCTCGACGCCGGGCTGATCGATTGGCACGAGGAAGAACGTGATCCCGCCGTAGCGATCCTCGGCGTCGGTGCGTGCCAGCACGAAGATCCAATCGGACCAGGGCCCGAAGGTCGTCCACACCTTCTGGCCGGTGATCCGGAAGTGCTCGCCGTCGGGCTCGGCGCGCGTGCTCAGCGACGCGAGGTCGCTGCCCGAGCCAGGCTCGCTGAAGCCCTGACACCAGATCTCGTCGGCCGCGAGCATCTTCGGGATGAAGCGGCGACGCTGCTCCTCGCTGCCGTGATGGATGAGCGCGGGGCCGAGCAGGTCGATCCCGAGAAAGTTCGGGACCTGCGGGGCGTCGGCCCGCCACAACTCCTCTTCGAGGATGGCTTGCTCTACCACCGACGCACCGCGCCCGCCCCACTCGGCGGGCCAGCCCATGCCGAGATATCCGGCATCGTTGAGCTGGCGTTGCCAGGCGCGGCGCACCTCGACCAGGGAGTTCTCGTCGTGAGACGGGTTCCGGATCTCGTCGTTCCAAGGCCGCGCGAGGTTCGCCGCGAGCCAACTCTTCAAGTCCCTGCGGAACGCTTCCTGTTCGGTGGTGAAGGCGAGGTCCATGGCGTCTCCTCAGGCGCGGCGATGGCGGCGCCGGCACGCCTAGGTTACACCGGCGACGCCAAGGGCAAACGGGCCCAGGAGGAGCGCATGGAGTATCGCCGGCTAGGGAACACCGGGGCCCACGTCTCACAGATCTGCCTGGGGTGCATGAGCTACGGCTCGGCGGAGTGGCGCCCGTGGGTGCTCGACCGCGACGCCGCCGCTCCGTTCTTCCGGGCTGCCGTCGAGGCGGGAATCAATTTCTTCGACACCGCGAACATGTATTCGCTGGGTGAAAGCGAAACCGTCACCGGCCACTGGTTGCGCGAGTACGCGAACCGCGACGAAGTCGTCCTCGCCACCAAGGTCTTCTTCCCTATCAACGACCGGCCCAACATGGGCGGCCTCTCGCGCAAGCACGTCCAGCAGGCTTGCGAAGCGAGCCTGCGCCGGCTCGGGGTCGAAACGATCGACCTCTACCAGATCCACCGCCTCGACCCGCGAACCCCGGTGGACGAGATGCTCGAAGGGCTCGACGCACTCGTGCGTCAGGGAAAGGTCCGCTACCTCGGCGCGAGTTCGATGTATGCCTGGGAGTTGATGCGCTGCCTCGCCGGGGCCGACGCTCGCGGCCTCTCGCGCTTCGTCTCCATGCAGGGCCACTACAACCTCGTGTACCGCGAGGAGGAACGCGAGATGTTGCCGCTCTGCCGCGCGGAGGGGATCGGCGTGATCCCGTGGTCGCCGCTAGCACGCGGGATGCTCGCGGGCTCGCGCCAGAAGCTGGGGGACGATTCGACGACGCGCTCGAAAAGCGACGGGTTCGACCAGGTCCTCTACGACCAGCCGTCGGATTGGGACGTCGTCGCGGCGGTGAAACAAGTGGCCGAAGCGCGGGGTGCGAAGCCGGCCCAGGTGGCCCTCGCGTGGTTGATGAGTCGCCCGGGCGTGACGGCACCGATCGTCGGCGCCACGAAACTCGCGCATCTCGAAGACGCGGTGTCCGCAACGGAGATCGAGCTGAGCGACGACGAGGTCGCAGCCCTCGAAGCGCCCTACCGCCCGCATCCGGTGAAGGGCCTCGGCCCGGCCGCCCTCCGCGGCCCGCGCTGACCCACGCGTTCGGGCCCGCGGCCACTCTTAGTAGGCGCCGTCGAGCTTTCGATGGTCCCAGGAGACGATGCGGCCCGGCCGGATGCGAATGCCCGTCCGCTTGGAGGCGGTCGTCGCGAGGACCTTGCGCATGCCCTTCATCCCCTCTTCGTCGGGGGCCGGTTGATCGCGGGTGGTGACGGCGGCGAGGATGTCGATCACCCGTTCGGTGTCGTCGATCAACTCCGCGTCTCCGTAGAGCACCGCACCCCGCAGCTCGGCGTATTCCGTGCCGTCCTCGACGAGCAGCGACACCCGCGGGTCGCGCTTCAGGTTGGCGATCTTCTGACTCTTGCGGAAGGTCGTCATCACGACCGCGCCATCGTCTTCGACCCCGAACCACATCGGCATCGGGTGCGGGACGCCGTCCGGGCCTATGGAGTTGATGATGAGGGTCTTGGAGTTCGCGACGAAATCGCGCAGCTCCTCCTCGGTCATACGGATCTGATCGCGTCGGGACACGGGACCTCCTCTTCGTCTTGCATGAACGCCGCGGCGACGAGCGAGAGAAATGCGAAGCCCGCGCCAGCGAGGTAGGCGGTCTGGAAGCTCGCCCCCGAGTCGTCCCCGCCGTAGACCAGCAAGAGCGCGGTGATCCCGAATGCGGTGCCGACCGTGCCCATCAAGCGGCTGCCGGCCGACGCGATGCCGAGGTCGCGGTCGGGGACCGAGTTTGCCACGGCGGCGCTGAGCGACGGCAGGGCGAGGCCGTGGCCGAGGCCTTGCAAGACCAGGCCCGCGCCGAAGCCCAGGATCTCCACCTGGCCCACGGACCAGGCGATCACCAACAGCGAGAGGGTGAGGACGGCGGCGCCGATCGTGGCGGCGATGCGCTCGCCCACGGCCATGGCCAGCCGTGCGCCGAAATGCGACGCGAAGGTGAGCGTCAGGGTCCGCAGCAACATCACGGCGCTCGCCTGGGTGATGGTGAGGCCGAAGAGAGCGAGCAGGACCAGGGGCGCGAGAACGAAGGCGCCCATGTAGGCGGCCCCTTGGAATGCGTTGGAGACCATTGGACCCGAGAAGTTTCGCCGTGCGAAGAAGGCCAACTCCAGAAGTGGCTCCGGGGTTCGCCGTTCGATTCGTGTGAACCAGAGGATCGCGGCGAACCCGAACACGACGGCGCCGAGGATCTCGAGGGAAAGCGGCCCGACCTCTCGTGCCCGGGCCAGGCCAAACATCAAACCTGCGATTCCCAGGGCGAGGGCGAAGGCGCCCGCGAAGTCGAAGCGCACCCGCTGCCGCTCGGTCTCCCGCAGCACGAGCGCGGCCAGCACCAGCGCCACGACGGACAGGACCGCTTGGAGCAGGAAGACGATGCGCCAGCCGAGCAGGTCGACGAGCGGGCCGCCGAGGACGAGGCCGAGCGCAGGTGCAGCAGCGCCCGTCATCGACCACCAACCCATGGCGCGAATCCGATCCTCGCGGCGGTAGACGCTGAAGATCAACGCCATCGAGCTCGGCCCGGTGGCGCCGCCGACCACTGCGGCGACGGTGCGCAGGCCGATCAGCGAACCGGCGCTCCAGGCAAAGGCCGTAGCGACCGCCGTCGCCGTGGCCGCCGCGAAGCCGATGAGGAAGATCCGCCGATGGCCGTGCAGGTCGCCGAGCTTTCCGAGCAAGGGGAGGGTCACGGCCGAGCACAGCATGGGGGCCGTGATCACCCAGGCGATGGTCGTCTCGCGCACGCCGAACTCGCCGGCGATCGGCTTGAGGGCCAGGGTCAGGATCGTGATCGGGAAGGTCGTGGCGAACATGCCGGCGAGGGCCGCCAACAGCACCCACGTGGGGTAGCTCCCGCGCTCTTCGAGGCGCGCGACGAATCGCTCGCGCAGGCCCGCGGGCACCGCGCCGTTCGGCCCGGCCGACGCCGCGCTCGGCGCCACCGGCTTCGGCAGCTCTTCGGACCCGTTCATTGGAATTCCTGGGAGTTCACGGCAGGGCGCCGCCGCGAAGGGTCCCCACTATAGGGAACGCCCCGGGGGATGCTCAGGACGCCGCAGAGCCGATCGGAGCGCGCGGCAACCACTCCGCGGCGTGACTGCCGAGGGGCGAGGGCGGCAGCGCGAAGCGCGGCGGTGTCTTCGCCATCTTCACCGCCGGTGCGAGGTGCGTGAGCGAGCCCCATGCCGTTTCGCTCTGCATCTGCAGGGTCGTGACATCCCCGAGCCCGACGGCGGCCGCCGGATCGTGGCACGCACCGAGGCGCGTGAGCCACATGCCGGTCTGGCAGAGCGAAGCGCGCACGTGCCAGCTGCCGCCTTCTCGGGCACGCCGCGCAAGGGCCGTCATGACGCCGAATGCCGCGAGTGCGCCCGTGGTGTAGTCCGTCGCGGCCGCCGGAGCGAGACGCGGCGGCCCGTCCCCGCCCTCGGCGGCAGCAATGCCGACCGCCGACTGAGCGAGCTGCTCCCAGCCCCGTCGGCTCGACCAGGGGCCAACGTGGCCATAGCAATCGATCGAGACGTAGACGATGCCCGGTCGCAACGCCGCGGCCGCTTCGGCCCCGAGGCCGCGTGCGTCGAGGGCGCCCGGGCGGTAGCCCTGACAGAGGACGTCGGCTTCGCTCACGAGCCCGCGAAGCCGCTTCAACTCTTCGGGTCGGTCGAGATCGAGAAAGGCGTTCCGCTTGCCGCGCCCTGTGTCGACGACGAAGGGCTCTACCGAAGGCAGCCGCTCGGCGCCGACGCGGAGGACATCCGCGCCATGTTCGGCGAGGGTTCGCGCGCAGGTCGGGCCGGCCAGCACACGCGTCAAGTCGAGGACGCGCACGCCCGATAGCGGTCGCCTTCCCGGCACCGCGAGGGTCGGCTCGAGCTCCGCGTCCCCGATCCGCTCGATCTCGACGACCGGCCGACCCGCAAGTGCGATGGCTTGGGGATGCTCAGCCCACTCCTCGGCACCGCGGACCACCGCACCACACAGCCCACGCTCGGCGAGTACATCCTCGAGTTCGAACCCATCCCACCCTTCCGTCGCCGCGGCAATGGAGCCGGCGTCGGCCTCGCACCCGAGCAACTCGAGTGTCCCGGCAGCCAGGTGTTCGAACCCCCCGTGCAGATGGATGAAGCGCCCGTCTTTCGCCGGATGAATCGCCGTCACCGGGTTGAAGGCGCGCCGGAGTTCGATGGGCAGGTTGCCACTCTGGAGCAAGAACCCAATCAAGGTTGCCGCGGCAGCGCGGACCTCGACCTCCACCTTCTGAGGCTCGCCACCGCGAAGCTCGTGGAGTCGAGCCGCCGCCGCACCGCACGACGCAAGCGCCACCGCCGAGGCCTCTCCAATGGGAAAGCGGCTCGCGAGAATCGGGTCGCTGCCGTGGATCGCAAGATCCCCGACGGCGGGGGGCTCGAGACGGGCCGCCTCGAGCAGCAGCTGGATCCGATCGATCTGCAGGGGAACGTCCTCCAGGCCGTCGTGAGCCAGCCTAGCCCACAGAGGTGAACGCCCGGCTACACCTGGGTATACCATCAGTCGATACCTTCTCGTGATGGCCCGCAGACCCGACCGCTCATCCCCGGCCCTCGCGCCCGCAACGGAGCGCGAGCATCGCCTGTTGCAACAGGTCGCGATCCTGGCCCAGCGGTTGCTGTCGGCGCACCCCGAAGACCTCGACCGAGAGATCGAAGAGTGTCTCCAGCAAGCAGCCGCCGTGGCCGGCGCCGATCGCTCGTTCCTCACGGTGTTCGGACGGCGAGGCGAGGAGCCGGCCAACTACGAATGGATCCGTCGCGGCATGGAGGCGCAGCTGCCCTATCAGCATCCCGATGCCGCACGTCACTACCCCTGGGCCACGGGCCGGATCATCGCGGGCGAGTCGATCGTGTGCGTTGACCCGGCCAAGCTGCCAAACGAAGCCGCGCACGAACGCGAGCAGCTGATCCGCCGCGGCGTGCGCTCGTTGTTGACGCTGCCGATCAAGCCCGGCGAACACGTGATCGGGTACCAGAGCTTCGAGTGCCTCTGGGAGCCTCGCAATTGGAGCGAGTCCGAGATCTCGCTCCTCCGTGTGATCACTGAGATCTTCGCCAGCAGCGTGGTGGCACGCCGCACCGAAGGCGCGCTGCGCACGAGCGAGACGCGTTTTCGCGCCATTGCGGAGAACGCGCCCCAGCTGATCGCCGAGCTCGGCCCCGACGGCGAGGTGCTCTATATGGCGCCCCGCGTGGTCGACCTGCTCGGCTACCCGGCCGAGGAGTTCACGGGGCACGCCGCGACGAGCTTCTTCCACCCGGAGGACTCGGCCCTCGTGGCAGAGCTCGAAGCGGCCCTCGGCCGCGGGCAGAAGGCCCGCATCGAGGCACGCGTCCGTCACGCCGATGGGAACTGGCGCTGGTTCGACATCACCGCCCAGACCTTCGCAACCGAAGCTGGCGAGGCCCGCGTGGTCGTGGTCGCCGACGACGTGACCGAAGGCCGTCAGCTGCGTGAAGCCCTCCGCGAGAGCCAGGCCCAACTCCTTCAATCCCAGAAGATGGAGGCCGTCGGCCGCCTGGCCGGAGGCGTGGCCCACGACTTCAACAACCTGCTGCTCGTGATCGGCGGCAACGTGCAGGAGGCACTCGAGGACGAACGCCTCCCGCGGAGTGCACGCGAAGCCGCCCGCGATGCGCTGGATGCGGTCGACCGCGCTGCCTCCCTGACCCGCCAGCTCCTCTCCTTCAGTCGGCGCGACCTTCTTCACCCGCGCGCGGTCGACCTGAACGACGTGATTGGATCCATGGAGCCGTTGCTCGACCGACTCGTCGGCGAGCAGATCACCCTGCACGTCGAAGTCAGCCCCGAACCCACGATCGTCCGCAACGATCGTGGCCAACTGGAGCAGGTGCTCGTGAACCTCGTCGTGAATGGGCGCGATGCCATGCCGAGCGGCGGCGAGATCTTCCTGAGTACGGAGACGCGCAGCCTCGACGGCGACACGGCCCACCTGCTCGGGCTCGCCGAGGGCGGCGAGCACCACGTCTTGATCGTGCGCGACACCGGCGAGGGCGTTGCCGCCGGCACGGCCGATCACATCTTCGAGCCGTTCTACACCACCAAGGAACCGGGCCAGGGGACGGGGCTGGGTCTGTCGATCGTCTACGGCGTGGCACATCAGGCGGGCGGCACGGTGCGGGTGGTGGGCGAACCGGGAACCGGCGCGACCTTCGAGGTCATCCTTCCGGCGTCCGAACTCGATGACGATGACCTCGTCGACGAGGTGGACGAGACGCCGGCCCCTGCGCGAGGGCGGCTCTTGCTCGTCGAGGACGAGGACGCCGTCCGTCGCCTGGTGACGCGCATGCTCGAACGCCACGGCTATGAGGTCGAGGTGGCGGGCGATGGCGCCCAGGCTCTCCGCTTCGCGGCCCAGCCCGGCGAGTCCGTCGACCTGTTGATCTCGGATGTGGTGATGCCGGGGATGGGTGGCCCGGAGCTGGCACGACGCTTGCGCACGCGCTGGCCGGAGCTCCGGGTGCTCTTCGTCTCGGGCTATCCGCGCGACTTCCGGCCGGGTGACGCCCCCGACGAGCACGCATTCCTGGCCAAGCCCTTCAGCCAGGACCAACTGCTCAACGCCGTGGCGGCGCAGATCGATCGCAAGTCGGGCTAGTCCGATCCGGCGGGACCGATCACCCGCACGGGCGTGATCGGGTAGGATTTCGCGATCGGAGGCCCCGTGCCCGAAGCCAGCTTCCTCGATCGACGCGCCTTCCTGCAGGCCGCGGGCCTCGCAGCCGGCGGCCTGGCGACACTCGGCGTCGACCGGCTGCTCTCGGGCCGCGTTTCGGATTGGAGTTTCGCTCAGACGTCGCGTGCGCTCGTCGAAAGCCTCTCCCCCCTGCAACGACAGAACGTGATGCTGCCGTGGGGCCACGCCTCACGCGGGATCGTCAGCCATGTGGCCTGCATGAGCGAAGCTCCGCGCGTCGCGGACCTGTTGACCGTGGAACAGCAGGTTCTCGTCCATCGCCTCTACGAGACCATGACATCGCCCGAGCAGCGCCAGCGCTTCGGGCGCCTCGTGGGGCTCGAAGCCGGCGGGCTCGACCCGTGCGCGATCGTTCTCTACGGCGACCCCTTCGAGCGCGACGGACGCGACTTCCAGGTCTCGCTGTCCGGTGGCCATCTGTTGATCCGCGGGGGCGGCATGACGGAGGCCGGCTCAGCCTTCGGCGGCCCGCTCGGCTATGGGCACCAGCTCGGTGACGGGGTGCCGCAGCTCCCGGGCAACGCGTTTGCCTATCACGGTGATGCCTTGAACGGGCTGGTCTCCGCGCTCCCGGACGAAGCCCGCGCGCGCGCGTTGGTGGCGGGCGCCCCGCTCTTCGAGACGACGGTCCAACTCCAGGGGCCGGGCGGCGTGTTCGCCGGGCTTCCGGTGCGCACACTGGGTGAGGGCGACCGTGAGGCGGTCGCTTCGCTCGTCGACACGGTCTTCTCGTGCTACGCCGAAACCGACCGCGAGGCCGCCTGGGGCTGCCTGGGTCGCAACGGCGGGGTCGAGGCGCTCCACCTGACGGTGTGGAGCGACGTCGGCCTCTACGACGACGGCGCCGAATGGCGCACGCTCGCGGCACCCGAACGCAAGCGTCGCGGCGACCCCTACTGGCACGTCTGGCGACTCGAAGGCCCCGGGGCCGTGCTGCACTTCCGCGGCTGGCCGCACGTCCACGCCTCGATCCATCTCGCCGACGACGGCGGCGCCCGCCAACACGTGGGTGAAACCATCGTCGAAGCGACGCGGCTCTACGAAGCACCCGTGCTTCGCCCGATGTTGCAGACGGCCCTGGCCGAAAGTGTGGGCGAGACCCTCGGCTACATCGCCGGAGGCGTCCCGGCTCGCTTCGTGCCGGGGCCGGTCACGCTGAGCACGATCTGGAACCTCGACCCCTTCGACGACGAGGTCGGTGTGATGACCATCCGCGGCGATGCCATGGCCGCCCCGCTACGCGCGGCGGTCGAATCGCAGGGCGAAGCCATCGACGAGAGCCGGCTCTATCGCGTGGCCATGCCGGGGTCGTTCGCGGGCGACGCAGAACTCTTCGGGGAGCCCGAAGGCGTCGAAGCGACCGCGCTCCGAACCCGCACGGCGTACGAACTCTGGATCCGCCGCCACGGGCTTTCGCGCGTCTAGCGCGAGCCCCACTCGTCAGGCGATGAAGATCGCCAACTGACGCAGCACGAAGACGAACAATCCGATGCCGATCGCCAGGGTGAGGCCGAGCAGGATCTCGACCGCGCGGACGGGGACCGACGAGCGGCCGTCGTTGCGCGACAGGAACCACGGCACCGCGACGAGAGCAATGCTCGCCCCAAGGGGCGGCGCGAGCCCACCGAACAGCGCCTGGGGAAGCGCATCGGCGGCGACCATGGCGAAGGCGCCGAGCGCGGCCGCCACCGCCGCCCAGGGTCGGAGCCCGGACCCACGAATCAACCACCGGGCGACCACGGCGACGATCAAGGCGAAGAAGGAAATCAGGCCCGCGGCGCCGAGGCAGAGGCCGAAGAGCAGGGCGGCGCGCGCTTCGAGTCCGCGCCGCACGGGCTCCTCGAGGCCTTCCGCGGGCTGCGCCCCGAGACTTCGCAGAAGATGGATTGCGAGCCCCGCAATCACGAGCGCGATGGGCAGCGCCGTCGCCCAGCGTGCGCGCGACAGGTCGCCGAGCAGCCAGAAGACGATGGGCCGGACGCCGGTCGGATCGCCCTTCGCTTCGATGGCCGCGAGGACGCCGAGCCCGAGCATTCCGAGGAGCAGCACGCCGGTGACGAGCCGCCGCGCACCGGGGAGGCGCGAAGCGCCTTCGATCAGCGCGACGAATAGGAGTGCCCCCACGATGCCACCCGCAACGAGGCTTGCCCCGCTGCCATCGCCCAGGAGATCCGCCACCCGCATCGCACCGAATGCCGCGCCGGTCGAGGCCGCAAGCAACAGCGGATGGGCCCGGCCCGCGGGGTCGCGTGAAGCCTGCACGACCCCGGACACGCCGAACCCGACGCCGACCGCCACGGCCAGCAGCAGGTGCGGCCCATGGCGTGCGAACGAAAACCCGAAGTCGCCGTCCGGCGGGATACGGACCAACAGCGCGAGCCCGACAGCGAGCACGCCCAGCGTGCTGATGCCCAAGGCGAGGAGTCGCGCGTGGCGCGCGTTGGCGGTCATCCCTAGAAGGGGCGTTCGCCGATGATCGTGATCCGGTCCATGACGCGCTCCTGCGGCCAGTAGTCGCTCGCGGCGTAGTGCTGCGTCGAGCGGTTGTCCCAGAGGGCAACGCTGTTCTCGGCCCAGCGAAAGCGCACCTGATACTCGGGGTAGGTCGACTGCCGGTAGAGGTCGCGCAGCAGCGCGTCACTCTCTTCGGGCTCGATCCCCTTCACGTGGCTGGTGAAGATCGCATTGACGAAGATCGAACGGCGCCCCGTCGCGGCGTGGGTCCGGACCACGGGGTGTTCGACAGGCGGGAACTTCGCGCTCATCTCCGCGCGCCGCTCCGGGGTCATGCCGAGGCCG
>JAFDDA010000079.1 GCA_019311105.1 Deltaproteobacteria bacterium
GGGCAGCTCACCACCACCTCCAACTGGCGGGGACGTTCCGCGTCGGGGCCGTCGTCGCCCCCTTCGAGGTGGCGACCCACATCCGGGTGCCGGAGCAGGCTCCCGGCTCGGCGCCGGTCTTGCAAGCCTTCGCCCAACCCGAGTTCGTCTTCGGCGCGCCCTACCCGCCGATACCGCTTCCCGCCGAGCGTTTCGACGGCCTGAACGAGGAGGCTGCGCCGCCGACCCCGATAGGCACCCTGCGCGGGGATCTGCAGCCGACCGGGCTCACCACTCAGATGACCCTGGTGCCGCCGACGAGGGACACCGGCGCCGCCGTCCTCGGCGCAGCGGCTGCTCCCCAGGGCGTCGGCGACCCCGTGGTGTTCGTGCGCTCCAGCTCCTACGGATCCGTCGGCGGCACGTGGCTGGACGCCACGGGCGCCAGCAACGATCCCGTCGTCATGGGCACCTTCAACGGGCCCACCAGCGTCTCCTTCGACGGCGGCGTCACCTTCCCTCTGTCACTCAACCCGGCCAGCGTGTTTCCACAGTCGGACGGCGGCTTCTGCTGCGATCAGGTGATGCAGTACATCCCCCAGATCGACCGCTTCGTGTGGCTGATTCAGTACCGCCGGGCCATGCTCCGCGGCGACGTCGCCTGCGTAAGCAGCGGCGAGCCGGAAGGCTGCGGGCCGACCGGGCCGAACCGCTACCGCCTGGCCGTGGCCAGCACCAGCCAGCTCATCCTCAGCAACGGAACGTCGTGGACGTACTGGGACCTGACCTCGGCTCTCTTCGGGGCGCCCGCGAGCTGGATGGACTTTCCGAGCCTCGCCGTGGGCGACAACTTCCTCTACCTGAGCGCCGACATGGTCGGGAGCGGCGGGGGCTACTTCGTCGCTCGGATCCCGCTGGCCCAGATCCAAGCTCCTACCACCATCGAGATCCGCTACACCGACCCCTCTGCCGGCTTCAAAGGAGCGTGGCAGTCGCACTTGGCCCAGAACGTCACCGACACCGCCTATTGGGCAGGCCACAACGGCACCAGCAAGCTCAGGATTTTCTCCTTCCCCGAGAATTCGACCTCCTACTTCTGGCACGACGTCGTGATCGACACCTGGCCGAACGAGGACTACTCCTCCATCACGCCCTCGGGCTTCAACTGGCAGAAGAAGAACGTGGGTGACGCGATCATCGGCGCCACCCGGCTGCCCCGGACCCGGTTCGAGAACGGACAGGCCCTGCTGGTGGACGAGCTCTGGTTCGCCTGGGGAGCGGGGCGGGGTGGCGGATTCGCGCAGCCCCACATCCAGGTCGTCGCGATCGACGCCTTCGACTACACCAAGCTCGGCCAGAGCCAGATCCACAACTCGGACTTCGCCTTCGGCTTCCCGGCACTCTCGACCAACAGCCACGGCCAGGTCGGCGTGGCCCTGGGGCTCGGCGGGGGAGAGGCGCACACGAACTTCGGCGTCGGCTTCATGGGGGAGAATCTCGTCTACATCCCGAAGGTCGCCACCGGCTCCCGTTCCCGCTACGCGGACTACTTCGGGCTGCGGCGCCACTCGCCCAACGCCGCGCTCTTCTCCGCCTTCGGCATGTACTACGACCTGAAGCCGGGCGAGACGATCTGCGAGCCCGCGACCAACTGCACCACCGAGCTCCACTACTTCCTGTTCGGGAGGGAATCGGCGTTCGACCCGCCGCCCCCGCCGCCGAGATAGCCGAGGAATATGGAAACCCGGACCCGAACTCATGGGTCGAGAGGGAGATCGCCGCTGTGCCACCGTGGCGGGAGGCGCGACGGTCAGCGCCGCACTGCTCGGGCCGGAGGTCCCACCGCTCTCTCTCGCGTCTTCGAAGCTCCGCGAACAGGGCGCGGATGAAAGCGCGAAGCACGGCGCTAGTGAGCGCCGCGTCGTAGGCACAGCGGTATCGGAGCGGATAGGGCAGTGTGAGCACCCACTGGCGGATCGGCACCTCGGGCAGCACGCGATCGACGAGATGCGCGGCCGTGTCCGCCATGCGACGTCCGCCGCACGACGGGCAAAAGCCGCGACGCTTGCACGAGAACGCGACCAGGCGGTCGTGGCCGCAGCCGTCGCAGTGCAGGCGCAGGAAGCCGTGCGCGAGCACACCGCAGCGCAGGAACGCCCGAAGTTCTTGCTCGATGAAGTGAGGAGCCACTTGGCCGCGATCCGAGGAACTCGCGAGGAAGCCTTCCAGCTGCTCGCAGACGACCTTGTGCAGAAGGCTCCTTCTCGCTCCTGGCGCGCGTACTCGGCCACGAGGTCCCGGCTGGGCCGGCGCGGGCGAGAGCGCCGCTTTCAGGGTAGGCGGATTCGCCTGCCGTCACACTGCCGCCAAACCCTGGCCGGCGAAACATTGAACGAGATCAATCGGTTGGCTCGTCCGGCGGCGGGCTGATCGCCGGGTCCTCGATTGCCCGCTCATCTATCGATGTAGTTGTAGAGCCCTTCGCGCGTGACACCGAGCTTGCGCGCGGTGGCCGCCGAGCTCTGTGAGCGCGCGTCGGATGTACCACGCCTCGACACGGTTCAATGCCTCACGCAGCGTGCCGGTTGGGCCCGTTACGTTGCGCAGGGCGGGCGGCTTCGCGGTGTGCCTGGCTGCGTCCCCGCGACGCCGGAGTGAGCAGGGCGTGTCAGGACGGGCCCGCGACTCCTTGGCACTAAGGTCTCAGGGACTCCGCTCGCGGAGTGGCGAGATCTGTGCGAGGACACCGAAATCCCGGTCCCGATGCAGCACCTCGAGGTCGTGGCGAAGCGCGCAGGCCGCGATGAGGCAATCCACCGAAGAGCGGACCGTCCTCCCGCTTCGGCGCGCAGCCCGGTAGAGACCGATGGCCTCCAGGTAAACATCGCTGCCAAGGGGGGACTCTACGATCGGAAATGCGAGCATTGCATCGCGGGCCGTTCGGTAGGCGTCCTCCTCGCGGAAGCCTTGGAGAATCTCCTGCACCACCGGTAGGCAGGTCACGACTTCGTCGAGATCGACAGCCGCCTCCAGATCGAGAGTGCTCCACGCATCTCCAAAAGGTCCCCGTCCCACAGGCCAGAGCCTCGGAGTTCGAGGATCTGGCGCGCCTTGGCCCGACGGACGAAGTCCTCGAGGGCGCGCATCACGGCGCCGGAGTAGGTCTTCTCGCCAGAGAGGCGAGTGGCCTCCTCGAGCACTTGCTCATTCAACACAAGATTTGTGCGTTTCATGTGTATAGAGTGCATGAGATCCAGTTCCGCCGCAACCGACCTCACTGGATCCCCAGCCGCTTCATCTTTTTGTAGAGGCCCTCGCGCGTCACTCCGAGCTTGCGTGCGGTCGCAGTGCGATGGCCGCCGAGCTCGGCCAGGGCGCGCCGGATGTACCACGCCTCTACGCGGTTCAGCGCCTCGCGAAGGGTGCCGGTCGGGCCCGTTACGTTGCGCAGCGCGCCTCGGGCTGCGCCGAGGCGTTCGGAGAAGTGCTCGGGCCGCAGCGTCTGGCCCGGCGCGACCAGGGCGAGGGCCCGCTCGACTTCGTTCTCGAGTTCGCGGACGTTGCCCGGCCAGGCATGGACCTGGAGGATCTCTTCGGCCTCGCGGGCGAGCGGGCAGGGCGGGGCGGCTTCGCGGCGTGCGTGGCGACCGAGGAAGTGGTGGGCGAGGGGCACGACGTCGTCGATCCGTTCGCGCAGGCTCGGCATGCGGAGCGGGAAGACGGCGAGGCGGTAGAAGAGGTCTTCGCGGAAGCTGCCCCGCTCGATCTCCTGTTCGAGGTTGCGATTGGTCGCGGCGACGACGCGCACGTCGACGCGCCTCGCGCGGGTTCCGCCCACGGGCCGGACCTCACCCTCCTGGAGTACGCGCAACAGCTTCGCCTGGAGCCCGGGCGAGGTCTCACCGACTTCGTCGAGAAAGAGGGTCCCGCTGTCGGCTGCTGCGAACAGGCCCTTTCGCTCGCGGTCGGCGCCCGTGAAGGCGCCCTTCACGTGACCGAAGAGTTCGCTCTCGAGCAGCGCCTCGGGGAACGCCGCGCAGTTCAGCGCTACGAACGTGGCCCGCCGGCGCGGGCTCTCCTCATGGATGGCGCGGGCGAGTAGCTCCTTGCCCGTGCCGGTCTCGCCCGCGATCAGGATCGAAGCGTTCGATCGGGCGGCCTGTCGGGCCAGCTTGCGAAGGGTCTCGAGCGCTCGGCTCCCTCCGATGATCGCTTCGAGGCCGCGCTCGGGCGACTTCGGCGGGCCCTTGCGGGCCGGGAGCCGCTCGAGTTCATCGAGCAAGGCGCTCGTCTCCGAACCCTCGGCGGCGCGCAGCATCACCCGGTTGGCGCCGCTCGCAGCAAGGACGGACGATTCGTTCCGTTCGGCCGGGTCGATGCGGACGAGCGTTGGCACCTCGGCCCGGGATTCGGAGAGCGCCGACAACGCCGCGCGCGCATCCCCGACCCGAGGGAGATCGAGCACCAGCGCGTCGAAGGCTGCCACCGGGAGTTCGAGGGCGTCCTCCACGTCGCGGGCCCACGCGACATCGAGCGCCACCGCATCCGCCACCACGCCACAGCCCGCGCCGCTTCCCGAACCCACCCACAAAATCGTCCGCATCCTCATCTCGGCTCCTCCTGTTTCCATTGGATCGGAGAGAGCAAGAGCCGTGCCGCGAGGCGGACGCGTGGGTGCCGTGCGTCGGGCGTTCGTGGAATCGGGCCGCCCGGGCGGGCCGCCCGATGCTGGGGGAATATTCAGTCGGGCGGTCGGATGCTCTGGAAGAAAACGGCGAACGCGCGAACCTTTCAGGCGTTCCGGGCGTCCCAGATCCCCAGGAGGGTCTCTCGATGAAGCGCGTTCTCGTCTCCGTCCTCTGCCTCGGACTCGCCGGCTGCACGTGGGTCTCGCTCGACCCCGGCGCCTCGGTCGTCACCCAGCGCGACTCCGACTCCGTCACGGCCTGCAAGCGCCTCGGCAAGACCCACACCCAGACGCTCGACGGTCTGGGCTTCATTCCGCGGCGCCCGAGCCGGGTAGAGGAAGACCTGCTGGCCCTCGCCCGCAACGAGGCGGTTCGAATGGGTGGGAACGTGGTGTCACCGCTCTCGGGCATCCAGGCCGGCGAGCAGGACTTCGCGATCTACCGCTGCCCCTAGGGTCGGCTCAGTTCTTCCGCCAGAAGGCGTCGAAGCCGCCGCACGAGAGGTTGCCGAGCTTCGGCACGCGCTCCTTGATCTCGGTCGCGTCGTCGCCGACGAAGCGGTAGTCGAGCACGCCGTCGAAGTCGCTGTCCTGATCCTGGTGCGTGATCGTCTCGCCCTGGTGGTACTCGACCACGTCGGCCGCGCCGTCGGCGTTGGTGTCGGCATCGAAGCGCACGAGCACGCCGCCCCGGTAGATCTCCTGCTGGTCGATCTTCCCGTTCCCGCTGGTGTCGCGCGCGACCTCGGTGACGTTGCCGCCACCGTCGACCCGCATGCGGACGTCGAGCTTCCCGTTGCGGCTCTCGTCGAGGCACTGGGAGCGGACGCTTCCGTCGCCGTTCAGATAGAGCTTCTTGTCGGGCCGGCCTTTGCCGCTGGAGACGATCTCCTGGATCGTGGGCTTCTGTGCCGCGTTGTAGCGGGTGAGGACGGTGGCCTTCCCGAGCCCGGCCTGGTCTTCGGCCTGGCGCGTGATCTTGCCCTTCTCGAGCCAGGTCCAGAGGTCGAACTTGCAGTCGTCGTTGGCGTCGCGCTTCTCGAAGGAGACGTTGCCGGCCGCGTCGTGATCCTGGACGAGGGTGATGCAGCCCACCGCGTTCACGTCCTCTTCGACTCGCACGGGCACACCCGCCTTGAAGGTGGCCACGAGTTCGGGCTTGCCGTCGCCGTTGCGATCCTCGCGTCGACGCTCGACCCGGCCCTTGGCGTCGAGGTCGATCCAGGTGTCGACCTTGCCGTCGCCGTCGGAGTCGGCCTCCTGGACGGTGCGGCCGCCCGGGCCCGAGACGATCCGCTGGTCGGCCGTGCCGTCGAAGTCGACGTCCTTCTCCTGGCTGACGATCTTCCCGTTCTCGAAGATTGTGGTGATGTCGGGCTTGCCGTCACCGTTCATGTCCTTCTCTTCGCGCACGAGGGTGCCGGCTGTGAAGATCTGGACCGTCTCGCGCCGGCCGTCCTCGTCGCCATCGACCTCGATGCGCGCCGGGCGCTCTTGGACGTCGAACTCCGTGACGACGTCGATCTTGCCGTCGGACCCGGGGTCTTCCTCCTGGCGGAGCTTGCGGCCCGCCTCGTAGGTGATCACCACCTCGGGCTTGCCGTCGCCGTTCATGTCCTCGACGGAGCGCAGCGGCTGTTCGTCGCGGTACTCGGTCAGGAGGTCGAAGACGCCGTCTTGATCGCGGTCTTCCTCTTCCCGGACGAGCTTGCCGTCGGCGTAGGCTTTCACGAAGTCGGCCTTGCCGTCGCCGTTGCGGTCGATCTCCTCGCGCGACGGCCGGCCGTTCTTGTCGAAGATCACGAGCAGGTCGGGCTCGCCGTCCCCGTCGCTGTCGCGGCGCTGCTGGGCCTGACGGCCATCCCGGAAGAAGATCGTGGAGTCGAACTTGCCCGAGCCCGTCGTGTCCTGCTCCTGGCGCGTCTGCTTCCCATCCTCGAAGTGGGTCACGACGTCCACGCGCCCGTCGCCCTTGGAGGCGCGTTCTTCGCGAACCTTCTCCCCGTTCGTGTAGAAGGCCCGCAGGTTGAACTTCCCGTCCGGGGTGCGCTCGCTCTCCTCGAAGGCGACGCGCCCATCCTCGTCGAAGCGGCCACGTACGTCCGGCTTTCCGTCTCCGTCGTCATCCTGCTCGAAGCGCGCGGCCCGGCCGTTCTCGTAGATCTCGACGCGATCGACCTTGCCGTCCTTGTCCCGGTCGAGCTCGACTCGCTGGGCGACGCCTGAGGGGTCGTTGCTGCGGAAGCTGTCCGGCTTCCCGTCGCCGTCCGTGTCCCGGCGGACGTTGCGTTCCTTGCCGGTCGAGGGGTCGAGCTCGATCCAGGCGTCGGGCGTGCCGTCGAAGTCCTGATCCTGTTCCTGGCGGACGAGGATTTCCTTGCCTTCGTAGAAGTTCCAGACGTCGATCTTGCCATCCAGGTTTTCGTCGAGCTGGACCTGGATCAGGTTCTCGGCGGCGTCGAACTGTTCGATGCGCTGGGGTGTGCCCTTCTTCTTGGCATCCACCGAGCGGCGCACGATCTTGCCGCCGCTGCGCTCGGCCACGATCTCGTAGTGGCCGTCAAAATTCTCGTCGAACTTCTCGAGCTCGACCTGGCCCCGCTCGTCGAAGCGGTAGAGCGCGTCGGGTTTGCGGTCGCCGTTGCGGTCTTCGGTCTGCTCGAGCTTCCGGCCGCCCGAGTACTCGATGAAGGTGTCCATCTTGTTGTCGAAGTCGGTGTCGGCCCGGCTCTTCAGGACGAGGTCGCCATCGAACTGGGTGATGAGGTCGACCTTGCCGTCGTGGTTGTGGTCTTCCTCCTCGCGCGTCTTCATGCCGTTCGCGAAGCGGCGGACGACGTCGTGGCGGCCGTCGGCGTTCGTGTCGATCTCCTCGAGCTCCCGGTTGCCGCCCTTCGCAAAGGTGATGATGAATTCGTTCTTCCCGTCCGCGTTTTCGTCGCGGTACTGGAGCCGCTCCTCGCCGTCCTCGAACATGGCGACCGTGTCGAAGTGGCCGTCGCCCGTGGTGTCCGCCTCGCGCTTGACGATGACCTCATCCCGATAGTGTGTGACCCGCTCGAGCTTTCCGTTGGCGTCCGCGTCCTCGGAGAGCCGGATCTTCTTCCCATCGTGGTATTCGATGGTGACGTCGAAGACGCCATCGCCGGTGGTGTCCTGTTGCTCGAGCTTCTTCTCGCCGTCGTCGTCGTACTCGGCGTGGATGTCGACCTTGCCGTTTCGGGTCTGGTCCTCGTCGATGAAGTCGAGCTTCCCGTCTTCGTAGCCAACCCAGCGGTCCGGCTTGCCGTCGAAGTCGGAGTCGTGATCCTCGCGGACTGGCGTGCCCGCGAGATAGGTGATGGTCGCGTCGCTCCTGCCGTCATGGTTGCGGTCCTCCTTTTGGAGGGCCGGCTGGTCGTTGGCGTCGAATTCGATCCACTGGTCGGCGCGGCCGTCGCCGTTGCCGTCGCGCTCCTGGTGGCTCCGCCCCTTGCCCTCGGGGTGGAAGTGGATCCAGACGTCGACGCGGCCGTTGTGGTCGGAGTCGCGCTCGGCGCGCTTGGTCTGGCCACCTTCGTAGTAGACGAACTCGTCGTAGGCACCGTCGCCGTTGGTATCGACCTTCTTGAGCTTCAGCTGCTCGTCGTCGTCGTACTCGAGCACGACGGGCGAGCGGCTCTGCGCCAAGGCGGAGGCCGGAAGAGCGAGGAGGAGGACCGGGAGAAGAAGCCGAAGAGGGGTGCTATCCGCTGCCAACGGGGTTCCGGAAGGTCGCCATGATGGGTTCACGCGCCAGGCAACGCCCGCGCCCCGCCATCGCCGGGAACGGCGAGGCCGAGGTCAGTGCATTGACGGCGCTCTGCCCGAGAGCCCGGTTTGCGGCGGCGACCACGTCCACCCGCGTTGCGGACCCAGCCGGGTCGATCTTGAACTTCAGTGTCACGCTCATGTTGGCCGGCACACTGGCCGGGAGTTGCCAGCGAGCGAGGGTCCGAACGCGCACCGCTTCGAGGTAGCGCTGGACCTCGGGAAGCTTGTAGCAATCCCCCGCGGCCACGCCGCCGCGGCCCGTGCCGCCCGCGCCGTCCATCATGCCGTCACCGATGGCGGTGTTCACGCTGGCGAGCCGCGGGCCCGTGCGCGAGCCGAGCACGTCGCGGTCGGAGTCGATCCCGTCACGGACCGAAGACGTGTCGCCGAGGCCGATGATCATCGAGGGCCCGGTTCCGATGGTGTCACCCTTGGCGACGATCTGGCGCGGCCCGACCGAGGGCCCGGTGGGCCCGGTCACGCTGGCTTTCCTGAGCGTGGGAGCGGCGGCGTCGTTGGCCACCTCGACGTCGGTGCGGTCCACCATGCCGACGGTCGCGACGGCGGTCACGCGTTGGGTCACGACCCGTGCGCGCGTCACTTTGCGCGGCGCCACGACGGCGCTCGGCGCCTCGACCCGGAGCGTGTCCGTCGAGTGGCTCGCGCGGCGCGCGACGACCTTCGGGTTCACGACGTCGGCCTTCAGGGCCTGGGCCTGGGGCGCGAAGTTCGAGGAGCGCCGCTCGGCGACGACCCGCCGGGCCGGCGCGGGGTCGGTCTTCTTGGCCGGCGGCTCCTTCAAGAGCTGGAGCTCGATGAACTCTTCGGCGATCTCGGGGTTCAGGGCGGCCAGCAAGATGAGGGCGCCCAGGAGACCGAAGTGGATCAGGGCCGCGAGGCCCGCGCCCAGGAAGCGCCCGCGGCGGTCGCCCTTCTCTTCGAAGTCGATGCCGGGGAAGTCGACCGGCGGGGCTGCGCCCGCTCCAGCGGCGGCCGCTGCGCCGATGCGACGCTTCATGGGCGTCATGCGTGACCGTCTGCGACGGACGACGAGTTCGTCGGTTTTCATCGCCTGTCCCCGCTCCTCATCCGTCCCGCCTCACGAACGCCGGCCGTAGACTAGCCGAGCGATCCAGCGCGGACTCCAAACGAGCTTCGCAGACGCGGAACAAATGCTCCGCCCACCCAAACATTCGGCCCCCACCCCGTCCCTCATGAGACGATGCGGAGGCCGAAAGGGTTCGTTCGCGAACGCCCACCCCCAGGAATCAAAAAGCGTAGGCTTCGCCCCTCAACGTGTCAACGTAACAGGAAGCGGCAACTCGGGTGCCGGTGCAACCCCACACACATTGGGTACATTGGTTCGTCCGCCGTGAGCCTGCACACACACACACTTGGACGGTGCGCCGTGGAGGTAGATCGGACTGCGGGGGGGAAACCGGAGAGAGGCGTGCGACGTCCTATCCGGCAGCCCGAATCCTGCAGAACGCCGTGAATGAGCCTTCGACGTTCGGTGCGGGGAGCCCCCGCAGCGCGCGTCGAGCCGAACGATTGGGGGAGGTGCCACGTGGAAGGCGCTGGTGTCGAACGGATGACGATCATTGAGTTGCTCCGCCTCGGCGCACTCACCGTGGTGCCGCTGGGCATCCTTTCCATCATGGCTCTGGGGATCGTGATCGAGCGTTTCTGGCGCTACCGCGGTCTGACGAAGACGACGCGCGAACTGACGCGCAAGGTCGTGGAGTCGCTGTCGCAGCGGGACGTCTCGGCCGCACTCGCGACCTGTCAGGCCACCAAGACGCCCATGAGCGACGTCTTCCAGGAGGCTCTGCGCTGGCGCAACGTGGCGCTCGAGGATCTCGACCGGATCCTCGCGACCGCCCGGGCCGAGAACCTCGCCGAGCTGCGTCGCGGGTTGTGGTTCCTCGGCACCGTGGGTTCGCTGGCCCCGTTCATCGGACTGCTCGGCACGGTGGTCGGCATCATGCGTGCTTTCCAGGACATGGCGGTCGAAGGCGTGGGCGGTTTCGAGGTGGTGGCGGCCGGCATCTCCGAGGCGCTCGTCGCCACGGCGGTGGGCTTGCTCGTCGCGATCATCGCGCTCGCCTTCTACAACTGGTTGCAGGTTCGGGTGGGCGGGATCGCGGGTGTGTTCCAGCGCTCTAGCGATCGCTTCGTCCAGGCCCTTCTCTATGTCGAGGCCACGGGCGGCGGCGCGCCGCCGCCGGCCGGTGGCTCGCAGGGGGTGCCCGATGGCAATCTCCAGCCTGCCTAGCGGGGACGGGGACGGCACCGACGGGATCGTCGCCGAGATCAACATCACGCCGCTGACCGACGTGTTCCTCGTGCTGCTGATCATCTTCATGGTCACGGCGTCGGCGATCCAGAGTCAGGGCAAGAACGTGAACCTTCCCGAGGCGGCGATCGCGGACACCTCGCCCCAGGGCGTGACGGTCACCGTCACGAAGGAGGGCCTCGTACAGGTGAACGACGTGACCGTCCCGGACTCCCAGCTGGTGGCGGTGCTCACGGCGGCCCTCGAGGAATCGCGCGAGAAGTTCGTGGTGTTGCGGGGCGACCGGCAGGTGTTGCTCGGCCAGGCCGTGAACATCCTGGACGTCGCCCAGCAGGCGGGTGCCCGCGGCATCGGGCTCGCGACGCGGAAGCCGCGCGGCGGCTAGGCTGAGTTTGAGCGCGGCTCGGTCAGCCCGAGCGGCGCCGCACCCAGACGATCGCCCCGGCGATGAGCAGGAACTCCGGCACCATCAGGCCGACGCCGTAGAGCATCTGCAAGGTCGTCTGGGGCGGGAGGGGCGCGTGGTCCGGCGTCAGGACCTTCGGGCGCAGCGTGATCGCGGTTTCGCGCTCGGCCGCCCAGTGAATCGAATTCAAGATCAGGTCCACGTTGTAGAGCGCCCGGAGCCAGCGGTTGCTGGCGAATTCCGCGTCCCCGAAGACGACCAACCGGCCCTCGGCCGAGCCACGAGGGTATTGGCCGGCGGCGGCGATCGAGAAGCGGGACAGCGGCTCGTCGTTGCGGCGCGGCTCGATGCCGCGGCGAGCGGGCTCGATGTCGGTGCTCTCCCACGCCTCGCGGCTCGAGAAGACCACGGGGCCGAGCCGGTCTTCGGGCTGGGGCTTGCGCGCCGCCAGGACCGACCGCACTCCCGGGAAGAAACTCATGTGGCGTGCTTTGAGCCCCTGGGTGATGGCGTGGTTCGCATAGGCCGAGACGAGCAAGCCCGTGCCCCGGGCCGTGCCCTCGAGGTCGGCGAAGCGCCCGTCCACCACGAGGCCTGGCGAAACATCGATTCCGAACTCGGCCAGAAGGGGAGCGAGCCCCGAGTCGAGGCCCGGCTCGAGGAGCGCGACGAGCCGCCCGCCGCGCTCTACATAGCGCTGGATCGAGGCCTGGGCGTCCGCGTGGAGCGGGCGCTGGGGCGCGATCACCAGGAGGGCGTCGGCGTCGTCGGGGACTTCGCGTGCGGCGAGCGTCACGAGGCTCTTCAGCACGTATCCCTCGCCGGCGAGGGCCTCGCGTAGCCCGGAGTAGCCGTTCGGGCCCGAGTCCCGCAGGTCGCCTTCCCCTTCGCCGATGGCTACGTAGAGCGTCTTCTCCGGGTTGCCGCTGAGGCGAAGCAAGGCTTCGAGCAACGAGCCTTCCGTCGCGCGCTCGACGAGTTCGAAGTAGTCGCCGAGCTCGACGACGACGCTGTCGGGGGTCGTCACGCCATACCAGTCGAGCTCTTCGTGGGCCGAGTCGACGTCGCGCTCGCGCACCTCGAAGCAGCCGAGGCCCTCGAAGGTTTGGAGGAGGTAGCGGGTGCGCCGGCTGCGCGGGTCGTTGCCCTCGGCGAAGTGGGCGACGCGGGCCGGGCCGGGCAGGGCGTCGCAGGCGGCGAGCGTGGCGGGCGAAAGCTCGAAGCGCGCGTCGGTCGTCCAGTCGAGGCG
Source organism: Deltaproteobacteria bacterium (assembly GCA_019311105.1). GTDB lineage: Bacteria > Myxococcota_A > UBA9160 > UBA9160 > JAFDDA01 > JAFDDA01. The sequence goes on from JAFDDA010000079.1 coordinate 12,410, forward strand.
CCCGCCGAATCGGACGGCGAGGTTCTCGAGGCCCACGGCGACGACGACCACGGCGATGATCCAGAGCAGCCGGGGCAGCAGGACACGCCGAGCCGCAGGGCTGCCGAAGCCGCGAGCGCGACGCGATGCAAAGGCTGCCGCGATGACGAGGGCGGCGACGCCGTACACCAGGTTTGCCCACCCGTACCAGCCGAGTTCGCCGCCGCTCGGCCCGCGGGTCGCGTAGTAGGAGACCAGCGCGAAGCCGATCGCGATCGCGCCCGAGAGCGCCAGCTCGCGCACTAGCGGACCCTCACGAAGTCGAGGGAGCCGCGCGTGATGGCGATGCACACCGCCGCGACTCCGAGGAAGTAGATGGCGTCGGCCGGCACGACCAGCCCCTCGGAGAAGGTCGAGAAGCGAGCGTGGAAGGAGAGCCGGGCGAGCACTTCGCCGAGATCGGGGCCCACGAAGGGCGACGCCCATCCGAAGTCGTACATCACGAAGGCGATCGCGTAGGCCGAGATCGCTGCGATGAGCTGGCTGCCGGTGAAGGCCGAGCAGGCCAGCCCGATCGACGCGATGCCAACGGCGACGGCGAGCAGCCCGAGGTAGACCGCACCCAGGTGCTCGAGGCCGAGGCCCGCCCGCACCACCGAGGTGGCGGGGTAGACGAAGCTCACGGCCAGCAGCACGGCGACGAACAGATAGGTCGCCGTGAACTTGGCGAAGACGATGTCATTCGGCGAGAGCCGGCTCGTGAGCAGCAGCTCGTCGGTGCCGCGCGAACGTTCTTCGGCGAAGACCCGCATGGTCACCAGCGGCACGATGCCGATCAGGGTGATCGCGAGGGTCTCCATCAGGGGCACGAACACCTGGTCGCGCAGGTTCACGTGGTCGGGGATCGTCCCGGCCTCGAAGCCTCGCATGGCGTTGCTCGTGTAGACGAACAGCACCTGGTTGTAGACGCGCAGGTGGTCGAAGAAGAGCAGGGCCGTCACGAGGCCGACGAAGGTCAGGGTCATGTAGGCCACGGGCGATCCGAAGAGCACTTGAAGCTCTTTGCGGAAGAGCGCGCGCAGGGGGCGAGCGCGGCCTGCGGTGCGGGCGCTCACGAGACCTCCGCCCGCTCTTCGCCGGGGGCCGGGTGGAAGAGTCGCTCGAGGTCGGCGCCATCGAGGACATCCGCGGTGGCGCCGAGGGCGACCAGCCGGCCCCGGTGGAGCACGGCGACGCGCTCGGTGAGGCGGCGAGCTTCGTCGAGGTCGTGGGTGCAGAGGATCACGGTCTGGCCGCCGCGCGCCTCGCGGAGCACGTCGCGCACGACCTCCTGGTGGAGGGGGTCGAGGCCGCTGGTGGGCTCGTCGACGATGAGGAGCGGCGGTTCGTGGAGGAAGGCCTGGGCCAAGGAAACCCGCTGCTGATAGCCCTTGGAGAGGTGGCCGACGATGCGACGCGAAGCCGAGGCCAGCTCGAAGCGCTCGAGCGCCCGCGCGACCGCCGCATCCAGCGCGTCGCCGCCGAGGCCGCGGATCTCGCCCGCGAAGCGAAGGAAGCCTTCGACCCGCAGCTCCGGGTAGAGGCGGGCGGTCTCGGCGGCAAAGCCGAGCCGCGCGTGGACCTCGTCGGCCTGGGTCACGGGCGAGAAGCCATCCACCGTGACCGTCCCGGCCGTGGGCAGGAGGTAGCCCGTCACGAGTCGGATGAAGGTGGTCTTGCCCGCGCCGTTTGCGCCGAGCAGGCCGAAGCTCTCCCCCGGCTCGATGGAGAGGGAGAGGGAATCGAGCGCCTGATGCTCGCCGAAGCGGCGCGAGAGGCCCTCCGCAAGGACCGCGGCGCCCTGCGCGGGGTTCGTCTCCGTAGCGGCCTGGGTCACGCTCGGCATGCTCCTCGGATGCGGCACGTCGGGCCCGCGTTTCGGCCACAGCGAACGACTTCCGGTCTTGCGGCGGGCCGAGGCGGGTCGTAGATTTGCCGCCCCATGATCGACGAGCGCCCTTCCTGTGGTTCCTGCCCCGCCTGCCGCGGCGCCTTGGACCTGTCTTCAGTCCAGCACGACGAACTCTGGTTCTGCAGCGCCGCCTGCGCCGAGGGGCGAAGCCGCGCCGAGGGCCGCCCGCCCATCGTGCCCGAATCCTGGCTGACCGCCCGGCCGCGCCGATTCTTCCGCAAGCGGCATCCCAAAGAGCTCAATTCGACGTCCGATCCTTCCACGGGGCCCTGAAGCCGTTCCACGCTCTTTAGGAGAGACGCTCGAGAGCCGGAAAGTAATCCGGCCAGGTCTTCCGAACACACTCGGGGCCACGCACGGCGACGCCCGGGATCCGCAGCCCGGCCAGGGCTAGCGCCATGGCCATGCGATGGTCTTCGTAGGTGTCGACCTCGACACCGCGGTAGCTGTCCGGTGCGGGCTCGACCACCAGTTCGTCCCGACCCGCTCGCGCGCCCGCGCCGAGCTTGCGGAGCTCGGTCTCGAGGGCGGTGAGGCGATCGGTTTCCTTGATGCGGAGGTTCCCGATGTTGCGGATCCGGCTCGGGCCGTCGGCAAAGAGGGCCACCACGGCCAAGGCCATGGAGGCGTCGGGGTAGTCGTTGGCATCGAGATCGACGGCTCGCAGGCCGGCGTCCGGCGCGCGCACCTCGCAGGCGTCGGCCTCGCGTAGGACCGTGCAACCCATGGCTTCGAGCGCGTCGAGGAAGCGGAGGTCGGCCTGGGCGGACTGGGCCGACAGGCCCTCGACCCGCACCCGCCCGCCCGCGATCGCGGCCGCGGCGAAGGGGTAGGCCGCCGAAGAGGCATCGGGCTCGATGGCGTACTCGCGCCCCTCGTAGGGTTGGGCCGCTACGTGGAGTTCCGCCTCGCCCCGCCAGCCGACGTCGGCGCCGAAGGCCTTCATCACGGAGAGGGTCATCTCGACGTACGGGCGCGAGACGAGCAGGCCATCCTTCAGTTGCAGGGTCACATCGCTCACCGCGCAGGGCGCCGCCAACAACACTCCCGAGACGTATTGGCTCGAACGGCTGCCATCGATGACGGCGCTGCCGCCGGGCAATCCGCCGCCGGCCACGGCCAGGGGAGGGCACCCGGCTTTGCCTTCGATGGTGATCTCCGCTCCGAGGGCCACGAGGGCGTGGACGAGGTCGTCGATGGGTCGCTCGCGCATTCGCGGCTCGCCGTCGATCCGCGAAGGCCCCGCCGCGAGGGTGGCCGCGGCGGTGACGAAGCGCGCCGTCGTCCCGGAGTAGCGGACGTCGAGGGTGCGCTCGGGTGCGGCCAGGTGGCCCGCTCGGCCCGTTACGTGGAACGTCGTTCCGTCGGAATCGATCCGAACCCCCAAGGCGTCGAGGCAATCGCGCATGGCCTCGGTGTCGTCGCTTTCGAGGGCGCCGTGGAGGGTGCTCTCGCCGCGGGCGAGGGCGGCGGCCAGCAAGGCGCGGTTGGTCAGGCTACGCGAGCCGGGGACGCGGACCGTGGCGTCCAGGGGGCCGCGCGTTCGCACGGCGATGCTCTCGGGCCAGGTCTTCACGGCCTTGGGTCCTCTCCGCTCTGGCGCGTCGTGAGTGCGCTCGCGGGCGCCGCGCAGCGCGCGAAACTCCGCATCCCGGCGAGCCAGCCTACCCCGGCGGGGCTGCCTTGACACCCCCCGGGCCCTCTCGCAAACTCTCGGTTCCGCAAAGAATTTCCGCGCCTTCTGCGCGCGGCCCTCACCCCGAGCGATCCACATCGAGGCGCGCGAGCGCGCCACCCGCCCAAAGGAGCCCTCTCCGTGCCGAAGGTCCTCGTCAGCGACAAGACCGCCCCCCAGGGCATCGAGATTCTCGAGCAGACCCCGGGGATCGAGGTGAGCTACGAGCCCGGCCTCGATCCGGCCGACTTGCTCGAAAAGATTGGCGAGTTCGATGGGCTCGTGATTCGCAGTGGCACCAAGGTCACGGCCGAGGTGATCGCGCGCGCGGATCGGCTGCGCGTCATCGGCCGGGCCGGCATCGGCGTCGACAACGTCGACCTCCCCGCCGCCACCCAGCGCGGCATCGTGGTGATGAACACGCCCGAGGGCAACAACGTCACCACGGCGGAGCACGCCCTGTCGCTGCTCTTCGCGCTGGCGCGCCACATCCCCCAGGCCACCGCCTCCATGAAGGCCGGCAAGTGGGAGAAGAGCCAGTTCCAGGGCACCGAGCTCTACAACCGGACGCTCGGCGTCTTCGGGCTCGGCAACATCGGTCGCATCGTGGTCGATCGGGCGCGGGGGCTCGGGATGCAGGTCATCGCCTGCGACCCGCACATCTCCGCCGAGGCGGCCGCCCGCTCGGAGGTCGAGCTGGTGGACAAGGCAACGCTGCTGGCGCGGGCCGACGCGATCACGATCCACGTGCCCCGGACCAAGGACACGACGGGGCTGCTCGATCGCGAGGCCTTCGAGCGCTGCAAGGATGGCGTCCTCGTGGTGAACGCGGCGCGCGGCGGGATCGTCGATGAAGAGGCGCTCTTCGAGGCCCTCGAGAATGGGAAGGTGGGTGGCGCCGGGCTCGACGTCTTCGTCGACGAGCCGGTCTCGCCCGACCACCCGTTGGTGAATCACCCCCGCGTGATCTGCACGCCGCACCTCGGTGCGAGCACGGGGCAGGCCCAGCTGAACGTTTCGACCGCGATCGCCCGCCAGGTGGCCGATTACCTGACGAACGGCGTCGTGCGCAACGCGGTGAACGTGCCGTCGGTGTCGGGCGAGCTGCTCGAGCAGCTGCGCCCCTACATCGTGCTCGCCGAGAAGCTCGGCCGTTTCCAGGGCCAGCTCTGCCCGGGCGCCATCGAAGAGATCGAGATCGAGTACGCGGGCGACGTGGCCGATCTGCGCGTGGCGCCGATCACGATCGCCGTGCTGAAGGGGATGCTCGAGTCCGTGAGCGACCGTGTGAACATGGTGAATGCGCCGGTGATCGCCCAGGAGCGGGGCATCCGCGTCGTCGAATCGAAGACGCGCCGCTCGCGCGACTTCGCCAGCGCAATCACCACGCGCGTGCGCGGCTGCCAGGATCGTCTGATCGAGGGTGCACTCTTCCACGGTGGCCAGCCGCGTATCGTTCGCATCGACGACTTCATGCTCGAGGCCATCCCGGAAGGGCCGACGATCCTGTTGCAGAACCACGACCGCCCCGGAGTCGTCGGGATGCTGGGCCACCTGCTCGGAGAGGCGGGCGTCAACATCTCGCGCATGCAGCTCGCCCTCGTGCGCGAGCGCGGCGAGGCGGCCATGCTCGTGAACGTCGATCCCGCGCCGACCGAAGACGTGATGGAGAGGCTCCGCGGCCAGGAGCACGTGATCACCGCTCAGTTGGTCGAGCTCTAACGTGGCGACCATCGTCGCGTGTGGCGCCCAGTGGGGCGATGAGGGCAAGGGCAAGATCGTCGACTGGTTGGCCGAGCGCTCCGACCTGGTGGCGCGCTTCCACGGCGGGAACAACGCCGGGCACACGCTGGTCGTGAACGGCGAGCAGACCATCCTGCACGTGGTGCCCTCGGGCATCTTGCACCCCGGAACGATCAACCTGATCGGGCCCGGCGTCGTGGTCGACCCGGAAGCCCTGCTCGTCGAGCTCGACGGCCTGCGCGAGCGCGGCATCCTGCGCGACCCGAGCCGGGTGCGGGTCTCGGGGCGCGCCCACGTGATCCTCGAGTGGCACAGGAAGCTCGACCTCGCGCGCGAAGAGCTCGCGAAGGGGCACGCCATCGGGACGACCGGGCGCGGCATCGGACCGACCTACGAGGACAAGGTCGCCCGGCGCGGCGTGCGCGTGGCCGACCTGCTCGACCCGGACGGCCTGCGCGAGCTGCTCGACCGCTTCGCCGAGGCCAAGAACTTCGAACTCGAGCGCTACTGCGGCTGGGAGCCGGTGGACGTGGACGTGCTCTACGAGCAGTGCGTGGCGCACGGCAAGCGGCTCGAGCCCTTCGTCGACCACACGGGCCACATCCTCGATCGCGCTCTCACCGAGGGCAAACGGGTGCTCTTCGAAGGCGCCCAGGGCACCTTCCTCGACATCGACCACGGAACCTACCCCTACGTCACGTCCTCGAACTGCGTGGCGGGCGCCGTCGCGCCGGGCTCGGGCATCGGCCCGACGCGCATCGACCGCGTCCTCGGCATCACCAAGGCCTACACGACGCGCGTCGGGGGCGGGCCGTTCCCGACCGAACTCGAGGGTGCCATCGGGGAGCGGCTCCAAAAACAGGGAGCCGAGTTTGGTGCGACCACCGGACGCAAGCGCCGCTGTGGTTGGCTCGACGCGGTGATGCTGCGCGAGGCGGCGATCGTGAACGGTTTCACTTCGTTGGCGGTGAACAAGCTCGATGTCCTGGCGGGCTTCGATGAGATCGCAGTGGCGACCCAGTACCGGATCGGGGGCAAGCTCACGAGCGACTTCCCGATGACGTTGCGCGAGCTCGAGAGCGCCGAGCCCGTCTACGAGACCTTCCCGGGCTTCTCCGAGGACGTCACCGGCGTGCGCGAGTTCGACGCGCTCCCCGACGCTGCGCGACGCTACGTGGAGATGATCGAGTCGATCAGCGGCATCCCGGTGGATCTCATCTCCGTGGGGCCGGGGCGGGATGAGACGATCATCCGCCGCGAGCCGTTCCCGGCCTGAGCGGCGAAGCCTCGAGCCCGAGGCTCTCGAGGACGCGCGCGGCGTTCTCGGAGAAGAAGTTCCAATACTTGAAGAACCCGAGCGCTCCGAGGTTGGTGGCGAGGCTCGCCAGCAGCCAGCGCCTGGCCGTGCCGTCGTCGCCGCGCCGGCGGGCGGCCTCGATCCGTTGGCCCGCCGAGAAGTCGACGAGGGTCGAGAGCCAGAGGAGGCCGAGGAAGCGCGGATCTCACCACGCGTAGAAGACCTAGCTCGCGACGAGCAGCATCCGGTTCTGCCCGCGCCGACCGAGCGCCCCATAGAGCAGCAGCGTCGTGGCCAGCAGGACGAAGAACTTGCCAGAATTGAACAGCAACGGAGCAGGCCCCTCCCCGGAAGTAGGGCAGCGTGGATCGCGCCACCGGCGAGGTCAAGGTCTGGTTCGTCGCGGGCCCGAAGAACCCAACGTCGAGGCGGATCTCCAGACGCGGCGTTATCCTCGGCCCGGGCCCTTAGCTCAGTTGGTAGAGCACCGGACTTTTAATCCGAGGGTCGGGGGTTCGAGCCCCCCAGGGCCCACCA
>JAFDDA010000080.1 GCA_019311105.1 Deltaproteobacteria bacterium
ACGTCGGTTACGAGGACGACGGGCACCTCGGGGTCGATGGCACGAATCCGGTCGAGGCTCTCGGGCCCGTCGACATCGCCGGCCGCCAGCGAGAGCACGACGAGGGCGTAGGGTCCGGTGGCGAGAGCATCGAGCCCCTCGCCGAGCGTCGGCACGGCGTCGACACGGCCCGCGAGGCCGGCGTCGAGCACGACCGGGCGCAATCCGTCTGCGGCGGAGAGGTCCGGATCGACGACCAGGACCGCCGCTTCGGGACCCGGAGGCTCCAGCATCGACGGGCTCACGGCTCTGCCACCGCGGCCAGCTGCTCGTCCTCGCCTGCGATCTCGGCGCCGAGGGCTTCGAGCAGCGCACGCGCCTTGTCCATGGATTCGCGGTACTCGGCGGGCCCGCAAGAGTCGGCCACGACGCCACCGCCCACGTGGACGTGGGCCCGCCCCTCGGAGACGAGCAGGGTCCGGATCACCACCGACAGGTCCATGCCCCCGCGCGCGTCGAGGTAGCCGAGCGCCCCGGAGTAGACGCCGCGCCGCACGGTCTCGAGCCCGGCGAGCAGACGCATGGCCGCAATCTTCGGCGCGCCGGTCATCGAGCCGGGCGGGAACGCTGCGCGCACCAGATCCATCCGATCGCGGCCCTCGGCGAGCCGCCCAGTGACCGTGGAAACCATCTGATGCAACCGGCCGTGGCGTTCGATCGCACAGAGCTCCGGGACCGCAACGCTGCCCGTCTCGCACACGCGCCCGAGGTCGTTGCGGTAGAGGTCCACGATCATCACGTTCTCGGCGCGATCCTTCGCCGAAGCGGCCAGCGCGGTTCGACTGGCCTCGGCGGAGGCTTCCGTGGTGCCGCAATCACTCGTGCCCTTGATCGGTCGCGCCTCGACCCGGGCCCCGGACTCGACGCGCAGGAAACGTTCGGGTGAACTCGAGAGCACCGCGCCTTCGGGCAAGCCGAGGTACGCCGCGAAGGGGGCCGGGTTCGAACGTCTCAGGCGCCGATAGAGCTGCCAGGGCTCGCCGGCCCAGTCCACTTCCAGGCGGTGCGTGAGGCAGGCCTGGTAGACGTCGCCTTCCTCGATGGAAGCCTTCACGGTGTCGACCAGGGCGGCATAGCTCCCGGCGTCGTGGCGGGCTTCGACTGCGGCCGGTCGGCTGGGTGCGGTCGGGGTCGGCAGCGTCGGCACCCCGCTGCCTGCAGCCTCGCGAGCTGCCAGCGCCTCGACCCGACCCGATGCGGCGCGAAGGGCGCCCGCCCGAGTCGTCGAGAAGCCGAGCCCGCAGTGGTGGACACGCCCCCTCGCGTGGTCGTAGGCCAGGAGCGAGTCCACCAGGAGGAAGACGAGATCGGGGAACGGTGCGCCGTCGGTGGCGCGCAGCTCTACGGGCTCGAGTTGCTCGACGAGCTCGTAGCCGAAGTAGCCGACCGCACCGCCCACGAACGGGACGGCGGTCGGCTGGCCCGCGGGCTCCCCGGCCGGCGCAAGGCGGCGCAAGGCTTCGAATGGGTCGCCGCGCCAGTGGTGCGCCCCGACGCGCCACGCCGGGTGAACCTCGCGCCGCACGTCCAGCTGGAGCTCGCGGCCGCGGGCGCGCAGCACGGCCCAGGGGTCGGAGCCGGCGAAGGAGAAACGGCCGAGACGTCCATCGGCCTGGGCGCTGTCGAGCAGCCAGGGGCAGACGTCGCGGCGGATCGTCTCGAAGCGGTCGAGCAGGCCCGATGCGGGCCCGGTATCCCGAGCCTCGAAAGCCACCACGATGCCGTCGCCCGAGGGCGTGGCATCGTTCGACGCTCGGCTATCCACAGACCGCGCCACGGGCGGCGCTCCCGACGAGCTTTGCGTACTTCGCCATGGCGCCGCTCGCGAAGCGCGCGGGCGGGGCTTGCCACTCCGCGCGGCGGCGGGCGAGTTCGTCGGCCGGCACGTCGAGTTCGATCAGGCGCTCGTTCGGGTCGATCACGACGCGGTCCCCGTCGCGCACGAGGCCGATCGGGCCCTCGCGCGTCGCCTCGGGGGCCACGTGGGCGACCATGTAGCCATGGGTCGCGCCCGAGAAGCGCCCGTCGGTCAGCAGCGCAACGTCCGCGCCGAGGCCCGCGCCCTTCACCGCAGCCGTCACGGCCAGCATCTCACGCATCCCGGGACCACCGGCCGGACCCTCGTTGCGGATCACGATGACCGAGCCCTTCTCGATCTTCCCGTTCGTGACGGCGTCGAAGGCGGCCTGCTCGCCGTCGAACACACGTGCAATACCGTCGACGCGCCGCAGGTTCCCCCCGGCGGTCTTCATCACGGCGCCGTCGGGCGCGAGCGATCCGCGCAGCACCACGATCCCGCCCTCGGGCATCAGCGCGTCCGCAGCCCGGTGCACGACATCCTGGCCGTCCGGGAAGACTGCCCCCTCGACGTTCTCGCCGAGGGTCTTCCCCGTGACCGTGAGGGTGTCGGGGTCCATGCAGCCGCGGTCGATGAGTTCGCGGAACAGCACCGACACGCCCCCGATGCGGTCGAGGTCGGTCATCACATACTTGCCGAAGGGCTTCAGGTCGCAGAGCTGGGGCGTCGTGCGGCTGATGCGGTCGAAGTCGTCGAGGGAGAGATCGATCTTGGCTTCGACGGCGATTGCGAGCAGGTGCAACACCGCGTTGGTGGAACCGCCGAGGGCCATCACCGATGCGATGGCGTTATCGAAAGCGGCTTTCGTCATGATCTTGCGCGGCGTGATGTCGTGCTCGAGGCAGTCCACCACGGCGCGGCCCGACGCCCGGGCGATATCCTTGCGCCGCGGGTCGGGGTTCGGGATCGACGCTGAGCCCGGGATCGCCATCCCGATGGCCTCGCTCACGGTCGACATCGTGTTGGCCGTGAACATCCCTGCGCACGAGCCAGTGGTCGGGCAGGCCACGCGCTCGAGTTCGAGCAGATCCTCGTCACTCATCTGGCCCGCGGCGTGCGCGCCGACGGCCTCGAACACGTCCTGGATGTTGACGTCGCGGCCCTTGAAGCAGCCGGGAAGGATCGTGCCGCCGTAGAGGAAGACGGACGGCACGTCGAGCCGCGCCGCCGCCATCAACATGCCAGGCAGGCTCTTGTCGCAACCGGCGAGAGTCACGAGCGCGTCGAGGCGCTCGGCGTGGACCATGAGTTCGACACTGTCGGCAATCACCTCGCGCGACACGAGCGAAGCGTGCATGCCCACGTGGCCCATGCTGATGCCGTCGCTCACGGCGATCGTGTCGAAGCGCAGACCGACGGCCCCCTCTTCGCGGATCGCCTCCTTCGCGAGGTCGGCCTGGCCGGCCAACCCCATGTTGCACGGCGTGACCTCGTTGGCCGCCGCAGCGATGCCGACCTGGGGTTTGTTGAAATCCTCTTCAGTCAGGCCGACGGCGCGCAGCATGGCGCGCGCCGGCGCGCGGGCGGGGCCTTCGGTGACCTCCTTGGAGCGGGGCTTCGGGAGCTTGCGATCGGCTGACATGGTTTCCTCCGGGGTCGGGGAGGATACGCCAGAGAGGCCGGGCAATCACGCGGCCACGAGCGACCCGAGTTCCGGCCCACGGGCCTCCGACCCCGCGTGTATACTGCGCGGCCGTGGCTTCCACTGCCCCCTCCGAACGCCGCTCGCTCCTCTACCCGAGCTACGTGCTGTTCGTCCTGGTTCTCGTCTACCTCTTCAACTTCATCGATCGGCAGCTGCCTTCGATCCTCGCCGAGCGCATCAAGGCCGACCTGTCGGTCAGCGACGCCGAACTCGGCTTCCTCTATGGGACGGCCTTTGCGGTCTTCTACGCGATCTTCGGGATCCCACTCGGGCGACTCGCCGACGTGTGGAACCGACGGAGCCTGGTGGCCCTCGGCCTCGGCTTCTGGAGCCTGATGACGGCGGCGTCGGGCTTCTCTCGCAACTTCAGCGAGCTGACGGTCGCGCGCATCGGTGTCGGGGTCGGCGAGGCGAGCGCCACGCCCGCGGCCTACTCGATGCTCTCGGATTACTTCCCGAAGTCCCTGCGTGCGACAGCGCTCTCCATCTACTCGAGCGGCATCTACCTGGGTGGCGGGCTCGCGCTCTTCGTGGGCGGGCGGGTCGTGGGGTACTGGGATGCCACCTACCAGGCGAGTGCCGCGCCATTGGGCCTGACGGGTTGGCAGGCGACGTTCATCCTGGTGGGGCTCCCCGGGCTGCTGATGGCGCTCTGGGTGCGTTCGCTGCGCGAGCCGAAGCGCGGCGAAGCCGACGGCATCCCGACGCCACCGCCCCATCCGCATCCCTTCCGCGAGTTCGGGCGCGAGCTGCGCGCCGTGTTCCCGGGCCTCACCGTGTGGAACCTCGTCATCATGGGGGGCGGCCGGGCCGCCCTCGTCACCAACGCCGTCGCGGCGTCCGTCATCGCCGGGGTCGCCTTCGCCCTCGTGCGCCTGACCGGCGACCTCGCCCAATGGACGGCCCTCGCCATCGGGTTCTACTCGGCGTTCTCGTGGGCTCAATCGCTGCGCCTACGCGACGCGCCAAGCTTCGCCCTGATCTTCGACACCCCGACCCTTCGCTGGCTGGTGATCGCCGCCTCCCTGCTGGCCTTCAGCGGCTACGGGATCGGCTTCTGGACCCCCGCCTATCTGTTGCGCGCCCATGGCGTCGACGAAACGCGCCTCGGCGACTTCCTGCTGTGGACGACAGCAGGCGGCGGCTTCGTCGGCGTCGCTCTCGGCGGCATCCTCGGGGACGTCTGGCGTGCGCGCGACCCGCGAGGCCGGCTCTTCATGCTCGCGCTCGGTGCCGTCCTTTCGGTCCCCTTCGCGCTGCTGTTGATCGAAGCGCCGTCGATCGAGTCGGCGCTGTGGCTGACTCTGCCGTCGAACATCTTCGGCTCCATGTGGGTCGGGGTCGCCGCGACCACGGTGCAGGATCTGATGCTGCCCCGCATGCGCGCGGTCGCTTCGGCCGCCTACCTGTTGAGCATCACCTTCATCGGCCTCGCCCTCGGGCCCTACACGATCGGTCGCGTCAGCGTGGCCACGGACCTGCGCATCGGAATGTTGGTCGGGTTATCCGTCAACGTCATCGCCTTCGGCGCGGCGCTCTTCGCACTGCGCACCTTGGCGCGCGACGAGTCGACCCGGATCGATCGTGCCCGCGCAGCGGGCGAAGCCCCGTCGTCACTGGATTCGGAGGCGTGAGGGTTCGGACGGGGGTTGCAGCAGCACTCGCGGCGATGTCGTTCACGGCCTGCTCCGCGCCCGAAGACGCGGACCCGACGCGGCCCGTCTCCGTCTGGCCCACACCCTTCGCGCAACATGAACTCCGCGTTCTCGACGCGCGCATCCGCTACATCGACGAGGGGCCGCGGGACGCACCCGTCGCCCTCTTGATCCCCGGCCACACGTCTCGGATCGAGGAGTACGACGCCCTCGTCCCCACGTTGTCGAAGCACCATCGCGTGCTGGTGTTCGACTACCCAGGCAGCGGCTACTCCGAAAAGCCCGAACGCGACTACGACCTCACTTACTACGAGGACGTCTCCATGGCCTTCCTCGACGCCCTCGGTATCGAGCGAGCGCACCTCGTCGGGGGAAGCCTCGGCGGCAACCTCGTGCTGCGCCTGGCGCATCGTTTTCCCGAGCGCTTCGACCGCCTCGCACCGTGGGCCCCGGGCAGCGCCTGGGAAGCGAGCCCGAGGCTCGCTCGGGCCATGCGAGCCATCGCCGGCTACGCCGCCTTCCGGCCCATCGTCCGCGTGCAGTCGACCTATTGGTACGACGATTCGTTCGCGGGGCGCGACCACGCGCTGGCGACGACGTTCGCCTACTACGACGAGGTGATGGGCCCCGGCTTCGTTCACATGTACTTCGGGATGGGCGCGGACCAGGTCGCGAGGAGCCTCTTCCCCCTCGCGCCCGAGATCCGTCACCCCGTCTGGCTCGGATGGGGCGACCGCGACCACGGCGCGAACATGGGCGAAGGCGTCGCGCGGCTACACGAACTGCTGCCGAGAAGTGAACTCGTGATCTTTCCGGGCGTCGGCCACGCACTCGCAACCGAAGTCCCCGACGCACTGGTCGCCGAGATCGAAGCGTTCCTGTTGCGACCTGCCGACGCCCTGCCGTAGTGCTGCCGACGGCCGACGCCCGAGTTTCGTCTGTTAAGCTCGGGCGCATGCGAAAGGTCTGCTTCTACCACGCGGGATGCCCCGACGGCTTTGGTGCCGCCTGGTCCGTCTGGCGCGCGTGGGGCGACTCAGCCGAGTATCGGCCCATCGGCCACGACGAGCCGCTGAACGTGGCCTCCTACGAAGGCGCGGAGATCGTGTTCGTCGACATCTTCACGCGCACCCAGACCCTGCGTGAACTCGGAGACGTTGCGGCCCACGTGCTCGTGCTCGACCACCACGTGACCAGTCGCGACCGCTTCCACGCCGAAGCCGAGCTCGAGAACGACCTGCGCGATGGCGGCCATCGCGTGCACTTCGACCTCTCCCACTCCGGTGCCGTGCTGGCCTGGCAGCACTTCCACGGGGGCGAGACGCCCGTGCTGCTCGACTACGTCGAAGACCAGGACCTCTGGAACTGGAAGCTCCCGCACTCCGAAGAGGTGAACGCCGCCATCGGCTCGCACCCACGCAGCTTCGAATCCTGGGATTCGCTGGCAGCGCGCCCGCTCGAGGCGTTGGTCGCGGAGGGCGAACCGTTGGTGCGTCAGGGCAAGATCGACGTGGAGCGCGCCATCAAGAAGGCCCACCCGATCACCGTCGCAGGGCGCCGGGTCGACGCCGTGAACTCCACTGCCCAGCGCAGCGCCATCGGCCATGCATTGTCGGAGAAGGCGACCTACGGGGAACCCTGGGGTTGCGTCTACCGCGTGAACGGCGGGCGCGTCGATGTCACGCTCTACTCGATCGGCGAGCTCGATGTTTCGGCCGTGGCCGTATCGCTCGGCGGCGGTGGCCACCGCAACGCGGCCGGCTTCAGCGTCCGCCTCAAGGCCTGGCTCGCAGACTTTCTCTAGGTTTCGTCGGGCGTGGCGGTCCGGATGGAGAGGGCGTGGATCGCGGTCTCCATCTCGTCGTCGAGTGCCTGATAGACGAGCCGCTGGGCTGCCACCTTCGAAAGCCCCTCGAACCGCTTCGAGACGATGAAGGCACGGAAGTGCCCCGCGCCGGATGCCGCGCCCGCATGGCCCGCATGAGCCGCACTGTCGTCGACGACGCGGACCTCCGTCGCCTCGAGCCGCTCACGCAGCTTGTCCTCGATGCGCGCGCGCCGTTCTTCACTCACGGACCCTAGTCCTTCGGGAGCCCGAGGATACGCTCGGCGATGATGTTCTTCTGGATGTTCGGCGTGCCGCCGCCGATCACGACCTCGGGCCAGCCGAGCGAGTGCTTCTGCCACTTCCCACCCACGGCGTCGTCGATCCCGTCGGTGAGCGAGCCCGCCGAACCCTGCAGCTCGACGCCGATCTCACCGAGCTCGACCTCGAGCGCAGCGCGATGGAGCTTGTTCACGCTGGTCTCGCTGCCAAGCGGGTCGCCCTTCAGCTGCTTGGTGAGGAATCGCATCCCGTTCAGACGCATGGCTTCGACGCGCGTCTCGGCGACGGCGAGGCGGCGACGGATGCCCGGGTCTTCGCTCGCGGGCCGGCCGTTCCGCTCGACACCGGCGGCATGCTCCTTCAGGAGGTCGAGGTTGCGCTTCAGACCTTCGACCTCCGCGATGCTCGACCGCTCGTGCGCGAGGGCGGAGACCGTGACCTGCCAACCCTGCCCTTCCTCACCGAGGCGCTGCTCGGCGGGGACCTTCACATCCGTGAAGAACACTTCCGCGAACACCGCCCCGCCACCCATGTTGCGGATCGGGCGCACCTCGAGCCCTTCGCTCGCCATCTCGACGAGCAGGCACGTGATGCCGTCGTGTTTGTTTTCCTGGCTCTTGGGGTTCGACGTACGCACGAGCAGGATCATCCACTTCGACCACATGGCGATCGAGGTCCAGATCTTCTGGCCGTTCACGACGTAGTGGTCGCCCTCGAGAACCGCCTTGCACTGCAGCGAAGCGAGGTCGCTGCCTGAATCGGGCTCGGAGTAGCCCGTGCACCACTGATACTTGCCGTCGAGGATGTCGGGGATGAAGCGCTGCTTCTGCGCCTCGGTCCCGTACTGCGCGATGGAGGGGCCGACCCAGGCTAGGCCCATGAAGCAGCTGCCGAGCGGCGGCGCCTTGGCCTTGGCCATCTCCTCCTTGAGGATCACCTGCTCCATGATCCCGCCACCGCCACCGCCGCAATCCTCGGGCCAGGAGAAGCCGACCCAGCGCTTCTCGCGGACCTTGCGCTGCCACGCCTGCACCGCGGTGGGATCGGCGGCGTTGCTCGGGAGGTTCTGCGCGATGAAGTCGCGCACCTCGTCGCGAAAGGCTTGCTGTTCGGGCGAGAGATCGAAGTCCATCCTAGAGGCCTCCCAGGGACGCAACGCGCTCGTAGTGATGGGTCGCGTCGCCGTACTGCGAGCGGGCCCACTTCGAGCGCTTGAGGTAGAGCTGGGCGTCGTACTCCCACGTGTAGCCGACGCCGCCATGGAGTTGGATCGAGTCGATGCCGATGCGTGCGAAGGCATCGGACGCGTACGCCTTCGCCATCGAGACCGCGCGCGACGCGTCCTCGTGCTCCTCGTCGAGGGCCCAGGCGGCGTAGTAGACGAGCGACTTGAAGGATTCGACGTCCACGTACATCTCGGCGAGTGGGTGCTTCACACCCTGGAACTGGCCGATCGGCTTTCCGAACTGGATCCGCTCCTGGGTGAACTTGACGGTCAGGGCCGTCGCGCCCTCGGCCGCGCCGATCATCTCGGCGGTCAGCGCCGCGGTGGCGAGATCGAGGATGCGCGAAAGCGGCGCACTCGCGAGCACGTCGGCCCCCGCGACGGCCACGCCGTCGAAGCGCACGTTCCCGAGTCGCTTGGTGAGGTCCATGCTCGGTGTGTTCTCGATCGTGATGCCGCCCGCATCGCTCGGCACCACGGCCAGGCGGACTCCGTCGTCGCCGGCCCCTACCCGGAACGCCACGACGAACAAATCGGCGTTTCCCGCGTCCGCCACGTAGCGCTTCTCGCCAGTGAGGAGGAAGCCGTCACCGTCGGGCGCACCCGCCAGCTCGACCCCCTCGGCGCCGAGCCGATCGCTCGCTTCGACAAGCGCGAGGGTCGCGATGCTCGACCCGTCGGCGAGGCCCGGAAGGAAGCGCACCCCTTGCTCGTCGCTGCCCGCTTCGCCGATCGCGGCCGCTGCAATCGTGCTCGCCAGCAGCGGCGACGGGAACAAGCTGCGCCCGGTCTCTTCCAGCAATACGACGAGATCGACCCAGCCGAGGCCCGCGCCCCCGTGGGCCTCGGCGATGGTGAGGCCCACCCAACCGAGCTCAGCGATCTGCTTCCAAAGATCCTTGGAGTAGCCCTCGGGGGTCTCGCCGATCTTGCGAACCTCTTCGGTGTTGCAGTTCTCATCGAGGAACTTCCGCACCTCCTGGCGCAGCAGATCCTGTTCTTCCGTGAAACCAAAATTCATGGGGCCTCCTGAGGCACGGTCGAGATAGCACGCGGGCGCGTGCGGGGCGAGAACTCGGGGTCCGCAGCCGGTGCCCCGGCGGGCGGGCGGGCCGTCGCTCGGGTAGCCTCGCCCGGCCGGAGGTCGAGATGAGCCAAGCCGTGGAAGAAACCGAATCGCGTGAGATCGCGGAGTTCCGCGCCGAGGTGCGCGCCTGGCTCGCGGAGAACCGGCCGCCCAAGCCCGACTTCGTGATGCCCCAGAACTTCCTGTTCGTCGAGACGAACGAACAGTTCGAATACCTGCGCGACTGGCAGGCCAAGGTCTACGAGGCCGGCTACCTCGGCCTCGACTGGCCCGCCGAATACGGCGGCGGCGGTGACACACTGAAGCGGCAACGCATCGTCACCCAGGAGACGGGCCGCGCGGGCACACCCTTCTTCGTGAACACCATCGGCTTGCAGTGGGCCGGCCCGGTGATCCTCAAGTACGGGACCGAAGAGCAAAAGAAGAAGTTCTTGAAGCCGATCCTCTCGGCGGAAGAGATCTGGTGTCAGGGCTTCAGCGAGCCGGGCGCCGGCTCCGACCTGGCGAGCGTGCAGACCCGGGCCGAACCCGCGGCCTCGGGCAACGGCTGGACCGTGAACGGCCACAAGGTCTGGACCACGATCGGGACCCGCGCGAAGTGGATGATCCTGCTTGCGCGCACCGACCCCGATGCCGGCAAGTACCCGGGGCTCTCTTTCTTCCTGATGCCGATGCAGGTGCCCGGCGTCGAAGTCCTGCCGCTCATCAAGATGACCGGCGAGGGTGGCTTCAACCAGGTGATCTTCACCGACGCCGCCATGCCCCGCGGCGCGATGCTCGGCGCACCCGGCCAGGGCTGGGAGGTGGCCATGGCCACCCTCACCTTCGAGCGCGGCGCCGCCGAGGGCACGGGCGGTGGCCAGGCGACCTCCAGCGCCGACACCGTGCAGCGCGCGGCGAAGCTCGCCAGCCAGACCCAACGCGACGGGCGACCGGCCTCGGAAGACCCGTTGCTGCGCGACCGCCTCGTGCAGCTGTGGATGCAGGAGGAAGGCCTGCGCCTCGGCGGCATGCGCCGGCGCGTGCCTGGCCTCTCCCCCGACCGGCCGATGGTGCTCGCCTTGATGAACAAGCTCGTCTACTCCGAGTACGCCCAGAACCTGGCGGAACTCGGCTGCGAGATCCTCGGGCCCGACGCCGCACTCTGGATGGGCGACCCGAACGCGCCCGCCGACGCCGAGTGGCCGCGCGCCTACATGAACTCCTTCGGGATGACCATCGGCGGCGGCACGAGCGAGATCCAACGCAACATCCTCGGCGAGCGGGTCCTCGGCTTGCCCAAGAGCAAGTAGGCGAGCACGCAATGGCAGACGTACCCGGCGACTTCGGCTTCAGCGACGACCATGAAATCTTGCGCGACGGCGCGCGACGCTTCCTCGAGGAGCGCTGCCCGATCGAAGAGATCCGCCGGCTGGCGGACGACCCGGTGGGCCACGACCCCGGCGTCTGGAAGGAGATGGCGGAGCTCGGGTGGGCGGGGCTCACGATCCCCGAAGCCCACGGCGGCGCGGGCCTCGGCAACTTGCACCAGGCATTGCTGCTCGAAGAGATGGGCCGACGGCTGCTGCCGTCCCCCTACCTCGGGGGCGCGCTGGCCGCGCTCGCGATCGAACGCGCGGGCGATGCCGCGCAGCAAGCGCGCTGGCTCCCCGGCATCGCCAGCGGCGACACGTTGGCGAGCCTCGGCTGGCTTGAGCCCGAGGGTTCCTGGGAACCGAGCGACGTGAAGGCGACCGCGCGCCGGGAGGGCGACACCTGGGTACTCAGCGGGACGAAGGCCCATGTCCCTTGCGGCGCCGACGCCGCGCTCGTGGTGGCCCCCTTCGTCGCCGATGGCGAGATCGCCCTGTTCGCGATCGCGGGCGGCTTTCAGGCGGAGGCCGAGGTCTCCATCGACCCGACCCGTCGGACGGCACGCCTGCAGTTCGATGGGCTGGCGGTTCCGGACGACACGCGCCTGTCCGGGGGCGACCTGGCAACCTGGCGCACCATCCTCTTGCAGTCGGCGGCCTGGCTCGCGGCCGAGATGGTGGGCGCCGCCGAAGCCACGCTCGGCCTGACGCGCGACTACGCCATCGATCGCAAACAGTTCGAGCGGCAGATCGGATCCTTCCAGGCGGTGAAGCACCCGCTCGTCGACGACATGATCGGGATCGAGCTGGCCCGAAACCACGTCTATGGCGCCGCGGCGGCTTTCGACGCGGGGGAGACCGAGGCGGCCGAGACGGGCGCGCGCATGGCGAAGGCCATGGCCTCGGACGTGCTCGCCCGAGCGGTGCGCCACGGCGTTCAGTTCCATGGCGGCTACGGCTTCACGCTCGATTGCGACATGCACTTCTATTTCAAGCGTGCGCTCTTCTGCCGCGCGATGCTGGGCGACGCCGTGCACCACCGGCGCCATCTGGCGGCGACGCTCTTCGGGGACACGGGCGCCTAGAGCGCCCAAAACGCCGTCCACGCTCGAAAATCTCCCTCTCCGAATTTATGCGTCTCGGGGCCCGTCGAAGGGTCACACGCACTGGGGAAGGAGATTCTCCCATGACTCGACATCGACGTCTTCGCTTGCTGGGCTTCACCCTCGCCGCCGCGGTGGCGTGGGCCGTCGCGCCGGGGTCCGCCTCGGCCGAGGATCACCGGGATCACCGTCGCCACGACGTGCGCGGCGACGATCGCGACCATGACCGCGGTGACCGCAATCATGACCGCGGTGACCGCAATCGGGATCGCTTGGAGCGCCGTGATCGCGAGCGCGACCATCGGGCCCGAGAAGGCCGACGCGACGATCATCGCCGCTTCGACCGGGACCGCGGTGAACGCGACCGGCTCGCCAAGCGAGCCCCGTGGCACCGCTACGGTCGCCACGATCGAAACCATCAAGACGCGCGGCGCTACGACTCCAAGAAGGGTCACCACCGCCAGGGGTACGACCGGTATCGCCATGGCAGCGATCGCTACAGCGCGGATCGGCATCGGTTCCACCGCCACGAGCGACGGACCGGCGGCTCGCCCTTCTGGTGTGCCGACCATCGGCGTGGCTTCAACGATCGCCGCTACTTCGACGATCACCTGGTCCGCTTCCACTTCGTGGCGCCTTGGCGGCTCTCCGCGCTGGTGGCACACCTCGGGTTCGGCTGGACCTACGGCCACTGATTGGGCTCCCTCGGGCCATGACCGCACGGCCCGGGGATACACGACGAGACATCGGGCGCGCGATCCGGGAACGGGTCGGGCGCCTCGACGTCGTTTTCCACGACGCCGAGAGCTGAAACGCTCGGGGCTGGGCTAGATCGTCCCGGCCTTGGCGAGGCGGTCGAGGTCTGCAGCCGTGAGGCCGAGTTCGCCGTAGAGGTCGGCGTTGTCCGCGCCGAGGTCGGGCGCCAGGGCCCGAGCGCGCGGCTCGGAGTCGGAGAATTGCAACGGGTTGCCGTGGAAGACGACCTCGCGGACCTCGGGGTCCGGGTGGGCGTGGCGCTCGACCATCCCCCGCGCCAACAGCTGCGGGTCCTCGACCAACTCGTCCGGGCGTGAGACCCGGGCGCACGGCAGGTCGGCTCCCTCGGGGCCGAGCAAGGCGAGGGCCTCGTCGCAGCTGCGCGTGGCGACCCAGGCCTGGACGATGGCGTTCAGCTCGACGCGGTTCGTCGCGCGGACGCGGTGACTGCGAAACCGCTCGTCGCTCGCGAGCTCAGGGCGCTCGAGGGTGTCGCAGAGACGCCGGAACAGTTTGTTGCTGGCCGTGGCCACCACGACGTGGCCATCCGTGGCGGCAAAGCAATCGTAGGGCGCGGTGAAGGGATGCTGATTCCCCGTTCGTTCCGCCTCGACGCCAAGCCCCGCCGCGATCGTGGCCCAGGAATCCGTGACCGCGAAGACCGCATCCTGGTTCGAGAGGTCGAGGACCCGGCCCTGTCCCGTCCGTCGCGCGTCGTGGACACCGGCCACCACACCCACCGCGAGAAACAGTCCGCCGATGTAGTCCGCGAGCGCCCCACCTCCGCGGACGGGTGGGCCGTCGGCGAAGCCCGTCATCGAGAGAAACCCACCCGCAGCCTGGGCCACGATGTCATAGGACGCTTGACCGGCCCGCGGCCCGGTCTGGCCGAAGCCCGAGAGCGACGCGACGACGAGCTTCGGGTTCGCACGGTGCAACGCCTCGACGTCGATGCCCTGGGATGCGAGCCAACCCGCGCGGAAGTTCTCCACCAACGCATCGGCGCGCTCGACCAGACGAAAGAGCAGCGAACGGCCCTCTGCGGTGCGCAGGTCGAGAGTGATGCTTCGCTTGCCGCGGTTCGTGTTCTGGAACGAGAGGGACGTCTTCCCTTTCTTCGAGGGCCCGTAGCGATAGTCGTCGCCCGTGCCGGGGCGCTCGACCTTCACGACCTCTGCGCCGAGGTCGGCGAGCACTGCCGTCGCAAAGGGGCCCGCAACCACACGCGTGAGGTCGAGGATGCGCAAGTCTGAAAGGACGCCCGTCATCGACGCGCAGCTTAGCGTGGCGGGCGGTGTGTGAGTCGGCTGGCTACGCTTTCGACATGGCCGACCCGGATGGTGACTTCGATCGTCGCGAGTTCCTGCGCCGCAGCGCGGCGGCGGGCGTAGCCCTGGCCGCGGCGCCGGCCCTGGCCGAGGAGCCGCGCGTTCGCCGCTACGCGACGCTCGGCAAGACGGGCCTGCGCGTCTCGGACATCGGATTCGGCAGCTTTCCCCTCGATGGCGACGAGCGGCTGGTCCACCGCGCCCTCGATCGCGGCATCAACTACTTCGACACGGCTGAGAGCTACATGGATGGCCGCTCGGAGGAGACCCTAGGACGCGCGCTGCGCGGCAAGCGCAAGGAGGTGGTGCTCGTCAGCAAGGCCCAGCTCCCGCCCGGGATGCGGGCCACCGAGATGATGCATCGGCTCGAAGGCAGCCTGCACCGACTCCAGACGGATCATCTCGACATCTACTTCAGCCACGCGGTCAACGACCCGAAGCGGCTCTCCAACCCCGAGTGGCCCGAGTTCACCGCCCGAGCGAAGGATCAGGGGAAGATCCGCTTCGTCGGGATGTCGGGCCACGGCGGGCGCCTGGTGAAGTGCCTCGAGTACGCAATGGCGAACGATTTGGTAGACGTCTTCCTCACGGCGTTCAACTTCGGCCAGGACCCGGCCTTCTACGCACGCATCGTCGAGCGTCTCGATCTCGTCGCGCTCCAGCCCAAGCTGCCCGAGGCGCTGGCCAGGGCCAAGAAGAAGGGCATCGGCGTGGTCGCCATGAAGACCCTGCGCGGCGCGGCGAACAACGACGTGTCCCGCTTCCAGCGCGACGGTGCAACCTTCAACCAGGCTGCCTTCCGTTGGGTCCTCTCCCACGACGTCGTCGACTCCCTGATCGTGACCATGGAGACGCCGGCCCAGGTGGACGAGTACCTAGGAGCCTCGGGCTGGACGCGTACCGCCGCCACCGACGGCGCCGTGCTCGCGCGATACGAGGCCCGCGAAGGCGGGAAGCAGTGCCGCTACGGTTGCGACGATTGCGTCGCCTCCTGCCCCGCGGGCGTTGTGATCCCCGAAGTGCTGCGCACGCGAATGTACGCCGAGGACTACGGTCACCCGAAGATCGCGAAGCGCGAATATCGCGCCCTCGAGGTCGACGCCTCGGCCTGCGCATCCTGCTCGGGCGAGCCCTGCGCCGCGGCGTGCCCTCACGGTATCTCGATCCCCGAGCTCACGAAGCACACGGGGCGTCTGCTCGGCTAGACCCGCAAGCACTGGGGCGGCTGCTCGGCTAGACCCGCAAGCACTGGGGCGGCTGCTCGGCTAGACCCGCAGCTTCACTTCATCGACGCCCATGGCCGCTCTCAGGAAGGCGCGACCCGCGCGCACACGGCGTGGCCGCCGGCCAAGCGTCCTTCGAACGGCGCCGAAGAAGGCGCGATTGAGCCAACCGTCCCGCAGCACGAGGAAGGGCGCCATTCGCTGCGCCCGCTGTGTCACGCGGATCTCGCGACTGCGCTCGGCCTCGACGGCCCGAGCCGCGGCATCCACCGATCCAGCCGCCGCGTCGCCCGAGAGCACCGGCACCAGGTGGTTCGCGGCGACGACGGCGTCGCGGATCGCGAGGTTCAGGCCCTGGGCCCCCACCGGAGACATCGTGTGGGCCGCATCCCCGATCACGAGCACACCGGGCCGCACCCACTCGCGCACTCGATCCGAGACCGTGGAGAGCAGGAACGGAGCGATCGAATCCTCACGGTGTCGGCGCAGGTGCGCTGCCAGTTCGGGGTCGACGTGCTCCGCCATGGCATCGAGGCACTCGGGCATGCCGCGCTGGCGGATCTCACCGAAGGAACCCTTCCGGATCACCCACCCGAGCTGCACGGTGCCGTCGTAGACGGGAGCCGCGATGAGCAAGTGCCCATGCCCGGCGTAGAACCGCGCCCGAGGCGGGTCGGCCATCGACGGCAGCATTGGCACCTTGCACCAGACGATGTCCATGGGAGTCGGGTCTTCGTCGACTTCGAAGCCGGCGCGGCGTCGAACCATGGAGGTCCGGCCATCGGCACCCACGACGAGGTCGGCGCGAATCTCTTCCTCGGCCCCGTGCGAGCGCACACGTACGCCGACGAAACGGCCGTTCTCCTCGACGAGCTCCGTCACGGCGCTACCGCGCAGGAATCGCAGCGAAGGATGCTGTTCCGCCTCGGCGACGAGCATCTCGAGCAGCCCGGGCTGGGACATCCAGCGCGGCGCATAGGGCCCGAACTCCTCGCCCTCGAAAGAGAAGGACGCCACCAGACGCCCGTGAACGAAGGCGTCGCCCTGGGTCAGCTTGACCTGGGGCACGCTCTCGAGCCGATCCCAGAGGCCCATCTGATGAAACGGCTCGAGGCCTCCGGGCAACAGGACTTCACCGCGGAACTCGCGCGCAAAGTCATCCTGGCGCTCGACGAGGGTGGTCTCGATGCCGCGACTCGCCAGCAGGTAGGCGAGGACCGCCCCGGCTGGGCCCGCTCCAACGATGACGACGCTGCCCACCGCTAGATGCCGCTCTGGCCAACGCTGCCCACGGCTAGCGACAGGGGGCGATGGCGAAGCCGCGCTGCTCCCGTCGCCCGAAGGAGACCTGCTTGTAGAACCCGTTGAAGACGCTCTGGCCGACGCTGCCCACGGCTAGCGACCGGGGGCGATGGCGAAGCTGCGCTGCTCCAGTCGCCCGAAGGAGAACTGCTTGTAGAACCCGTTGAAGAATCCGCGACAATGCGAGGAGTGCCCCATCGCGCGCCCGCTCGACGTGCGACGGACCTCCTGGCGGAAGCTCCCATCCTCGAACAAGCGATAGTGGGCCCAGCCACCGGGGTAATCCTTGGTGCAGTTCACCTCGATCCACGGGACGGCGCCCGAGGCGGGGTAGCGCCGCAGCCGGTTGCGGTGCGTGTGGCCGATCAGCGCGGCGCGCACCTGAGGGTGCTGACCGACGAGAGCGAAGAGCTCCACGGAGTCTTCCGGGTCGAGGCCGATGGTGTTCGGATATTGATCCTTGCGCTCGGGGGGCACGGGGTGGTGGTGCATGACGAGCAGGGTCGGCATCCCGGTCTCACGGGTCTCGTCGAGCTGCTCGGAGAGCCAGGCACGCCGCTCGGCGGGGAAGACGCCGCGGTGTTGGCCAGGCAGGGCCGTCTCGAGCAGCAACAGCCGCCAACCGCCGAGGTCGACGCTGCGAGGCGCGCGGGGCTGGCCGAGGAGCGCGTAGCCATCGACCTCCATGCCGACCTCGAGCCCGTAGTAGTCGTGGTTCCCGAGGAACGCATGGTGCGGCGCTTCGAGGCGTGCGAAGGCCTCGCGTGCCGCTTCGAACTGCTCGGGTCGCCCGCGGTCGGCGATGTCGCCCTTGATGACGGTCGCATCGACGCCGGCCGCGTTGATGTCGGCAATCGCATCCTCGTTCATGAAGCGCCAGTACGGGACGTCGCCGTCGAGTTCGGTGACGGCGGAGAAGCCCTCCTTGGCCTCTCCGTACTCGTGATCCTCGGTGAGCGTCCCTCCGAAGCGCGGCTCGCCGAAGTGGAGATCGTTCAGGGTGGCGAAGCTCGCGACGGGGTCGCCGGCAGGGGCCGCCAGCGTTTCCAGGCGGCCGTCGAAGAACTCGTCGGGCTCGGCCTTCGCACCCTCGGTCTCGATTTCGACGCGGTGCACCGCACCGGGCGCCAGCTCGTCGAGCACGACGGTCCGCGTGCCCGACCCGTTCTCCGACGTTGCGCGGAGCTCGCCGTCGAGCAGCACGCGCGCGGGTGCGTCCACGGGCCCACTCTCACCGAGTACATCGAAGTGGAGCGTGGCGGAGGTTTCGGTGACACCAAAGAGTTCGGGATGGTCGATGCGGAGGGTGGCCATGGGGCCATCCTACCCTGTCAGCCTTCCCCGCGATAGCGCGCGAGCAGGGCCTCGTAGGCATCGAACCCGACGGTCTCGCGCAGTGTGGCCCAATCGAGCAAGCGGTCCGGCGTGCGGCCTGCAGCGAGCGAGCCGAGCGCTTCCTGCATCGCGCGGATCGACGCCGAGAGCAACGTCACGGGGTACGCGGCGATCTTGAAACCCAGGGCCTCGAGACGTTCCGGCGGCAGGAGCGGTGTGTCGCCGCCTTCCACCAGGTTGGCGAGCTTCGGCCCCGGCAGCTCGCGTCCGACCCGCTCGAGTTCAGCCTCGGATTCGGGCGCCTCGACGAACAGGATGTCCGCCCCGAGGTCGACGAACGCGCGCGCGCGCTCGATGGCCTCGTCCAAGCCGTGGATCGCACGTGCGTCGGTGCGAGCCATGATCAGGATGTCGGCGCCGGCCTCGCGCGCATCGACGGCGGCGCGGATGCGGGTCAATGCCTCCTCGCGCGGCACGACTTCCTTGCCCCGCGTATGACCACAGCGCTTGGGTGCGAGCTGATCTTCGATCATCACGCCCGCGAACCCGGCCCGCGCATAGCCCTCCACCGTGCGGCGGACGTTCATCGGGTTGCCATAGCCGGTGTCGCCGTCGCCGATCACGGGGATCGAGACCGCGTCGCAGATCTGACGGCCCTGCTCGACCATCTCCCCATAGGAGATGAGCCCCATGTCGGGTTTCGCGACTCGGCTGGCCGAGACCGCAAACCCGCTCATGAAGGTGAGGGGGAAACCCGCGTCCTGGATCAGCCGCGCCGACAGCGCGTCGAAGCAGCACGGCATCGTGAGGAGGCCGTCGGCGGCGAGCAGGCGGCGGAGGTCGGCGGCGGGGGACGGCACGGCCGGGAACGTACCCCGTCCCGAAGGACGGAACACGGGGCTTCACCCGAACGCCAACCCGGCCGATGAAGAGGCATGGAGATTCGACCCGCCATGGAGCCCCGGGCCCTGGCCTCGCTGCGGGCACTCGACGGCGGTGCGGGTGAGCGCCTGCGCGAGATCCTCGAGATCTTCCTCGACGATGGCTACGGCTTGATCCTCCGCATCGAGGAAACCATCGCCGCTCGAAGCGCCCGCCGCCTGCGCGGCTTCGCCCGCCAGCTCTCGGAAATCGGCGCCCACGTGGGTGCCGCGGGCCTCGTCGCGGTCTGCCTCGAACTCGAACGCCTCGGCGAGGTCGGCAAGACCGCCGAGGCCGGCGTCTACATGGACGACCTGCGCAAGGAGTTCGATCTCCTCGAGTCCGAGATTCACGAGCACCTGGCCCAAGGGCACTAGCACCCTGCCCCTCAGCCCTGCCCCGCACCGCGGGGTAGACTGGGCTCATGCCCTCCCTGCCTTCCCGAACCGCCGTCGAGGTGGAGTTCTTCCGCATGCTCAATCGCGTGGTGGAGCCCCTGATCCGCGCCGGGGTCGGCTCGCCGCGCTTCGTGCCGGGCGGTTTCATCGTCCTGGAGACCCTCGGTCGAAAGAGCGGCGCGCGCCGCCGCAGCCCGTTGGCTGCGACGAGGATCGGCGCGCACGTGGTGGTGGGGACCTTCCGCGGCGACCGTTCCCAGTGGGTCCACAATCTCGCTGCCAAGCCCACCACGCAATACTGGATGGGTGGCGGTTCACGCGAGGCCCGGGCGTTCGTGATGTACGAGGGCAAGCGCTTCCGCATGCCGAACTCCCTCCCCTCCCACATGCAGACCGTCGCCGGGTTCCTGGCGCCCTACACCAAGGCCGGTTGGGCCTTCGCGATCCTCTCGCCGCGCGGGAAGGCAAAGAGATGACGCCGGGCGCATGTCTCTGCGGCGAGGTCCGTTTCGAGGTCGACGGCCCCTTCGAACCGTTGCGCCTCTGCCATTGCCCGACATGTCGGCGGGTGACGGGGAGCGCCTTCTCCGCGAATGTCCGAGTCGCTGACGAGAATTTCCGCCTGGTGGCGGGTGCGGAGCACATACGCGAGTGGCCGCACCGCCTGGGTGGCGGCTACGCCTTCTGCGGTCGCTGCGGCTCACCCCTCTACGCCACGAACCCGGCGCGGCCCGGGACGCGCAACCTGCGCCTCGGCCTGCTCGACGGCGACCCCGGGCTGCGAGCGTCGGCCCACGTCCACGTCGACCTCAAGGCCGAGTGGTTCGAAGTCTCCGGGGATCTCCCGCAGTTCGGCGGGAAGGCGGACTAGGATTCCACCGCCGCCGCCCGGCGTGCTACCTCTCGCTCATGGCCCCGTCCGACATCACCGTTCGCCTCACCGAGCTCGTCGGGCCGGCCCTCGCCGGCCTGAGCCCGGAACAACAGCCCGCCATCGTCGCCCTCGCCGAGCGCATCGCAGCGGGCCGCTATCGCGCATGGGGCAAGCAGGTCGGTGACGCAGGGACGCGCGAAGCCCTCCTGGCCTGCGCCTCTCGCGAAGACGAGATTGCGACGCGCGTGGAGGCCACCGTCCCGGATGCGGCGGAGGTGCAGCAGGCCGCGCTGGCCGCGCACCCTGCCCTGCCCGACGGATACGCCGCCCTCTTCGCCGGCCTTTCCCTCGCGGAGCAGTGGGCCCTGCAAGCTGAAGCCGAGCGTGTGGGCGCTGCAACCTGGCGAAACCTCGCGAGTGCGGATGAGGCGCGCAGCGCGGTCTACCAAGCCTGCGCGGAGCTGGAAGAGACCAGCGCGGCGGCACTCGAAGCCCTCGTGGCGGCAGGCGCGGCGGGTTGAACCAACGTTTCATCCCCATCCCCGGTCGACTCGCCGCCGCTGTGCGATGCTCCGCGGGCGCGCCGCCGGAGGGATCAGCATGATCGGATACGTCACCGTCGGAACCAACGACTTCGAACGGGCCCAGGGCTTCTACGACGCCTTGCTCGGCGAACTCGGTGGCACCCGGCTGATGGACCTCGAGGGCTTCACGGTCTGGGCGGTGGATGGCAAGGCGACGGGCGCTCTCGCGATCGCCAAACCGTTCGACGGCAGCGCCGCCACGGTCGGCAACGGTGTGATGCTCGCCTTGGCCGCCGAGAGCAAGGCCCAGGTCGACTCCCTACACGCGAAGGCCCTCTCCCTGGGCGCCGCCGACGAGGGTGCACCCGGCTCGCGCGGCGACGGCTTCTACGCGGCCTATTTCCGCGATCTCGATGGCAACAAGCTGAACGCCTACTACCTGGGCTGAGGGGAAGACATGGCCGAGCTGCACGATGTGACCGACGACTCCTTCGACGCCGAGGTGCTGGCGAGCGACGTGCCCGTGCTCGTCGACTTCTGGGGCGACCACTGCCCGGCCTGCCGGCAGATCTCTCCGATCCTGAACGATCTGGCGGGCGAAAAGGCCGGCACGGTGAAGATCGTGAAGATCCACGCCGCCGAGAACGCCGCGACCGCGGCGCGCTTCGGGATCCGCGCCATGCCGACCGTCCTGCTGTTCGTCGAGGGCACGGTGCGTGGGCAGCTCGTGGGCGCACGCCCCAAGGCCGATTTCGTCGAGCTGATCGCCCAGGCCTGAGCGGGGCAACGTGGCCCTCGAAGTTCGGCCCTCGTTCGGCGCCGGCGACTCTTCCTTCCGGGCTGCCGGCGGTGCCGTGGGCCTGGAGCGCCTCGTGGACGACTTCTACCGGATCATGGGCGAGGCGCCCGAGGCCCGCGTGATCCGCGCCATGCACCCCGACGACCTCACGGAATCGCGCGACAAGCTCGCGCGCTTTCTCTGCGGATGGCTCGGGGGGCCGAGGCGCTACGCCGAGAAGTACGGCTCCATCAGCATCCCGGGTGTCCACGCGCATCTGGCGATCGACGAGCCCGAACGCGACGCGTGGCTGGTCTGCATGGAGCGAGCGATCGCATTGCAAGGCTACGAGCCGAGCTTCGGCGAATACCTGCTCGCCCAACTCGGCATCCCCGCACAGCGCATCTTCCTGACCTGCCAGGAGCCGTCATGACGCCCGAGCAGATCCGCGTCGTCACCGTGGTCTATCTGAGTTCGCTCGTGCCGCTCGTCCTCGTGCCCTGGCTGCGAAGCCGCGGTGCAGTGCCGGCCTGGACCGTGCGGGTCTACGTCGCGTCGTTCCTCGCCTGCGCGTTGGGCTGGGAGCTCTGGTTCACCTACGGCTGGGTCGCGGGCGACCCGGTGGAGCTGCGGCGGGCCGCATTGCTGAACACGGCGATCCCGAAGCACGTGAACTGGCTGTTGAACTCGCTCGCCGACGCGGGCACGATCTGCCTGGGCGGCGTGTGGCTGGTGTGGCGTGTGTTCGGCCGCAGCGACGCGGCTCTACGTCGCTGGCACTGGGGCGCGTTCGCGTTGCTCTTCGTGTGGTTCCTCGGTCAGAACATCTTCGTCGAGATGTTCCTCTACCACGATCAACTCGCCGCCGGGAAACCCCTCTCCTGGGCTCCACTCGTCCCGACGGGCCCGTGGTTCAACCCCACGTTGTTCGAGTTCCGCGACCGGACCATCACTTTGCAGGGTCAGGTGTCGTGGATCTTGATGACGCCGCTCTTCTACGCCGGCGTCATCGCGACGCTTCGGCGCGAGGCCGCGCGTAGCTAGGCGACGTGGAGCAGGACGTCTCGCGCGCCGCGATGGTCGCGGTGCTCCCACAAGAAGATCCCCTGCCAGGTGCCGAGGGCGAGCCGCCCCTCGACGACCGGGATCGAGAGCGAGGTCGCCGTCAGGGCGGCCTTGATGTGGGCCGGCATGTCGTCGGGGCCTTCCTGCGTGTGGGTGTAGAGCGGGTCGTCTTCGGGGACGAGCCGCGCGAGCCAGGCCTCGAGATCCTGCTTGGCCGAAGGGTCGGCGTTCTCCTGGATTGTCAGACTCGCAGACGTGTGTGGGATGAAGAGCGTGCAGAGGCCTTCGTCGATGCCGGCCTCCGAGACGGCCCGGGTGACCGCGTCGGTGAACTCGTGCAGACCCTGTCCCGCAACGGCCACCCGCAAACGGCTCACCATCAAGCGTCGTCCTGGGCGGCGAGGCGTCGTTTCAAGCAGGCTTCGCACAGACATGCGCCCTCGGGGAGCTCCGAGTCGGGAGTGACGGGCGGGAGTTCCGTGCACCAGCAACGCTCTGTGCCCAGGCGCGCGCCACAGCGGACTTCGGCGCCACATTCGGGGCAGCGGGGCGATCCGGCCTCGGGGTTCGGTGTTT
>JAFDDA010000170.1 GCA_019311105.1 Deltaproteobacteria bacterium
GCAGCGGAGCCTTCAAGGGCCACACGGGCCGAGCGATCCGCAACGTCGTGAACCTCGGGATCGGCGGGTCGGACCTCGGCCCGGCCATGGCGACGGAAGCCCTCGCACCCTACCAACACGCGGGCCTCACCGTGCGCTTCGTCTCGAACGTCGATGGCGCCGACTTCTCCACCGCCACCGCAGGCCTCGACCCCGCCGAGACCCTCTTCGTCATCTGCTCGAAGAGCTTCTCGACGATCGAAACCCTGACCAACGCCCGGACCGCGCGAGCCTGGCTCCTCGCCGAACTCGACGACGACGACGCCGTCGCCCGCCACTTCGTTGCGGTCTCCGCCAACCCCGAGGCGGTCGCGGAGTTCGGGATCGAGCCCGAGCACCGGTTCGAATTCTGGGATTGGGTGGGCGGCCGCTACTCGCTCGGCTCGGCCATCGGGTTGTCGCTGATGATCGCCATCGGGCCCGAGCACTTCCGCGAGCTACTCTCCGCACGGCGCCCCTCGAGCGAAACCTACCCGCGCTGCTGGCGCTCCTCGATGTCTGGTACGCGAACTTCTTCGGTGCCGCGAGCCGAGCCGTCCTCCCCTACGACCAACACCTCGCGCGCTTCCCGGCCTATCTCCAGCAGCTCGACATGGAGAGCAACGGGAAGGGCGTCGCCCTCGACGGCAGCCCCGTCGCTACGGACACGGGCGCGATCGTCTGGGGCGGCCCGGGCACCGACGGCCAGCACGCCTTCTTCCAACTCTTGCACCAGGGCACACGCCTCGTCCCCGTCGACTTCATCGGCTTCTGCCGCAGCCACCACGCCCTCGGCGGACACCACGACCTGTTGATGGCGAACTGCTTCGCGCAAAGTGAAGCCCTGGCCTTCGGCAAGACCGAAGCCGAGGTGCGCGCCGAGGGGGTGAGCGAAGCCCTCGTGCCCCACCGCAGCTTCCCGGGCAACCGGCCGAGCACGACGATCCTGGCCGACGCACTCACGCCGTCCGTTCTCGGCGCCCTCATTGCCCTCTACGAACACCGCGTGTTCGTGCAGGGCACGATCTGGGGCGTCAACTCGTTCGACCAGTGGGGCGTCGAGCTCGGGAAGGCCCTCGCGGGCCAGATCGCAGGCGAGATCGATTCGCCGCCCAGCGATTCGGACCACGACGCCTCGACCACGCGCCTCCTGGCGCGCTATCGCGAACGCCGCACGGCCTGACTCCGAGGCTCAACCGGCCGAGCCCCGTTTCGCCCGCCGACCCAACCGGCTGGGATTCGTCCCCCGCTGCCGATTCGCGTCGCTGGCTGCCAAGGCGCTGCCGGCCGGTTGCCGGCGGCTTGCGCCACGTCACGTCGGGTCGCGTTCGAGCCTGGAATGATCTCAATCACAGGCCTGATGTGGCCGAAAGCACCCACATGAGACCCTTGCGTCCGGCGAGCGCCGGGCGCCCAAGAGGAGTGTGCGCCCCCCGTGCTTTCGGTCTGGCCGTTCTGGTTCGTAGTCGCGCTCATCACGACGACTGGCCTCCTTGCCCTCGGCGCCTCGATCTGGCGGACCCGAGCCACGGACGGCGGCGGCTCGTTCCTCGTCCTGATCGGCGGCGTGGCGCTCTGGGTTCTGTGCTCGGGGTTCGAGCATGTCTTCTTCGACCTCGAATCGAAGCTCCGCCTGGCCAAGCTCACGTGGATCGGGATCGCGGTCGTTCCGCTCTCCGCCCTCGTCGTGGCGCTTCAGGCCACAGGGCGGCATCACCTGGTCCGCGGTTCGTTCCTCGGAATGCTCGCCGCGCCCTCGATCGCGGTCGTGGCACTCGTCTTCACCAACGAGCACCACCTTCTCATCTGGAAGGCCGCGTCCCTCGAGATGGTGGGTTCGGTTCCAGACCTCCACCTCCCCCACGGCCCGGCCTTCTGGGCCTCGGTCACGTATCACTACGCCCTGGTCTTCGCTGCCGCCGTGATGCTCGCGGCCAAGTACGTTCGCGAATGGCCTCGCAACCGCGAGGAGGCCGTGCTGGTGGGCGTATCGATGGCGGCCCCGTGGATCTCGAACGGGATCTACCTGCTGAACGAGTCCAAGAGCCCGACCATCGACTTCACGCCCTACGCGTTCTCGATCACCGCCATCTGCCTGTCCCTCGCTCTGTGGCGTGGACACGGCTTGCTCAACGTGATCCGGGTCGCGCGATCGCAGATCCTCGACGAGATGAGCGATGGCGCGATCGTCGTCGACGGGCGGGGACGGCTCGTCTACATGAACCGCGCGGCCCGCGCGACGTTGGGGATCACCAAGATCGTCGACCCCATACCGGCTTCGCTGGCGCTCGAGGGCCATCCCGACCTCCTGCACGCCCTCGAACAAGCGCCCGACGACGACGGCCGCGAACACGAGATCTCGATCCACCATGCCGAGGGCGGCTGGCGCACGTACGACCTGCGCGTCACGACCCTCGAGAACTTCCAGGGCATCGCCACGAGCCGTGTCCTCGTGCTGCGCGATGTCAGCGAATCGCAACAGACGCGTTCGGCCCTGCGCGACAGCGAGGTCTTGCTGCGAAAGGTCATCGACCTCGTGCCGCACATGATCTTCGCCAAGGACCGCGACGGACGTTACCTGCTGGTCAACCAGAGCATGGCCGAATCCGCCGGGCTCTCCGCCCACGAAATGATCGGCCAGTCGAACCAACCCGTCGGCGCGGCACGGCACGAGCAGTTCGAGCAGATGCGCACCGAGGATCGCAAGGTCATCGACACGGGCCGCCCGCAGTTCCACCCCGAGGTGCAGTGGAAGTACCAGGACGGTGAGAAGCGCACCTACCAGGTGAGCAAGATCCCGTTCACCGACCCCGGCACGGGCGACCCCTCGATGCTCGGCATCGCCATCGACGTGACCGAGAGCAAGCGCATGGAGGAACGCATGCGCACCCTCGCCTTCCACGACGCGCTGACGGGCCTGCCGAACCGGCAGCACTTTCGTGCGTTGCTCGAAGAGAACCTCAACGCCACCGACCGCCGCGATCGGCGTGCCGCCCTGCTCTTCCTCGATCTCGATCGCTTCAAGCAGGTGAACGACCGCCTCGGCCACGCCCACGGCGACGCCTTGCTGCGCACGGTGGCCGAGCGGCTCAGCGACTGCATCCGCCTCTCGGATCAGATCATCGCGCCCGAGTCCACCGAACGGCAGAGCACGGTCTCGCGGCTCGGAGGGGACGAGTTCACGATCCTGCTCACCGACATCGGCGACCCGCTCGACGCGGCGGTGGTGGCGATGCGGATCCTCGAATCCCTCGGCGAGCGCGTCGAGATCGGCGGCCAGGAGATCTACACCAGCGCGAGCGTCGGCATCGCCATCTACCCCGACGACTCGAGCGATGCCGACGACCTCTTCCGCCAGGCCGACCAGGCCATGTACGCGGCCAAGCGCCGTGGGCGCAGCCGCTACGCCTTCTTCAGCCCCTCCATGACCGAGGCCAGCGAGCGGCGCCACGCCATCGAGCAAGGCCTCCACCACGCCATCAACCGGGGCGAGCTCGAGATCCACTACCAGCCCGCCCGTCACGCGACGAGCGGCCTGTTGCTCGGCGCCGAAGCCCTCATCCGCTGGAAGCACCCCACGCTCGGCTGGGTGCCGCCCAACGAGTTCCTGCCGGTGGCGGAGGAGACGGGGCAGATCATCCCGATCGGCGAGTGGGTGTTCGGCACCGTCTGCGAGCAGCTGCGGGTGTGGCGGGTCGCCGGCCTCTCGCCAGTCCCGGTGAGCGTCAACCTCTCGGGCTTCCAACTGCAGCAGAGCGGGATGCTCGCCTTCTTCAGCCAAGTGCTGGAAGACAGCGGCACGAGCCCGGCGCTGATCGAGCTCGAGATCACCGAGAGCACGCTCATGAGCGACGACGACCTCACGCGCGCGACCTTGCGCGAGCTCAAGGAGATGGGCGTCGGGTTCGCGCTCGACGATTTCGGGACCGGCTACTCCTCACTCAGCTACCTGCGCCAGTTCCCCTTCGACACGGTCAAGATCGATCGCTGCTTCGTCCAGGACATCGTCACGGACCCGGGCGGTCAGGTGCTGACCCAAGGGATCATCGACATGGCCCACGGCCTCGGCCTGCGCGTGGTGGCGGAAGGCGTGGAAACCATCGAAGAGCTCGAGTGCCTGCGCGAGGCCGGCTGCGACGCCGTGCAGGGCCACCTGATCACCAAGCCCATGCCGGCGGCCGCCTTCACCCGCTATCTCGAAGCCGACAAGGGCAACCTCCTCGACGAGTAGGCCCGCCCAGAGATTTGCTGCTGCCGCCTATACTGGTGCGATGGCTCGGCGTCGCGTCTCGAGGGGGTTGATCTTCGCACTGCTGGCCCTCGCGGGCCTCGGCGGCTCGATCGCGATCGGTGCCATCGCTCCGCTCGAAGAAGACGACTCGCTGGCCGTGCGTGTCTGGAAGCTCGGCTCGGTGCGCCTTGCGATCAGTGCCGTCGCCGTGGCCGTGTCTCGAACCGACGGGGCGCTCGCACCCTTGGAGGGGGAGCCCTTCGAGGAGTCGGTGCTCCACCCCTACCTCGCGCGCATCCGTCGCGACCCCCGCACGCGTCACTTCTACGGCCGCGGCCACCTCGACCTCACCGACTACGCCGCCATGGCCGACTTCCTGCGCTCGGAGTTCCGGCATGGGCTACCGGCCGGCTGGCACTACTCCTTCCACGTGCTCGAAATGCTCGATGCCGCCGACGAGGGGGCGGCGCTCGCGTGCGGCGGGATCTCGCGCATGTTGATCCAGCTCGTTCAGGCGGGTGGCGGTTACGGGCGGCGCGTCCAACTGACCAACCACGTGGTGGCGGAGCTCTGGTCGCGCCAGCACGCGAAGTGGGTCGCCGTCGATGCCGACTACGACGTCTACTTCACCGACGCCGGCGGCATCCCGCTTTCGGTGTGGGAGATCCATCAACGCGTTCGCGACGGCCGGC
Organism: Deltaproteobacteria bacterium; assembly: GCA_019311105.1. GTDB lineage: Bacteria > Myxococcota_A > UBA9160 > UBA9160 > JAFDDA01 > JAFDDA01. The sequence continues at coordinate 4,942 of JAFDDA010000170.1, forward strand.
GTGACGATGTCGTCCCCCACGTCGGCGCGTCCGAGACAGCGCTCTTCCGCCGGCAACCCGAGACCCTGTACACGGCCTACGAAGACGGCTTCGCCGTCGAGTACTACGCCCGCTGGGTCAGCCGGAACCTCCCCACCTGGCACCCGAGCCGCAACCCCTCGCACTCGGCCCGGGTCTACTACCCCGACGCCACCCTCGACCAGCGCATCTACTTCCGCCACCACACCGACGACCCCGAAAGCCTCTACGACCCTCCGGCAGGCGCCCGCACGACACCGAGAGCGGCGGCGAAGGCAGGGGCGTGAGGAAGTTCATCGCGATCGCGGCCGCAATGATGGCCCTGGGCTTCGCCAGCGGCAGCGCCGCCGAAACGCGAACCGCCGAGGCGGATGCTTTCCTCGCCGGCTACGCGTCGGCCGTGCTCGAACGCGAACTCGGGCTTCGGCCCGAGACGCTCCAGGTCGAAGACGGCGTGGTCACCCTGCGCGTGGGCGAGATCGACGCCGAGACCCAGGCCCGAATGATCGAGACCCTCGCATCGATCGAGAGCATCCGCCGCGTGCGCATCCTCGCCCCCGACGAGGCACCGCCCCCTGGCATCGAAATGGCCGGCGGCCCCCAAGAATCCGAATGGGATTTCCTACCGCCGGGTGATCTCTTCGCCCCTCTCATCGCCGACCCTCGCTGGCCGCACTTCTCGGCCAGCTATCAGAACTACGTCCGAAGCGGCGACGAGCTCGGCAACGTCGCCGCCGTGAGCTTTGGCGACGTCATCCCCTTCCTGCGTCGCAACGGGCCGGGCGAGACCACGTGGGAGATCGCGCTCCACGCCGGCGTCTTCTCGATCTTCGACATCGACGCCGAATCCTTCGACCTCATCAACTCGGACTTCATGGTCGGCCCCGCACTCAACGTCCGCCACGGCCGCTTCTCGGCGATGCTCCGCCTCTTCCACCAGAGCTCGCACTTGGGCGACGAGTTCCTGCTGCGTCGCGAGACGGACCGCATCAACCTGAGCTACGAGGCCGTCGACGCGATTCTGTCGTGGGATGCCAAGGAGTGGCTACGCCTCTACGGCGGCGGCGGGGTGCTCGTGCACCGCGAGCCCGCCGACCTCGACCGCGTCTCGTTCCAAGCCGGCGCGGAGTTCCAGAGCCCGCGCACGTGGGCTTCGGGCCTGCTGCGACCGATCTTCGCCCTCGACGTTCAGAGCCTTCAAGAAAATGGCTGGGACTTCGACGTCTCGGCCCGCCTCGGCCTCCAGATCGAGAGCCCGCGGCTCGGGGGGCGGCGCCTCCAG
>JAFDDA010000171.1 GCA_019311105.1 Deltaproteobacteria bacterium
ACGACCATGTGGATGTCGGCGCTGTTCTTCCCGCTCATCCGGGTCTGGGGGATGTCGATCATCTCGATCCCCTGCTTGTGGAACTCGCGCGCCGAGGTGCGGTAGCGGCTCCAATCGCAGTAGGCACGCTTGAAGACGATGCGCCCCTTCTCGAGCAGCCGCTTCAGGACGAGATCCATGCGGAACCCCGTGTCCTTCTTCCCGCCGCCCGGGACGCCGAGTGCGAGATTTTCGAAGTCGACGAAGACGGCGATCCGCGGCTCGTTGGACATGTGTGACGACCCCCCAGTGGAGCGCTGTGCGCCCTCGTGAACGAGACTAGCGTAGGCCCTTGCCCGCGGAGCTAGCGAACGAAGCGGTACCCGTGCCCCCAGAGCTACCGAACGAAGCGGTACCCGTGCCCCCAGAGCTACCGGACGAAGCGGTACCCGTGCCCCCAGAGCTACCGGACGAAGCGGTACCCGTGCCCCCGGACCGCGACGATGTGGCGCGGGCGCGACGGGTCGGGTTCGAGGTAGCGGCGCAGGCGCACGATGAAGCTGTCCACCACCCGGGTGCGCGTGTCCGGGCGGAGCCCCCAGACCTCCTGCCCCCGCGGGACCGCCTCGCCCTCGCGGTCGATCAACACGCGCAGGAGCGCGGCTTCTTTGGTGGTGAGCTCGATCGTGTCGCCGCTGCGCTCGATCTCGAAGCGATCGAAGTGCACCGTGCTCTCACCGACCGCGACGCTCGGGGCAGCGCCGTCGCCGCCGGATGCGCCGTCCCAACGCCGTCGCCGCAACACGCCCCGCACCCGCGCGAGCAGCTCTTCGAGGCGGAACGGCTTGTTGGTCCGCGGGGTCATCCTTCGCCGTGAGGATCAGGACCGGCGTGAAGTTCCCCGCCGCGCGCATCCGCCGCACCACCTCGTAGCCGCTCATCTCCGGCAGCATCAGGTCGAGGATCACGAGGTCGAAGCCCGGCCCGGCCTGGGCGAGGCGCTCGCTCGCGATGCGCCCATCGGGCGCCAGCTCGACGGCGTAGCCCTCCCCTTCCAGGTTGAACTGCAGGCCCTCCGCGATGTGGGCTTCGTCCTCGACGACGAGGATGTTCGGCACTTAAGTCGCTGCCCGGAGCGTGACGACGAAGCGGCTGCCGCGGCCAGCGCCTTCGCTCTTGGCTTCGATGCGGCCGCCGTGGCGTCGCAGGAGGTCGCGCACGATGAACAGGCCGAGGCCCAGACCCGACGCCGTCCGCTGCACGTCGCGCCCGGTGCGGTAGAAGCGCTGGAAGATCTTTCGCAGCTCCCCGCGCGGGATGCCGATCCCCTGGTCCGCGATCTGGACGCGGACGCGTCGGTCGCCCGTGGCCATCACGCCGACGTGCACCTCCACGGGCGGCTCGGAGTATTTGACGGCGTTCTCGAGCAGGTTCCGGAACACGAGGCCGAACTCGGCTTCGTCGCCGCGCACCACGGCCGTGCCATCGCTCTCGAGGCGAATGGCCTCGGAGTCGAGCTTGTGGCCTTCGCGGATCTGGGCGATGCAATCCTCCAGGAGCGCTCGGAGTTCGACGCGGCCCTCGAGGGGGCCGCCCACCGCGCCCTCCGCCCGGGCGGCCGCGAGCACGTGGTCGACGGTGCGATGCAGCCGCTCCACGTCCTCATCCATCATCCGCAGGAACGCGTCGCGCCGCTCGGGCCCCGGGTCGCGCCGTTCGAGCGTATCGAGAGCCAGCCGGAGCGAGGCCAGCGGGGTCTTCATCTCGTGGGTCACGGCATCGAGAAATGCCTGCTGCCGCTGGCTGTGCCCCATCTCGCGGATCAGCCACGCGCAGAGCAGCACGAGCCCGAGGATCACGAGGCCGAAGAAGATCGACCCGAGGATGAGGAACCACCAGTTCGCGGGGGTGAAACCGCGAGCGACGGAACCGAAGTCCGACACCACGAGGATCTGCCAGCCGACCGCCAAGGCCACGGCCAGGACGGTCGCCACGATGCCGATGGCAAGGCGAAAGACCATGGATCGACGGCTCCACATGCCCTCTGAGGGTACGATAGAATTCGCCCCGCGTGCATCGTCGAACGCCGGTCACCCCCCTTCCCTTCCATACAGCCCTCCGTCGGGCTCGTCTGCGTTGGCCTCGTGCCGTCGCCGCAGGGCTCGCCCTGGCGCTGCTGTCGGCGATGCCGGCCGCTGCCGAGCCGCCGCCCGAGGGCCAGTGCCCCTCTATCGCCCCCGCGGGCCGTGGCGGCACCACCGTCGACGCCATCGCCATCCCGCTCCGCGAGGGGATGCTGCTCGACTTCAAGGACATGTACTCGCTGCTGCATCTGCTGCCGCCCGAGATCTGGCGCAACCGGCACGTCTTCTTCCACGAGGGCATGAAGCTGAACGTCGGCCCGTGCCACCGCCGCTACGCCGTCCCGAGTTGGTTCACCGATGCCACCCAGCACTACGCCGGGACGGCCAAGCTCGACGACGAGGGGAACCTCGAAAGCTACGTCGCCGGCCTGCCCTTCCCGCCCGACGCGATCCACGACGAAGACCCCTCGGCCGGCCTCCGCTGGGCGTGGAACCATGCGTACCGCTGGCAGGGTGCGGGGCCCAGCGGGAACTTCCGCATCACCGACATGCCGAGCCGTCTCGGAAGCATCGAGACCTACATCGGGAAGTTCTTCCAGGCCCAGGTCGCCCACCGCGCCGACCTCGGCGCCACGGGCTACAAAGCCCCGGAAGGCGACGGGTTCACCTGGGTCTCGGGTGGGCAGTTCCTCGAGCCCTTCGACGCCCGCGACCTCTCCTGGCGGCAGCTCCGTCCTGTTCGGACCGAGACGCGCTACGAGGAGCCCGACGACACCTTCGTCTACGTCCCGACCATGCGGAAGATGCGCCGCGGCGCGACCACCTGGGTCGATGGCCTCTACGTCCCGCGCTACCGCGTGGGCGGGACCCACGCGGGCGGCGGCGTGCCCTTCGGTTCGACCCAGTACGGCCCGGCCGGCACGATCCAGCCGACCGCCGGCGTCTCGGCCGCGTCGAGCGAGCACATCCGCCGCGGTTTCGTCGGCATGGCCCTGCGCCCGAACGCGTACCGATGGCGGGTGATCAAGCAGCGCGAGGTCCTCGCACCGATCAACGGCGAGAACCCGGGCTTCCCGGTCAACCCGGAACGCAACTTCGGAGAGTCGGGCCTGTCGCTCGGCAGCGACCGCTGGGACGTGCGCTGGGCGGTCGTGCTCGAGGGGCACGCGCGCGACGCGCGCAACGAGGCCCAGATCCTCACGCTCTACGTCGACTACCAGACCCAGCAGCCGCTCTTCTACATCTCGCGCAAGCGAAACCGGCGCATCGTCGACATCGGGATCCTGGTGCACCGCTACAGCGGCGACCTGCCCGAATATCCGGAATGGCCAACGGGTGGCCGGGCTCGCGTCTTCGACCCGGTCGCGGCCATCTTCTACGCGGTCATCGAAGGCGGCACGGGGTGGCGACGCGAATCCTACGACGTGACCTCGCTGCCACTGAAAGAGTCGATGATGAAGAGCCTCACGTCGACGACGGACCTCCTCAAACTCCACTAGTTCCGATCGTGTTCCGCTAGAACGTGTACCGGATATTGACGAAGAGCTCTTCGCGATCCGACACGGCGCTCAGGCCGTTGTAGCGAGAGCGAGATTCGTAGTCGTTCCCGCTCGTCGCGGACAGCACGACCGAGGTGCGCGCCTGGCGCATCGAGCGAGGGTCGCCTCGGAAGGTCGTGAGGCCCGTCGAGACGGAGAAGTTCTCGGTCATCCGATAGCTCATGCTGACGATCAGGCCGCTCGAGTTCGACTCGATCTCGTGGATCATCGTCATCGCCGTAAAGAGACGGTCCTGCCAGAACCCCGTGAACGCCGTGAGCGTCATGAGTGCCGAGAACGGCCCGTCGGGCGTGAGCGCCTTGTCCGTGTAGTTGTCGATCCATTTCACGAAGAGCTGTGCGTTGAAGAAGATCGTTCGGTTCGCGTTCAGGAAGTTCACGAACGTGGGCCGATCCATGGAGACCGTGAGGGCGAGCGTATCGTGGCGGGACCAGCCGTCGACTTCGTGGCTGTTCCCGTAGGGCTCGTCCTCGAACCACACGAATTCGACGCCCCAGTTCGTCTTGGTTCGGTCCTCGGCGAAGTCGGTCGAGAAGCCGAGAACGTTGCGCCGCTTGTAGATCAGACGGAGTTCGCTGCCACCGTGCCAGAGGAAGTCGCGACGCCCGTAGCGGCCGTTGCCGCCCGCCGAGACCTCGGGACGCTGGGCTCCTGCAACGCCAAAGAGCGCCGTGACCAGGGTGCAGTTCAGCAGCGGCTCCTGGTCCACCATCATCGTGGCGACGGACGGGTCGCAGTTTTCATTGTCCGGCAGCGCGGGGGAGATCGTCGCGAGCAGCGCCATGAAGTTGTAGGAAAGCGCCGTCATCTCGCTTCGGAAGGGCAGCCCCGTTCGCGGGTCGGTGAGCACGTTGGCACCCAGACTGTCGCACTCTCCCGCATCACCACCAGCTGCCACCGGAGTGTTCGGCAGGTCCATCACACAGCCGTCGATTAACGGGTCATAGCCGGGTTCGCCGGGCCCGCGTGTGCCCGGCAGCATCAGCAGCCCAACGCCGGGGATGAAACGCGTTCCAACGGTTCCGTCGAACTGCGGGAAGGCCTCCAGGATGACGCTCGCCTCCGCGTGGTAGAGATCGATGCCGCGTGTGGCGCAGATGTCGATGCTCGAGCCGGCCAGGTCCGGATTGAAGAACGCACCCGTGCCGAGCAGCGCCTCCTGCTGGTCGGTGAGGGCGTTTCCGCAGGAAGAGGTTCCTGGGTTGTACTGAGTGGCAAGCCCCACGTCATCGAGACTTCCACCGTGCAACAGAATTCCGGGGACGACATCTGCCGCCGAGCCGCCGAGCGCGTCGACCAGGAGGGGGGCGACCGTTGTGTTCCAGAAGACCGATCCACCGAATGCGAGGGAGAGGATGCCGGGGACCGGGATCGTGATGAGCCCACCCAGCAGTTCGATGGAGTCGGCCGTGTTGAAGAGGTCGAGGAGGCAGTCCGACGCGAAGGGCGCAGGGTCCAGAGCCTCGAAGGCCGCGGCGGCGATCCCGAGGGTCGCTCCGCAGGCCACGTCGAAGAACTGCCGGTTCCCGGACGAGAACGCGGCGGCGTTGGCGATGGTCAGGCAGTCGGCCTCTGCGCCCGTCGTGCAGGTGCCGAGCCCGGTGGCGCCCGCGACCCGTGGCCGGCCGGTCGTCGGGTCTACGTTGCGTTCGTAGATGTTGAAGTTGTCGAGGGTGAAGATGTCGGGGAACCCGTAGAAGTCGGTGATGGCAAAGCTGAAGCGGCCATACCGGAACTCGAGACGCAGCCCCGCTTCCAGCCCGCGCGAGTCCTCGAAGGGCGTCGGAGGCCGCTCCTCGCCCGCGAGGCCGGTCCCGAGCACGCCGTGGGCGAACACACCGGCCTTCTTGAGACACGCGAGCCACACGGTGTAGGGCTCCCCACAGATCCCGAGGTCCGTCGGCTCGTAGTGGTCGAGGTTGGTGGCGAACTCGAGGCGCACGTCCTGGAACGGCCCGACGTCCCAGAAGGACCAGATGGCGCGCAAGCTCCAGAGCGGAATGCGCGACGACTCCAGGCTCGACAGCGTTGCGAGCGCGATGTCCTGGGGGTTGAACTGATCCTGGGCGCGGAAGAGCTCCGTCTTGCCCCAGACCGTCGTCTGACGCCCGGCCCGGATGAACAGCTGCCCATCCATCAGGTCCATGTCGATGTAGGCCTCGCGCAACTCCTTGGTCTGCTGCTGGCTCGCACCACGGTTCCACTGCAGCTCGCTCTCGGAGAAGTTCACGTCGAGGTCGTCGAAGTCACCGATCAGCTCGCGTAGCCGCGGCGAGGGGGAGAAGTAGTTCGCCGGACTGGGCCGCATCGGCAACGGAGTCGGCGATCCGTTGGCCGTGATCGTACGCAGTGCACCGCTGGCCTTCACGTCGTGGGGAACCCAGGGGCCGAGAGGGAGCGCCTGCGGCGCGATGGAACCCTGCTGATGCTTGACCGCGAAGACCGTGCCGTTGATGGGGTCGAACAGCCGCTCGACGGCCGCCGCGGTGGCGTCGCCACCCGCCCCGAGCAGGGCAGCGAAGGGAGGGATATCGACCAGGGGCAGGAGGCGAGCGCCCGAACCGTGGACCGGCTCGGACGGGCTTCCAGGGTTCCGGAGCCTGCCGGTGAAGCCGCTGCTCTTGCCGTTGGTGAATTGCCCGGGCGCACGGTTCGCCTCGTCGCCCCAGAGGCGCTGACCCGTCGCGATGTGGCACATCGACTGCCAGACGCAGTCGAAGCGCGCCTCCACGCGCACGTAGGCCTGCAGCAGCGAGATCGGGCCCCAGCCATCCGGCAACAGATCGAACTCGGCCTCGAGGTTGAGCGTGTGCGCCCATTGGTGGGGGTTGTAGTTCGTGAGTTCGAAGCTGTCGGCGATGCCGCGGAACTCCATCTGGTAGAAGCCGTGGACTTCCATGAACCCGTCACCGAGTTCGACG
>JAFDDA010000172.1 GCA_019311105.1 Deltaproteobacteria bacterium
TCTCGGCTCTCGCCTCCGCCCTAGCGACCCAGCGCCCGGCACCGGGGGGCAACGGCATTATGAACCCCTCGGCGACGTTTGTGGCAACGAAAAATGGGGGGCCCCGCGCCTGGGCCCGAGCGCTTCGCCCGCAAGTGAGGAGCAACATCTCACCGAAAAAGGCGTGCGCGATGCGTTCTGGAAACGCGAGTGCGCCTACGTTACGACGCGTGAAGTTCCAGATCCGCCCCAAAAATGAGACCGGAGACGAACGTGGTGCACGTTCGCCTCCGGTCGGTACGCGGGATGGCTGGAGCCATGCGGGCTCCTCGTCTTTCCGGTCTGGTGCCCCTGGGAACGGGGCGGCGTCGATTGCGCAGCTCGGCTCGGTCATCCCCCTCCGGACGCCCTCACCGTCCCTCGCCACTACGTCGCCGACGCCACCCCTCCCCAGAATGTTCGAACTGCGCGCACGCGCGCTGCGCGTGTGCCTCGGCTGCGGCGCTCGGCGCGAGGCCGGGCTCCGGGCATGACTTCGGGCTGATGGGCCCTTCGCCGCGTCCTCCCCTTTGCGGCGAGCCCGGGCGAACCCTTGAGGGGAAACCTCAACATTTCTAAGGGGTTGTAGAACCGGAACGAATGCGAACCTTTGGCGACAGCACTGCGGCCGGGCTGCGTTGCCGCTGCCGGGCCACGGGCGAGATCGGGTCATCCGTGACAGAGTCCGCTTCCTGATAGGAGTGGAAGACATGACCCATCGCCGAAGCCATCCATCAGGCGGATCTCGACGAGTGGCTGCGCTCCGACCTGTTCGAGCAGGCGACCGTCGGCAAGGACGCCGCGAGCCTCTACGAGTTCCGCAACGAAGGCCTCGAACGCATGATCGCCTCGCAGCTTCTGGAGGAGGAGTCGGAACGGCAGGGCGTCGACGTTTCGGAGCTCCACACCCAGGCCGTGGCTGACGCCTCGGTGGACGATGCGGAGATCGCAGCCTTCTACGAAGAGAACCGCGAGCGGCTCGTCGAATCGAGCCTGGAGGAGTTGACGCCGCGCATCCACGAGTATCTCGAGCAGCAGAAGCAGGCGGAGGCCTGGAGTGGCTTCGTCGAGGGTCTGCACGAACAGACTGGGGTCGAGATCCTGTTGGTGATGCCGCGGCTCGCGGTTGCCTCGGAGGGGCCGAGCCTCGGGCCCGCGACTGCGCCGGTCACGATCGTGGAGTTCAGCGATTTCAACTGCCCCTTCTGCCAACGCGTGGGGCCAACCCTGAAAGAGCTGCGCGCGCGGTATCCCGAACAGGTTCGAATCGTCTTCCGACATTTCCCGCTCGAGATGCACCCGCGCGCGCGACCGATCGCCGAGGCATCAGTGTGCGCCGATGAGCAGGGCGCCTTCTGGGCGTTCCACGACGGCGTGTTCGAAACGGCGTCGCCGCTGGCAGATCCCGAGATCCGCGCGCTCGCGGGTGAGGCCAGCATCGATCTGGCCGCCTTCGACGCCTGCTTGGCAAGCGGTCGGGCCGCCGAGGTCGTGGAGCGCGACGTGACCGAAGGCGCCGCGGCCGGTGTCACCGGCACCCCCGCGTTCTTCGTGAACGGCGTCCGCCTGAGCGGCGCGCAGCCCGTCGAGGCGTTCGTACGCTTGATCGATGACGAGCTGGCTGGCTCGTCCGCGCCGCCTTCTTCTTGAGGCCTGCCTAGCGCTCGGCCCCGCCCGCCGCGGCGCGCTCCCCCGCGCGGCGCCCGAAGAACGTCCCATCCGCGAGGGACAACCCGCTCGAATAGCCCTGCGCCGCCAGCCCCGAGGTCGTGCGGCCCGCTGCAAACAACCCGCCGATCGGGGCGTCGCCTTCGTCGAGCACGCGGCCCTCGACGTCGGTGGCCAGGCCGCCGAGGGTGAAGGCCGCGTAGATCGCGTTCTCGACGGTGCAATCCAGTACGCCGAGCGGCGCGTTCACCAGCGGCGCCAGGTACTTCGCGTTCTTGTGGAAGGCGGGGTCGATGCCTCGCGCCGCGGCCTCGTTGTAGGAGTGGATCGTCGCCTCGAGGCCCGGGAGGTCGAGTTCGCGCGCGAGTTCCGCCGGGTCGTCGCCGGCAGCAACGATCTCCATACCGGCCATGGGTCGCTCGTGCACGGCGTCGTCCACCACGAGGAAGACCCGGCCATCGTGACGCAGGAGCGCGTGTTCCCCGACGAGTCCGTAGTAGGCGTCCTCGTTGAGGAAGCGCTCGCCAGCACCGTTCACCAGGATGCCGCGCTTCAGCCCCTCGGGCGGGTAATACGGCAGGGAGATCGAGCCCGCGTCGAGTCGCCGGGCAGCGGCGCCCGCGGCCAGGCCCATCTGGATGCCCGAGCCGTCGTCGCCTTCGCACCCGATCCGGATCTTGCATCGAAGCAGCGGCGGCGCATGCTCGGCGATCATCTCGCGGTTCTGGATGAAGCCGCCGGCGGTGAGCACGACGCCGCGGCGCGCCTTCAGGTTTGCGCGCTCGCCGGCCCGGCGAACGATGGCGCCGACCACGCGGCCTTCCTCGTCGCAGACGACCGACTCGGCGCACGTGTCGTTCGTGACGCGGATGCCAGGGGTCGCACCCACTCGCGCCAGCAGCTTCTCCATCAGCAGGCCGCCGGCCGCACCGGGCTTGGCGACGCAATGGCCCCGCGGAGCTGGGCGCGCGAGGTCACGGAAGGGGTGGACGTTCTCGTTGCCCGACCAGATCAACCCATCGTCGGTGGGCGGCTCGATCCCCGTGTCCGGGTAGAAGCTCTCGCGGAACGGGACGCCCCGATCCACCAGCCAGTGGAAGTGCTCGACGGAGCGCTCCGCGAAGAGCGAGATCTTGGCCTCATCCGGGTCGGGGCCACATGCTGCCATCAAATAGCCGCGCATGGCTTCGGCGTCGTCCTCGAAGCCACATGCCTTCTGCACCGGCGTGCCGCCGCCGAGGTACACGACGCCACCCGAGAGCGCCGAGGTTCCGCCGCCTGCGCTGGCTCGCTCGAGCGCCAGGACGTCGGCGCCGGCTTCGGCCGCGGCCAACGCTGCGCTCGCGCCCGCGCAGCCGAGCCCCACCACGAGAACGTCGCACTCCGCATCCCAGGCTTCGATGTCGCGCAACGAACACGCAGCCGGTGACTCCATCTTGCCTCCACCCTTCGGGACGCTCGCGCCGCCTGCGCACTCTAACCGACTCCGGGGAAGGCTTGAGGGCCTCAAGCCTCGCGGCAGCGTGGCCGAATTCACAGGGAATCTTTGGGAGTTAGAACCTTGAACGCGTTAACCGGAAGCTTCTTCCTTCTCGGGACGGCCGCCTTCGTCCTCGTGTCGCTGGTGATCGGCGTGCGCCTCGCGATGCTCTCGCGGCGGACGGGCGAGAACCCCGAACTCTACCTCGGGCTCGGCATCCTCGGCACCGCCGTCCTCGGCTACGGGGCGATAATCGCCTCGGTCGTTCTTCGAGGGCCGGAAGGCACAAGTGCGGGGACCCCGGTCGAGGTCGCTCTGACGGGCTTCGGCAAGCTCCTTCACAACATGGGCCTGACCTTGGTCTTGCTCTTCGTGGTCACGGTCTTTCGCAGGAACGATGCGGGCGCACGCATGCTCTTTGGCGTGGCCGTCTCGGCCCTCTGGATCGGCATGGTCGGCCTCGGAGCAACCGGCGGCTTCGAAGACATGACGATGAAGAACGTCTTCTGGTGGATGGAGTACGCGGTCGTCTGGACCTACCCCTTGTGGGGCGCCTGGGAATCGTTCCGCTACCACGGGCGCATGAAGAAGCGCGCACGCATCGGGCTCGCCGACCCGCTGGTAGCGAACCGCTTCCTCCTCTGGGGCTTAGCCTCCATGGGAACCTTCGCGGCGACCTGGCTCGCCTCGTGGCCCGTGTTGTTGCCCGACCCCGAGATGGTTCTCCCCTTTCAGACCTTCAACTACCTCTCGACGGCTGCGATGGGCATCTGCACGGTGACCCTCTACTCGCTCGCCTTCCTGCCGCCCGCCTGGTATCGGCGCTGGGTCGCGCAGGCGGCAGCGCCGACCGGTGGGGCGCGGGCGGCCTGATGGCCTACGCCGACGCCTTCACGATCGTTTGCGACCACCTCGAGCGGGCCACGGTGCTCGAGCGGCCCGCCGCGCGTGGGACCGTGCGGCTCGCGCTCAAGGAAGCCGGGCTCGACCCCGAGTCCGTGACACCGAGCCAGATGGCGGTCGTGACCGAGAAGCTGCTGCCCTCCGAACTCGAAGCGCTGCGAATCACCGACGTGAATGGCCACTGCCAGTCCATTCGAGGCCGCTTGAAGCGGCTCGAGTCGGATTCGAGCAGCAGCGATGCCTCGCCCGAGGCAGTCTTCGAACGCTTGGCGACGCGCTCCCAATAGACTGGGCCCCGGTTTTACATCTTGGCTTTGAGTGCGGAGCGGTTCTTTTCGCTCTGGGGGCGGGACTTCGGCGTAGGGAGCCCGCGGCGCCGCCGAAGGCGAAATCAGAGCTAGCCTGACTGATCAAGCCCAGAGTTGAAGTGTCGGGCCATCCTCAATTCCGCCTGTGGCGGCGCCGCAGGCTCCCTACGCCGAAGTCCCTCGAGGCGGGCTGTTGCGGTGGGCTAGCCGAAACGTCTTGAGAGCAAGAGGGCGGCCGCTAGTAGGACCAGGGTGCCGAGCCAACCCAATAGGCCTCGGCGGGCGCTTTCTCGGGCTCGTTCGGCTCTCCACCAGGTTCGGGGGCGCATTCCTTTGGCGAGCAGGGTGGCCATGCTCACCAAGTTGACGGCGGTGACGTTCGCGAGGACCAGCACGAGGGCTCCGAAGCCTTCGCGTATGTGGCCGTCGCCGAGGAGTAGGCCGCTGGCGACGGTGGGCGGCAGGAGTGCAACGGCGACCATTACACCGATCAGGTAGGTGGGCGCCCCAGTCGTGTAGGCCAAAGCACCGGCGCAGCCGGCGGCGAGGGCGAGGACGAGGTCGAGCAGGCCGACTTGGGTGCGGCTTGCCATCTCGGGGATCGTCGGGTCGACGCTGAAGAGCACGCCCAACACGAATGCGGTGCCGAATGCGACTGCGATGCCGACGAGGTTCGTGCGGATGGCCGCACGCGTGAGCGCGGTGTCGGCGAGGGTGAGGCCGAGGGCCAGCGCGACGTTCGGGCCGAGAAGCGGCGCGACCACCATGGCACCGATCACGGCCGGGGCGTTGTCGGTGACGAGACCGATGGCCGCCACAACGGTCGAGAGCAAGGCCATCCAGACGAAATCCCAGCTCAGTTCGGCGCCTTCGCTGATCTTCGCGTAGACCTCTTCGCGCGAGACGCCCGCTGCCGTGCGCGCTGCCTCGCGTTCGTCTGCGGAGCCACCGGCACGTGGGCGGGGGAGGCTCGCGTCGAGCGGCAGCACGAGGACGCGGAAGCCGTCGATGCCGTGGAAGCGTTCGTGGAGCGCGTCGAGGGCCGCGCCGCTGCGTGAGGCGCCGAACACGGCACGCAGCAACGCCTCGCCCGGCACCGACACTTCGGCCCACACGGCATGGGCGCCCGCGCCGGCGAGGGTCTCTTTCGCATCCTCGGCAACGCGTTCGGGGACGAAGGCTTCCACCAATCGAAGGGCCATCGCCCAAAGTTGGCGACTGCTTGGCCCGGGGTCGAGCCTTTCGCTCCGTCCCCCTCTCGCCAACCCGGAGGCGGTGCGGCTAGCGACCCGGGGGCATCTTCGACTTCGCTGGCGATCCCCCAGTCGTCCGATGCAACGGCCATGCTGGCGCGCATCCTACGGGCCGTCGGCGGCGTGCGTCAAACCGGCAAGCGACCGGCAACTTCGATGCAGACCCGGCTCCCCGCTGAATGCCCATCTCCCGGTGCGCTGTGTCGCAGGTTTTGGCCGAGTTCGTCCGATAGGGAGGGCCATGAAAGACGCCACCCCGAAGTCTTCTGCGCCGCTCTCCGCCAGCGCCGTCGATCAGGTCGCCAGCGAAGTCGGCGACCTTCGCCCGCCGCTCGGCCTCCAAGAGCTGCTCGGAATCCTCACCACGCGCGAGGTTCTCACCGCCGAGCGCGCCAAGGACATCGAGATGCGCTCCGCGACGCTCCGCAGCCGCGTGCTGAAGGAGCGCGTGGGCTCGGTCCGTTCCCAGGCCGCGTCACGCTACGACGTCGCGCCCAGCGAACTCGTGGCGGCGGCGCTCGTCCCGCACCCGAAGGTCCCAAACCGTGTGGTGGACGAGGACACCATCGCCGAGGCTCTGGCCCAGGCGGTGGAGCTCCCGTATCTGAAGATCGACCCGCTGAAGCTCGACAACGAGCTGATCTCGAAGACGCTCTCGCGGCCCTTCGCACGCCGGCACGTCGTGGTGCCCGTGGCGCGAGACGGCGACAC
>JAFDDA010000081.1 GCA_019311105.1 Deltaproteobacteria bacterium
AGCGTGACCTGCTCGAAGAAGCGCTCGACGTCCTGCTCGGTGCAGAAGCCCAGCACGCGCTCCACGCCGGGGCGGTTGTACCAGCTGCGGTCGAAGAGCAGGATCTCGCCGGCGGCGGGGAAGTGCGCGATGTAACGCTGGCCGTAGAACTGGGTCTTCTCGCGGTCGGAGGGGGCGGGCAGCGCGGCCAACCGGAAGACGCGCGGGCTCACCCGCTCGGTGATGCGCTTGAGCACGCCGCCCTTGCCCGCGGCGTCGCGGCCTTCGAAGATCACGATCGCGCGCAGGCCAGACTGCTTGGTCCACTCCTGGAGCTTGCAGAGCTCGCCTTGGAGCTTGAAGAGCTCCTCCTCGTAGACCTTCGTCTTCAGCTTCTTGGGCTCGCCGGTCTCCTCGCCGGGCTCGACCTTCTGCTTCTTCTTGGCCTTGGCCCTCTTGCGCTTCTTGTCCTTGGAGCCCATGTCGCGTCTCCTCGTCGCTGTCACGCGATCGTACCTCACGCAGAGGCACCCCAATCGCTTCCGGATCTGGAATCCTAATGTGCCGGGCGGATGTGAGGTTGACCTTCACTTCCGAGAATCTCCGAGGCGGCTCGTCGTCGACGGACGGTGCGTGACGCAGGCCGGGAAACCATAGTTCGCGTCCGGTTCAGCGCCCATCGGTGATCCGCTCGCAGACGGATCGCGAGTCGCGCGAGGCGCGATGCCCCATAACTAATGGGATCCGGATCGCATGCGGCCGCTCGCCGCGGCCCGCGGTCGCTTGCAGGCCCGGGGAGTGGTGTGCGACAAAGGGGGCGTCTCGCGGCGCAGGCCGCCGAGGGAAAGCGAGGTGGTGTCCTGGAGGCAGCGGTTCGGGCCGACCGACGCGGATGGTGCCTCCGGTTCGGCGCGCAGCGACTGGCCTCGGGCTCGTGGTCCCACGAGGCGCGGGCCCTTGGGCTCGCCGCCGCCCTGTGCCTCGTGAGCTCGGTGGCGGGCGCCCAGGGAGTCACGGCCGCGGCTCCCAGGCCGGACCCGGCCGGGACACCGACACCGGTGCAGGTCGGCGTCTACGTCCTCGACCTCGCCGAGATCGACGATCGCTCCCAGACGTTCCTCGCCGATCTCATCGTCAACCTTCTCTGGAAGGATCCGCGCCTCGCCTTCGACCCGCACTCGGGTCCGAGCAGCCGGGTCCTGCCGCTCGCCGAGGTCTGGAACCCCGGCTTCTTCATGGTCAACCAGCGCCGGGTGACGGTCTCGAGCCCGCGGAGCGTGCGGGTCGAGGCGGACGGGTCCGTCCACTACCGGACCCGCGCCCTGGTGACCCTGGCCTCGCCGCTGGACTTGAGGGAGTTCCCGTTCGATCAGCAGACGCTGTGGATCCGGCTCGTCTCGCCGCACCGACCGGAGGAGCTCGCCGTCACGGTGGTACCGGAGCTGACGGGGCGGCTCCCGAACTTCTCCGTCGCGGGCTGGCGGGTCGAGCTGGGCGAGCCAGTCGTCGACAAGCTCGAGGCCGATGGGGGGCGGCGCGCCGCGGCCCGCGTGGGCTTCCCGCTGCTCGCCGACCGGAGGACGGGCTACTACATCTGGAAGATCCTGATCCCGATGGCCTTCATCGTCTTCATGGCCTGGAGCGTCTTCTGGATCTCTCCGTCGCAGCTCGGCCCCCGCATCGGGGTGGCCACCGCCTCGATCTTCACGCTCATCGCCTTCCAGATTCAAATCTCCGGGGTTCTTCCACCGATCTCGTACCTCACCCAAGTGGACGAGTTCGTGGTCGGCTCGTCGGCGTTGATCTTCCTGGCCTTGGGCGAGACGGTCCTCACCGCCAGCCTGGCCGGCCAGGAACGGGCCGAGCTTGCGCTAGTGATCGACCACCACTCGCGTTGGATCTATCTGCTCCTGTTCGCCGCCATGGGAGTCGTCACGCTGTTCATCTGAGGTGGAGAGCCGTCGGGGCCCACGCGGGGCTGGACCGGAGGGCCACCGCCCGAGGAGGGGCGGGTGGCGTGAAATGAGCAGCCGATCGCGGGCCGTTCCGTTGCAGGATGTCGCCGCGAAGAAGGAGGCAGCGCATCGTGCCTAGCGCCGAAGATCGAGACTTCCTCGGGAGAGCGATCGAGACCAGCATCCGGGTCGGCCTGATCCTGCTGCTCGTGGTGTGGTGCTTCCAGATCGCGCGCCCGTTCCTCCAGCCGATCGTCTGGGGGATCATCCTGGCCATCGCGACGCAGCCCCTCCACGTGGCGCTCTGTCGCGCCCTGGGGGGACGGAAGGCGCTCGCCGCGGCCGCGCTCGTGGTCGTCACGCTCGTGTTGCTGATCGTTCCGTCCGCCCTCCTCACGAAGAACTTGGTGGAGTCGGCGAGCCAGCTGGCGACGAGCGTCCAAGCCGGAACCCTCGCCGTGCCTCCGGCTCCGGCCGCCGTCGCGGACTGGCCGATCGTGGGCGAGCCCATCCATTCCTTCTGGTCGGCGGCGTCGCGAAATTTCCAAGCGGCGCTGGAGCCGCTCCATCCTCAGCTGAAGGCCGTGGCCGCCTGGGTCTTGGAACGGGGCGCCTCCGCCGGCTTCGGGCTCGTGATCTTCGCGCTCTCGGTCGTGCTCGCGGGCTTCTTGCTCGCCTCCGGGGAGGCGGCCGCGGCGGCGGCGCGCGGGGTCGCCGAGCGTCTGGTCCCGGGCCGTGGCGCGGAGCTCGTCACGCTCGCCGGCGGGACGGTCCAGAGCGTCACCCGAGGCATCCTGGGCACCGCGGTCATCCAGGCGTTCCTGGCGGGCATCGGCTTCCTGGCCGCAGACGTCCCCGCGGCGGGCCTGTGGACTCTGCTGGTCCTGCTCCTGGCCGTGGTGCAGCTGCCGCCCGTGCTGGTGCTGCTGCCGATCGTCGTCTGGGTCTTCGCCTCGAGTTCGATGGGCGTGGCGATTCTGTTCGCGATCTGGAGTGTGGTGATCGGCCTCAGCGACAACGTGCTGAAGCCGCTGCTGCTCGGACGCGGCAGCGATGTGCCGACTGCGGTGATCTTCATCGGCGCGATCGGTGGGTTCATCCGCGCCGGCATCATCGGCCTGTTCGTGGGCGCCGTCGTGCTGGCCGTCGGCCACGGCCTGTTCCGGTGGTGGCTGGAGAACGAGCCCGAGACGGCCCCGAGCTAGCGGGAGGAGCGAATGGACATGCAGCAGCCCCGGCTGCCCACGGAGACTCCCGCCCATACGATCGTCTCGACCGGGCAAGCGGGAAGCGATCTCGGGTCCCTCCCGGCAGCTCCCGTGGTCGAGCGCATCGCCTGCGTCGAGTGCGATCTGCTCGTCCAGATCGGAGAACTCGGTGAGCACGAGCGGGCGACCTGCCCGCGCTGCGGTCACGTCCTCACGGCGCCCCGGCCCGACGGCCTGACCCGCGCACTGGCCTACACCCTGGCGGCCTGCGTGCTGCTCGTCCTGGCCAACACCTTCCCCTTCCTCCAGCTGAAGGCCAAGGGGCTGGAGCAGGTGATGACTCTGCCGCGAACGGCCATCGAGCTCTACCGCGATGGCTACGGGGTACTGGCGGTGCTGGTGTTGGGCCCGATCGTGGGCATCCCCGCCCTCATCCTGATGACGCTGCTGGCCTTGCTCGTGCCCCTGCGACGGCCGCAGCCCGCGCCGTGGCTGGTGCCGGCGGGCCGCTTCGTGTCATTCCTGAGCCCCTGGAGCATGGTGGAGGTCTTCGTGATCGGTGTGCTCGTGAGCCTGGTCAAGATCGCCGCCATGGCTACCGTCGTCATGGGGATCTCGTTCTTCGCCTACGTCGGCTTCGCCGTCTGCTTCACCCTCGCCCTGTCCAACCTCGACACGCTCGAGATGTGGGGCGAGATCGAGGCCCGTACGCCATGAGCCGCTTCGTCGCCGGAACCGCCGCCGCCGAGGGCCTCGCGTGCTGCCACACGTGCCTCAAGGTGGCCCCGGAAAGCAGTCACGAGTGCCCGCGGTGTGGCGCGGCGCTACACCTGCGCAAGCCGGACAGCCTGCAGCGAACCGCGGCGCTGGTGGCCACGGCGGCCTTGCTCTACATCCCGGCCAACCTGCTCCCGATCATGACGACGACCCAGCTCGGGAACGCCACCGACAGCACGATCATCGGCGGCGTGATTGTCCTCCTCCACCACGGCGACTTCCCGATCGCTGCGGTCATCTTCATCGCCAGCGTGATGGTCCCGATCAGCAAGCTGCTCGCCTTGACCTACCTGTGCTGGACCGTGTCGCGCAAGCGTCCTACCTCGCATCAGGAGCGCACCCGGCTCTACCGGGCCACCGAGCTGGTCGGCAAGTGGTCGATGACCGACGTCTTCGTCGTCGCCATCCTGGTGGCGCTGATCCACCTGGGCGGAATCCTGCTCATCACGCCCGGGCCCGCGGCGATTGCCTTCGGCGGCGTGGTAGTGGTAACGATGGTGGCGGCCGAATCTTTCGATCCCCGACTCATCTGGGACCAGCTCGGAGACTCTGATGGCTGATGCGTCTGCCAACGTAAGCGAGCGGCAGCGCATGTCGACCATCTGGCTGGTGCCGATCGTCGCCGTCGTGCTCGGGGCCTGGATGGTGATCCACACCCTGCGCAGCCAGGGCCCCGAGGTCGAGATCGTCTTCGCCTCCGGCTCGGGCATCGAAGCCGAGAAGACCAAGATCAAGTATCGCGACGTCGAGGTGGGCGTGGTCGAGAGCGTGGGCCTCGACGAGGATCTCGAGAGCGTCGTCGTGACCGCGCGGCTCGACAAAGAGGCGACGTCCTTACTGCACGAGGACACGGAGTTCTGGGTGGTGCAGCCCCGGATCGGGCCGGCGGGCATCTCCGGCCTGGGAACCTTGCTCTCGGGCGGCTTCATCCAGATCGCACCGGGCACCGGCGCACCCGGACGGCGCGAGTTTCGCGGCCTGGACGTGCCTCCGGTCACTCCGGCCGGCACCCCCGGCTTGAAACTCGAGCTGGTGAGCGATCGCGCGGGCTCGGTGGGGGCCGGGGATCCGGTCCTCTACAAGAAATACCGGGTGGGTCGCATCGAGACGGCCGAGTTCGACCTGGCCGAGAGAAAGATGCGCTACGGCGTCTTCATCGAGGCGCCTTACGACAGCCTGGTCACCTCCTCCACACGCTTCTGGAACGTGAGCGGCTTCTCCCTCAGCGCAACGGCAGACGGGATCCAGATGCAGATGGATTCCCTTCAGTCGCTGCTCGTCGGCGGCGTCGTCTTCGGTCTGCCGGAAGGCGGGAAGCCCGGCGAGAAAGCGGAAGCCGGCGAACAGTTCCAGCTCTACGAGAACTACTCCGCCGTGAACGAACGCCCCTATCGGGAGTCGGTCGAGTACGTGGTGCCGTTCACGCAGTCGCTGCGCGGCCTGCGGCCGGGTGCGCCGGTCGAGTACCGGGGCATCCGGATCGGAAGCGTCGAGCGCGTGCTGCTCTCGGAGCTGAACCGGACGGGCCTGAGCGGCAAGGGGGCGCCGATCCCGGTCCTGATCCGGCTCGAGCCGGGCCGTCTCGAGCTGCCCGACGACGAGCAGGGGGTCGCCATGTTGAAGGCCGCGGTCGAGCGGGCCGTCGGGAACGGCTTGCGGGCAACCCTGTCGACGGGGAGCCTGCTCACCGGCAGCCTGTACGTCTACATGGACGTCTACCCGAACGAGAAGCCGGCCCGCCTGGGCGAGTTCGATGGGCGTCCGACCATCCCGACCATAGAGAGCGGGCTGGGCGGGATCCAGGTGCGGGTCACCAGCCTGCTCGACAAGCTCAACGCCTTGCCGGTCGAAGACCTGCTCGACAAGGCGGACCAGATCCTGGCCGACGTGGACGCGCTCGTCGCCAGCCCCTCCGCCCAGGAGCTGCCGGCGTCACTCGATGCCACCCTCGTCGAGCTGCGCAGCGTGCTCGACTCGGTGTCAGGGGACTCTGCCATGCAGGGGCGACTCCTGAGGACGATGACCGAGCTCGACCGCACGCTTGCCGCCCTGCGGCAGCTGCTACGGACGCTCGACGATCAGCCGAACTCCGTCATTTTCTCCCGGGAGCCGGCCGCCGATCCCATTCCACCGGCAGGAACGCCATGAGAACCCTCGCTCTCTCGCTGACTCTCTTGCTGTTCGCATGCGGGGGCACCGCTCCCGAGCGCACCGCGTACCTGCTGCGCGCCGAGCAGTCCGAGAGGACGGCGAGCTTGGCGGGCAGCCCACGGGTCGGCCTTTCCCGAGTGATCGTGGCGCCCTACCTGGATCAGGCTGGCGTCGTGGTGGAGGGCGCCGCCCGCGAGGTTCAGGTTGCGCGCAACCATACCTGGGCCGAGCCCCTGGCGACCGGCGTGCGCCTGTTGCTTCGCGCCGAGCTGGCTCAGGCCCTTGGAGAGGATGTGGGCCTAGACCGTCACGACCAGGCGCATTGGCAGCACGACGTGAAGGTCTTCGTGGAGCAGCTACACGGCACCATGTCGGGCCGAGCCATCCTGGTCGCCGACGTCCGCATCGAAACCCGCGGTGAGCCGGGCGGGGTCGCCGAGCACCGCTTCGTGCATAGCCAGCCCCTGGCGCGAGAGGGCTACGCAGCCCTCGTCGATGCCGAAGCGGCGCTGGTTCGCGAACTCGCCCAGGCCATCGCAAGCGCGATCGCGAACCCTTAGTTCTCGTGGCCTTTCGCGGTATGCTCGTCGCAGCCGGAGCCGCTAAAACGCGGCCGAAACCCAGGAGACAATCGGTGAAAAATCACTTCCTCGTCTTCGGCCTCGCGATCGCCCTGGCCGCCCCCAGCGCCGTCGCAGCCCCTTACATCTATCCGCAGAAGGGGCAGAGCCAGCAGCAGCAGGACAAGGACCAAGGCGAGTGCCACGTCTGGGCCACGAAACAGGCGGGCTACGACCCGACCATGTCCGGGCCGAGCGCCCAGGCGCAGACTCGCTCGACGGGCCGAGGCGCCGTCAAGGGCGGCGCCGTAGGAGCCGCAGGCGGCGCGATCATCGGCGCCATCGCGGGCGACGCAGGCAAGGGCGCGGCGATCGGCGCGGTCTCGGGCGGTCTCTTCAACGGCCTACGCCGTCGGGATCAAAACAAACAGGCCGAGGCCCAGGCCAACGCCTACAACCAGAACCAGGACGCTGGCCGCGCCGAGTACCAGCGCGCGCTCGGGGCCTGCCTCGAGGGTCGGGGGTACACGGTTCGATGACGGCAACCAAGCGCGATGGAGTTCGACCGATGATGGGGCGATGGATGACGATGATGGCGCTCGGGCTCGGCCTCGGGCTGACGGGCGCAGCGAGCGCCGGGGACTTCGACGGCTCGAAGCCGCTGCTGTGCGCGCCGACCGACATCGTCAGCTGCCACGGCGCGGGCGACTGCGGGCGGATGTCCGCGGAGGAGGCCGACATGGCGCACTTCATCCACCTCGACTTCGAGAAGCAGACGGCCACCGGGAAGCTCGCCAGCGGCGACGAACGCGTCACGAAGTTCGCCGCCCCGACGACGATCGACGGCGCCATTGTCATCCAGGGCATCGCCCAGGACGGCAAGCGGGCCTACAGCTTCCGCGTCGGCAGCGACGGCGACCTCTCGCTCGCCATCGCAGGGCAGGGCGGCGGGCTGATGGTCCAGGGTGTCTGCACCGCGCACTAGCCCCGACCGACCGACCACTCTCGGAGGGGATATGACGCGAACTCGGAACGACATCACACGCCTCGTGAACGGCTCGCTGTTGATCGGGCTCCTATGGACCGCCGGGTGCGCCATGCTGCCGCACCCGCTCGAAGGCGAGGTCGGCTTCAGCACCGGGCCGGTGCCGCAGCAGGCCAACCCGTGGCACAACTGGCCGATGCAACCGGAGCAGTTCGTAGCGGTCATGCAGAGCCGCGACGGCGTGGTCAAACAGGCCAAGCGCACCGCCGCGGGGACCAGCGGCGCCAAGAAGGTCGTGGCGCGTATGGAGGGCACCGACGCCGACCTGACCTTCAAGTGGAAGGACGTTCCGTCGGACCTCGACGGCGTCAACAACGCACCTCGCAAGGAGGTGGCCGCCTACGAGGTCCAGAAGCTCTTTCTCGACGAGGAATTCTTCGTCGTGCCGCCCTCGGTCTTCATGTGCGTCACCTGGAAGGAACTCGAGCGCGAGTTCCTCGATGCGAACTGCAATCTCGGGCTGGTCTCGCTGTGGCTCGACGACCTGACCCTCGACGTCCCGATCTACAAGGCCGAGCGCTTCTCGAACGATCGCGACTATGCCTACTACATGGGCATCCTCAACATCCTGACCTATCTGATCGATCACAAGGACGGGCGCGCGGGCAACTTCCTGTTCGACAAGCAGGGCAGCGGCCGGATCTACGCCATCGACAACGGCGTCGCCTTCCAGCGCTGGCCCTTCTACAACTGGTTCGTGGCCAACTGGAACTCGATCCGGCTGCCCGCGGTGCCCCGCAGCGCGGTCGACCGCCTGCGCACGGTGACGCGCCAACAGGTCGAGGCGCTCGGAGTGGTGGCGCAGCTCGAGCTCGACGCGGACGGCATGTACCGCGACGCCGAGCCCGGACCGAACCTGGACCCCGGAACGGGCGCGACTCGCCGAGGAAACGTCCTCCAGTTCGGTCTCACCAACGACGAGATCGAGACGGTCTGGGAGCGGATCCAAGAGGTGATCCAGGACGTGGACGACGGAGAGCTCGCCACCTTCTAGCGCCGACCCAGCGCCGACCCGCGCCGAGCCGGAGTCTGCGGAGTCGCCCAGCAACCACCCGGCAGGGTCCCGGACTGAAAGGCCCACCTAAACGGCCTAGCATGGAGCCCGTGAGGCCGATCCCCCTGATCAACGCGGAGCACGCGGTCCGCGTTGCCACCCTGCTCGACTCGCTGGGCGTTCCGGCGGATCGCTACCTCGAGAGGGCACGCATCTCGCCAAAGGTCCGCGAGGACCCGCGTGGCTTTCTCCCCGGCCGCAGCGTGTGGAAGCTGGTCGGGAGCGCGAGCCGCCGCGAGGGGCTCGACGACTTCTGGCTAGGCGTCGCCGGCATCGCCGGCTGGCGGGGCGCCGGCTGGGCGCCGCCCATGGCCCGCGCCGTGACCCTCGGCGACGCCCTCCGGGTCATGTGCCGCAGCTACGTCCGGCAGATCCCGATGAACGAGCTCGGCCTCACGCGCGACGGAGATGTGACCTGGTTCTGGCGCCGGCGCGTTGCCGACGTCCACGACTGGGAGGGTGACGAGCCGGCCGAGCAGTACACGCTCTCGTTCATGCTGGCCGTGATCCGCGAGGTTGCGGGGCCCGAATGGCTGCCCAATCGGCTCCAGGTCGAGTCGTCCGCGCGGGGCTGGGCCGCGAGCACGCGCCGGCTGCCCGGCGTGCGGGTCGCGTTCGGTCGCCCGGCGCTGGCGGTGGCAGTCCCGACACCGCTGCTGTCGGCCCCGTTCCCCGCGGCGACCCCGAGGCCAACGGCCGAGGCCGAGCCGCCCGGAGCGAGCTTCGAGGCGAGCCTGCGACAGATTCTCCGCCCCTGGGTCACGGGGCGGCTCCTGAACCAGCAGCTCGCGGCGGAGCTGATCTGGACGAGCCCGCGCACGCTTCGCCGCCGGCTCGCCGAGGTGGGCACGACGTGGCACGTGCTCGCGGACGAGCTCCGGTTCGAGCACGCGGTGAAGCGGCTCGAGGTCGGTCGCCACACCGTGTGCGAGGTCGCCGAGGAGCTCGGCTACTCCGACGCGGCACACTTCACCCGCTTCTTCCGGCGCCGCGCCGGAGTGGCTCCGTCGACCTGGCGAGCGGAGGTCGCGCGCGGCCGCGAGGCGGCCTGCCCCACTCGTTGAGAGGGATCGACCGGTCGCCAACACCGGGGCGACACGATCGGGACACCGGGGCGACACGTTCGGAGGTCGGCGGTCCCATGGCCTGAAATGGCAGGGGTTCACCTTCTTCGCTGATCTAGGATCGTCTGAGTGGCTCCGCCCATGGGGCTCACAGGGAAACGGCGGCTTGTCTCCCGGGCCCGGCGGTCGCGAAGGTCCCGAAATCGATCGAACGGAGGACTCATCGTGAAACGCAGAACGCTACTCAAGGCGATGCCGTTGGCTGCGCTCGCACCCGCTGCTCTCCAAGGCCTGTTCGCGAAGGTCGCCTTCGCGAAGCCCGCCGAGAAGGGAGCCGCGACTGCTGCGAAGAAGGGAGAGCGACCCGCCTACGCGGGCAAGCTCCAGCACTCCGACGGGTACGTCCCAGCCGCGGACGGGACCACGAAACGGGGCTTCAACCACACCAGCAGCAATTCCCGGCAGGCTGATCCGAAAGCGCCCTACCAGATGCCGCTCACCCAGGAAGAGCAGGACATCATGGATGGCAAGAAGGGGCCGGAACTGGCCAAGGTCATGGCCATCGTCGTCGCCCACGGCAATGCCTTCGGGGCCGAAAAGCTGGTCGATCTCGGCGGCGCGCCGCACTGCTCCCTGTACACCGGGACGGACTACATGAAGCCGATGATCGATCTGTTTCAGGAGTGCGCCGATGCCGGGTTGAAGACTTACGCACCCTACACCGTCAATCCGCGTTGCTACGACGTCTACAACGTCAACAACAACGAGACGGACATGAAGTTGATCTACGAGGGTTACAAATTTCAGCGGGACCTGGATTGGGTTCATGCCCAACTCGGCGCGCCGGACCTGAACTTCCGCAGCTGCGCCTGTTACGTACCGGAGGTTGGCAATGCCCCGCCCGTGGGCACCTACGTGGCCTGGGCGGAGTCTTCCGCGACCAACTACGGCAACTCCGCACTCGGACTCCGGACCAACCGCAACGCCGCCGGCATGGAACTGCTGTGTGGGCTTCTCGGCAAGGCGCCGCTGTTCGGACTCATGACGGACGAGGGGCGCATGGCCGATTGGCTCGTGGACGTGAAGACCTCGAAAGAACCGGACCTGGGCGTGCTCGGCACGGCCATCGGCCTCAAGGTCATCGATGGCGTCCCCTTCATCACCGGCATGGACCCATACCTGGGTACCGAAGTCTCCAACGACAACATGCACCTGTTGAAGAAGATGGGCAGTGCCACCGCGGCCAGCGGCGCCGTGGGCCTCTACCACGTGGAGAACCTCACTCCCGACGCCAAGGAGAAGGGGCGCAAGCTGCTCAAGAAGGATTACCAGACCTACGTCTACGACGATGCCGAGCAGGCGCGGGTCCTCGCCACGTTCCCGGTTGAATGGGAAGGGCGTCCTGAGGACCCGACGGTCGCTTTGATTGGCTGTCCGCACAACACCTACGAGGAGATCCTCTTCTGGGGAACGAAGGTCACGGAGGCTGTCGAGAAGAGAGGCATGCCGACGGCCGCCATCCCGACCAAGTTGTTCTGCTCGAACGTGGTGCGGGACCATCTCGTCAAAGACGAACCGCTGCTGGTCGGCAAGATGGTGGAGGCCAATATGAGGTTCACCAATATGTGTACGGTGAGTTACGCGGGCATGAAAGGTTTCTCCGATAGGATTTACGGCGTCACGAACTCCCCCAAGACGCGGAACTACTTTCCGGCAGTGCGTTACCTCGAGGACGATGCCCTCCTCGAGGTCATCTTGACGGGCAAGATTCCGACGAACTCTTAGGCCGCAGCCAACTACGAAATCTGGAGAATCTCATGGCTACTAAATCGTTCAAAGGACGCGCGCTGCTCCCCGGAAACCTCGAGGGCAAGGCGCTCGCATCAAAACAGGCGTTCAACACGTCCGGCTCCTACCTCGACAACCTGTTTGGCGGCAACACGACCAGTGCTCCCTGTACCGATCCAAACAACAAAGATTTTTACAAGAAGGAGCTGAAGGGCGCGATCATCTGTACCCCGATGACCGTAGGCTCCTCTCTGGGCGGGGCCTCGTTGATGGGCGTGGGGAGTTTGGGCGTCGGGCCCAAAGCGATGCTTTTCTCAGAGCACATCGACTCCGTCTCGTATGCCGGACTGTTGATGGATGACGTCTGGAACGATCGCCGCGTCATCACGATCGACCTGCTGGGCGACGAGTTCCTCGAGACCGTGAAGACCGGGGACCCGATCGCGATCCGCGAGGACGGCACCGTGGAGGTCGGCTGACATGGATCGAAGGGAATTCCTCGGCGCGCTGGCCAGCGCGGGCGCCGTGGCGGCCATGGGCGCGACGGCACGGCGCTCCGAGGCGAGTGAGACGAAGCCCGTGTCCGAGAAGCCGGTGATCCTCGAGTGCGCGATCAACGGCTCGACCACCAAGGCCCACAACCCGCTGGTTCCGGAGACCCTCGAGGAGCAGGCAGCGGAGATCCTCCGTTGCCTCGACGCGGGCGCCACGATCGTCCACTCCCACTCGAACCAGCCGAGCATCGACCCAGGGGTCGCCGCGAAGGCCTACGCTGAGGTCTATCGCCCGGTCCGTGAGAAACATCCGCACGCCATCCTCTACGCGACCGCCAACTTTGCGCCGGGCGTCTACAACCGCACGCGCAAGGTCTGGCCGGCGGAGATCCAGTGCAGCCACCACCGCATCCTGGCCGAGGCCGGGCTCGCCAACATGGTGCTGCTCGACATGGGTGTGGTGCCGCTCGGCGCCTTCGACGACCAGGGCGTCCCGGGCCCCGACGAGGGCTTCTTCTGGTACGGCTTCTGGCCGGAAGACACCCGCTACATCCTGCAGCTCTGCAAGGACCTCGGTACGGGCACCTCGATTTCGGTGTTCGAGCCCGGCTGGATGAAGAACGCCGTCGCCATGGCACGCGCGGGCACGATCCCGCCCGGCTCGAAGCTCAACATCTACTTTGGCCCGGACAGCTTCTCGGCCATGGCGCCGCCGATCCCCGAGGCGCTCGAGCTCTACCTGAAGATGATCGAGGGCCTCGACCTGAAATGGTCGGTCGGCATGATCGGCAACGAGAGCATCATGGACTCGCCCTTGGCGCGCATGGCCCTCGAGCGGGGCGGCAGCTTCCGCGTTGGGCTCGAAGACTGGTCGACTGGCCCGAGCAACGTCGAACAGATCGAACGCGCGAAGGAGATCGTTGCTGCGGTCGGCCGCCCCATCGTGACCGGCGCCGAGGCGATCGAGTACCTGGACATCCCGTTCGCGGCGACGCGACCCTAGGAGGATTGGCAGCATGAGTTCCGAGAACGACCCCAAGGACCAGAGCGGCCTCGACCGCCGACACTTCCTGGCCGCCGGCGCCGCGGGGCTCGCCGCGGCGAGCGCCGGGCTGCCCGGCGTTGCCGCCGCCGCGCCTACGCCGCCGCCGGCCCCGGGCAAGAAGGCCCACACGAACTCGCCCTCGGGCAAGCGCGTCGCCATCGTCACCGACGCCCAGTTGAACATCGGGCCCTACCTCGCCAAGGAGTTCGCCCGACTCGGCTACGGCCTCGTGGTCTCCGACGTGCAGAAGGGCCTCGAGAAGGAGCTGAAGGACCTCGGCGCCTACAAGGTCGTCACCGTCCCCGGCCTCGAGCAGGAGGGGCCGAACAACGAGGGCGTGCCGGGCAAGATCCAGACGGTGGTCGACGCCGCGATGGCGGAGTTCGGCGGCTACGACTCGGTCTTCATCCGCACGGCCTGGCACGGCGGGAAGGACACCCTCGAAGAGACGCCCGAGAACATGAAGCTCTCCTACGAGCAGAATTGCCTGGGGGTGATGTACGCGCTGCAGGCGGTGCTTCCGCCGTTGGTGGAGGCGGGTTCCGGGCAGGTGGTCGTCCAGACCAGCGCTACGGGCGAAAAACCGCACCCGGGCCTCATGGCCTACAGCGTCATGCGCGCCGCGGCGAACATGATGTGCCGCTGCGCGGCGCTGACCGTGGCGGACAAGGGCGTGTGCGTGAATGCCGTCGGCACGAACTTCATGAACTACCCGGGCTTCAAGCACACCCTCGGCGCCGACAAGGACCCGAAGATCATGGAGGCGCTTCTCGAGGAGATCCCGGTGGGCCGCCTGGGTGAGACGGCCGAGGCGGCGCACTTCACGATGGCGCTGCTTGATGGCTACAACATGTACTCGACGGGCAACTTCTACACGGTGGCCGGTGGGTTCAACAGCTCGGGGATGTAAGCGCGAAGGCGCTTCACACCGGATGAAGCCCTCGCTCGTCGTCATCATCGCCCTGGGCAGCCTGTCGATCGCGCTCGCCTCGACGGGGTCGCTCGCAAGCGGCTTGAGCGACGACCCGGAGGACCCGCAGAACCTGCTCGTCGAGAACGAGACGCGCGGCGGGCAGCGCGAGTCGCTGTTTCCCGCTTCTCCCCTCGGCTGGTTCCACGACTTCGTGGACCGAGGCGAGAAGAGCCTCTACGACGCCGTGGGTCTCGACGTCGGCTTCACGGTTGCGCAGCTCTACCAGTGGGTTTCGGAGTCGGAGCCCCACGTCGACTCCTGGGGTGTGGGCACGAACGCCGACTTCATCGCCCGCTGGGACCTCTTCGCGCGCGACGAGCCGCACCAGGGGAAGCTCTTCGTCCATCTCCAAGGACGTTGGGACCACGGCACGCTCGCGCCCGAGGAGCTCGGCACCGCCGCCCTCGGAAGCGTCATCCAGACGGGGAACTCCTACGCGCCCTACGAGAGCCCCGAGGTCATCGTCCGCAATCTCTACTGGCAGATGGGGAGCCCGGAGGCGGGCTGGGCCTTCCGCATCGGCAAGATCACCCCGGACGCGACGCTTGCCACCTCGGCCCACCTCAGCACGGCGACCACGTTCCTCACGGCGGCGGGCATCGGCTCGTTCGGGATCGGACACGCCGATTCGGGGATCGGGTTCGTGGGGGCGTGGTACCCGAGCGACCGGGTCACGCTGGTGGGGCTCGTCTCCGACGCCAACGCCGACCGCAGCGATTTCGGCGACATCGATGAGGGTGACTTCTTCAAGGCCGTCCAGCTCAACGTGAAGCTTTGGCCCCGCACCGAGAAGGCCGGATACTCGAAGATGACCTTCTGGCACACCGACGGCACCAAGAACCGGACGGCGGCCAACGGAAACACCGGACAGGAAGGGTGGGGCGTCTTCCTCAAGCACGAGCAGGAGCTCACCGACGATGGGCGCGCGATCGGCATCCTGAAGGTCGGACGGAGTTTCGAGAACTCCGCCATCTACAAGCAGCTCGCCGGCGTCTCGTTCCTGCTCTACGACCCGCCCGGTCCGTTCGGGTTGCAGAACGATCTGCTCGGCGCCGCCTTCAACTGGGCTCAACCGACCGGCCTCGGCAGCGAATACAACGTCGAGCTGTTCTATCGGTTCCCGCTGTTTCCGCTGGTGGACATGACCCTCAGCTACCAGTCGATCATCAAGCCCGCTTTGGATCGCGACAACGGCCACGCGTCCGCGCTCAGCGTTCGAGTGCGGACCACATTCTGAACCGAATGGGAAGGACTGCCTTGAACAACTGGCGAAGGCTTCAGGCCACGATTCTTGCCGCGACGCTCACGCTCGCACCCGTCGTCGGCCACGCGCAAGAGGGCGACGACGTAGCCGAACTCGGCGCGAAGCTCGCGAACCCGCTGTCTGACGTCTGGGCTCTGTTCACCGAGTTCGACTTCATATGGAACGGAGGGCGGCTCGAGGATGGCGACATCGATCGGCCGACCTATTCGGCGGCCTTCCAGCCCATCCTGCCAATCAGCCTGACCGACGACTATCGGCTGATCGCGCGACCCACGGTCCCCATCGTATGGAGCGCGCCGGTTCCAGGGCCCGGGACCACCGGGGTCGACTTCGACCGGAACACCGGTCTGGGCGACACCACGTTGCTGTTGTTGGCCGCGCGAAAGGAGCCCTACCCGCTGTTCGGCGGCGGTGTGATGGCCGCGCTCGGGACGTCCCTGTACTTCCCGACCGCGACCGACGACGACCTCGGTGCCAAGCAATGGGGGATGGGGCCCGCGGCCGCCCTCGTCTGGAAGAACGAACTCGTGACCGTCGGATTCTCCCCCAAGTACTTCTGGGAGTATGCCAGCGAGGACACGCGCCGCCCCGACCTCAACCAGGGGGAGATCCTCTACTTCTTCTTTCTGAACCTGCCGAACGCGTGGCAGATCGGGTTCGCTCCGAAGATCACCTATGACCACAGGGCTGAGCCGCACAACAAGTGGAACCTGCCCGTCGGTGTCACGGTCGCGAAGACCACGAAGGTCGCCAGTCAAGCCGTCAAGTTCCAGCTTGGTCTCGAGTACTCGGTCGTAAGCCAGGACGACTTCGGGAAGAGGTTGCTCCTCAAGTTCAACGTGATCCCGGTGATCGCGCCGCTGATCAAGGGCAACATCTTCTAGGCGGGACTGCGGATGATCGCCCACAATCCTCTTTCCGACAGCCGCGGGCAAAGACCTCGGCGGCAAGCAGTGGGGGGCAGCCCCCCCCCTCTTCTTCTGAAACCTGCCTGACGCGTTGCAGATCGGGTTCAACTCGAATATCACCTACGACGCCCGGGCGGTCTCTGGCAGCAAGTGGAACGTCCCGGTCGGGGTCACCGTCGCCAAGACGACGAAGGTCGGCGGTATGCAGGTGAAGTTCCAGCTCGGCGCG
>JAFDDA010000082.1 GCA_019311105.1 Deltaproteobacteria bacterium
TGAGCAGGTATTCGAGCGCGTGCTGGCCGCTCGCCTTCTCCCGCCACTCGTCGATGGCACGGGCCGCCAGGGTGAGGCGCCGGCGCGAGGGGTGGAGCAGGCTGAATCGCATGGACCGATGGTGCCCGCTCTCGAATTGGATGGCACCTGCGAGCTTCGATGGATCCAGATGCCTGCTTCCCTGAAGGCCGCCCCTCGCCCCGTGCGTTCGTAGGGGTTGCCAGCACCCGGCTCTCTGAGGATCCTCGTTCCGGGCGGCGGGCGGCTCCCGCTCCGGAGGCAAGAGATGTTCCCGAGCACAGACCCGGCCTGGGCCCAGGTGGCTGACTTCCTCCGGGCCAAGCTCCGGGACGGAGAGGAGATCCTCGCGCCCGGGGAGTTCCTCGATCTCTTCGCAGGTGCCTACGGCTACCGCGCGGCCTACGCACTCTCGCCCGAGCGCTTCACGTTCGTCGTCGTCCACATGGGCATGCTTCAGGAAGTCGGTCGC
Organism: Deltaproteobacteria bacterium; assembly: GCA_019311105.1. Classification (GTDB taxonomy): domain Bacteria; phylum Myxococcota_A; class UBA9160; order UBA9160; family JAFDDA01; genus JAFDDA01. The sequence goes on from JAFDDA010000082.1 coordinate 491, forward strand.
AGGCGCCTCACCGCGTTTCGGCACCGGCTCGCCCCGGTCTTCGGAAACGACGTCTTCGTCGTGCTCGGGCCCGCCGACCGGGCCCAGGGCGTCTCACGCCGCACGCTCGCCGCGGTCGAAAAACTCGCCCCGCGCGGCCTTCACGCGCCTCGAGCGGACGCTTCGCCGGTCAGCGCCGCCGTGCTCACCACCCATGACCGGCCCGACGCCCTCGCACGGTCGCTCCCGCAGGTCGTGGCGCTCGGCGTCGAGGTGCTCGTCGTGGACGATGGTTCGGCCGAGGCCGCGGCCGGCGAGATCGAGGCGATCTGCCGTGCCCACGGCGCTCGTCGGCTCCGCTTCGAAGAAAACCGCGGCCTTCCGAACGCGGTCAATGCAGGCATCGGCTACTGGCTGGCGGACCCGGCCGTCGACTGGATCTCGCTCTTCAACGACGACGTCGACGTACGCCCCGACGCCCTCGAGATGCTCGCGCGGGTCCAGGACCCGCGCACTCGGCCGCTCCTGACCGGCCGCAGCGACCCGCTCCACAGCGACTTCGGCGGCGACACGATCGATGGCGTCGAGGTCCGCTGGCTGCGCAGCGCTCCCGGCGTCCATCTTCATGGCCATCGTGACTATTGGCGCGATGTGCTGCCAATTCCGACCCCCTATCTGGCCGCACCGAAGCGCGACGGCGGGTTGCCCGGCCAGGGGGCCGACGAAGACTTCTGGATCACCTGCTGGTCTCCCCGTTCGATCGCGAAGCGAGGGGGCCACGTGGCCTGCATCCCCGGCCTCGTTCGCACGTTCATCCACCAACCCCTCGACTCGACGTGGTCCGAGGGCTCGGCTGCCGCGGAGGATCCGCCCCTGGCGCCTCCGCCGCGCGCCACTAGCGCGTGAGCACCCACTTCTCCGCGGCGATCGTCTCCCACAACGAAGCGCACCACCTGCGCGACTGTCTCGGTCGCCGTGGCCGAATCCTTCGGCGCGCGCGTCGTGTCGCGCGAGAGCGTGCTCAACGCGGAGCGGTTGCGTGGGGAGCTGATCGGCCTGGTTCGCAACGACTGGGTGATCCTCTGCGATCCCGACGAGATCCTTCCCCACGGCGTCGAGCACGCCGCCCTCGAGGCGATCGAGGCGAACCCCCGCCTCGGCCTGATCGGAGTCCCCATCCGCTACTTCTTTCGGGGGCACCGCCTGGAGTGCACCGAGTGGGGGCGGCGGGGACCGAAGTTCTTCATCGCGCACCGCGACCGCTGCGAGTCCCCGCCCTACGTGCACGCGGGCCTCGAGCCGAGGCCCGGCTTCGAGCGGGGCGTCATCGGCGAGGGCGACTTCGAAATCGAGCACCGCTGGATCGATTCGCTCTCCCAGATGATCGAGAAGCACGCGCGCTACCTGAAGGTCGAAGGCGAGGCGCGCCACGCTCGGGGCGACCGATTCTCCTGGAGCGCGGCCGGGCGCGCCACCTGGGGATGCCTGCGCGGCAACCTGCTCGATCACGGCGGGCTGGCCGCCGGCCCGACGGGCTGGTTCCTGAGCGCCTTCCACGCGGGCTACACGGCGCTGGCCTGGCGCTCGCTGAGACGGTACGAACGCGGGCCGAATTGAGGCCGGCGAGCGGTTCGGTCCGACCGGCCGTCGCATCCTTGCAATCGCGTCAGCCCTGCACGACCTCGGCCATGGTGCGCATCGTGTCGGGGTCGGTGGGCGTGAGGAGCAGCGTCGTCACCGCGCTCTCCTTCCAGGCCTGCACGCGATCCTTGATGCGATCGAGGGGTCCGCAGAGCGAGATCTCGTCGGCGAACTCCGTCGGGACCATGGCGATGGCCTCCTCGCGCTTCCCTTCGAAGAAAAGATCCTGGATCTTGTCTGCCTCGCCGCCAAAGCCCATCCGCGCCATCAGGTTCTTGTGGAAGTTCTGATCCTTCGCGCCCATGCCACCAATGTAGAAGCCGAGCATCGCCTTCACTGGAGCGAGGGCCACCTCGAGGTCGTCGTGGATGTTCACCAGCAGGAACTGCGAGATCTCGAAGTCGGGCTTCGCGTTCGCGAGCTGGTCGGCATAGACCTCGGGGCGGAAGGGCGAGTAGTAGAGCGGCAGCCAGCCGTCGGCGATCTCCGCGGCCAGGGCCACGTTCTTCGGGCCCTCCGCGCCGAGGAAGATCGGCACGTCCGCCCGAAGCGGATGCGTGATCGAGCGCAACGGCTTGCCGAGCCCCCACGCACCCTCTTTGTCGGCGGGAAGGGGCAGGGGGTAGTGCGGCCCGTCGTTGGTCACCGGGCCTTCGCGCGCCAGCACCTGACGGATGATGTCGACGTATTCGCGCGTTCGCGACAGCGGCTTCGCAAAGGGCTGGCCGTACCAACCCTCCACGACCTGCGGCCCGGAGACGCCGAGGCCGAGGATCATGCGGCCGCCGGTCAGGTGGTCGAGGGTCAACGTCGCCATGGCCGTCGCCGTCGGCGTCCGGGCCGAGAGCTGGCAGACCGCGGTGCCGAGGCGGATGCGCTCGGTGTGCGCGCCGATCCAGGCCAGGGGCGAGAAACAATCCGAGCCCCAGGCCTCGGCGGTGAAGACCGAGTCGTAGCCGAGGCGCTCGGCCTCCTGCGAGATCTCGACGAAGTTCGTGGGGGGCTGGGCCTGCCAGTAACCGAGCTGAAGACCGATCTTGAGAGACGACATGGAGACTCCTGTGGAACCGCGAACGGCCTTGTGGAAACCGCGGCGGCAGTGTCGCACCGGGCCCCTCGGCCCGCCACAAGTCCCCCCGAGGCCGGAGCCCGGGTCTATGATGGGGTGTGCCCCGCGGCGGGCCTTGTGAAGGAGATGACATGACCGACGTGATGAAGGGGGTTCGAGTCCTCGAGGTGGCCGAGCACACGTTCGTGCCCGCCGCCTCGGCGGTGCTGGCGGATTGGGGTGCCGAGGTCATCAAGGTGGAGCACGCCGTGCGCGGCGACGCCATGCGCGGGCTCGCTCGCACCGGCGTCATCGATCTGTCGGGCGGTGTCCACGTCCTGAACGAGCACTCGAACCGCGGTAAGCGCTCCATCGGGATCGACCTCACGAAACCCGAGGGGCTCGAAGTGCTCTACGAGCTGGCGAAGACGGCGGATGTCTTTCTCTCCAACAAGCTCCCCAGCGTGAACGCGCGCCTGAAGATCGACATCGACGACCTGCGCGCGGTGAACCCGAAGATCATCTACGTGCGCGGCACCGCCTTCGGCCCGGAAGGGCCCGACAAGGACCGCGGTGGCTACGACATGACCGCCTTCTGGTGTCGTGCCGGCAGCGCCGCGAGCGCGACGCCGCCGGGGATGCCCTTCATCGTTCCGCAGCCGGGCCCCGCCTACGGTGACTCGATGGGGGGGATGACGATCGCCGGCGGGATCGCCGCGGCGCTGTTCAAGCGTGAACGGACGGGGGAGCCTTCGGTGGTGGATGTGTCGCTGCTGGCGTGCGGCGCCTGGGCCATGGGCGCGGCGACGGCGCTGTCGATGCAGAGTGGGAAGCCGTGGTCGATGATCCCGAGCGGCGGTGGTCCGAGCAACCCACTCGTGGGCATCTGCAAGACCTCGGACGATCGCTGGATCAGCCTCGTGATGCTCCAGGGCTATCGGTATTGGGCCGACTTCGTCGAACACCTCGGCAGGCCGGAGCTCGCGAGCGATGAGCGATTCGACTCGGCGGAGAAGCTCTCCGAAAACGCCGTCGCCGCGCGCGAGATCATCAACGAGGTGATCGCGACGGCGACCCTGGCCGAGTGGACCGAGCGCTTCGCGACCTTGGCGGGGCAGTGGGCACCGGTTCAGAACACGATCGAGGTCGCGGCCGACCCCCAGGTGCGCGCGAACGGCTACATCGTGCGCACGGCGACGGCCGAGGGGGCGGAGTTCGACCTCGTCGCAAGCCCGGTCCAGTTCGACCGCAAACCCACCCAGACGAACCGCGCCCCGGAGTTCAACGAGCACGGCGACGAGCTGCTCGGGGAACTCGGCTACGACATGGACCGCATCATGGAGCTCAAGGTGGCCGGCGCGGTCACCTGACCCCCGCCCGAGCGCTACCCGGCGTCGAGTTCGCTCTGCCCGCCGGTCTTCCACCAGTGCGCGGTCAGCTTCAGGCCCTCGACGTTCGCGCGCGGCTGGATTTCCTCGTAGGTCCGCAGGTAGCCGGTGTGCTGGATCTTCCATCCATCGTCCGTCTTCACATAGCGGTCTTCATAGAACGCAGCGCCGCGGATGGTGATGCCCCAGGCCTCTTCGATCACTGTGTCTTCGAGGGCCCACGTGCCCGTGGCGGTGTCGCCGTCGACGTCGATCTCGGGGTGGGAGACACGGTGGCAGGAGAGGAAGCTCTCGGCCCCCATCGACTTCTCTAGGAAGCCGACGATGGCATCGCGGCCTTCGTAGCTGTACTTGCCACCGCTGTAGGCCGCCGTCGCGTCCTCGGTGAAGCACCCGCGAATCTCGTCCCAACGCTTCTGGTCGAGGCAGCGCATGTACTGGTACTTGACCCGCTTGATCGCCTCGAGAGCTTCGAGATCCATGTCGGTCCTCCTGGGTGAACCCGGCTCGGGTGTATCACATCACGGCATTCGCGTGGGGAACCTCGGGTGGTATCCTCGCAGGGTTCTGGGGCGGTGGCGCGAGGTCGAACCTCGAAGGAGCCGCATCATGAGTCGAGCCTTTATCCCCGCTGCCGGCCACGATTTCTTCCTCCCACTCTACGATCCACTGTGGCGCCTCCTCGGTGGAGAGCGCGTGCGTGCGACCTTCATCCGCGAAGCCGGGCTCGCCGCACCCCAACGCATCCTCGACATCGGCTGCGGGACCGGGAGCCTCCCGGTCCAGATCGCAGCGACGCTTCCGGGCACGGAGGTGACGGGCCTCGACCCGGACGCGAAGGCGCTCGGACGTGGGGCAGGGAAGGCGGCCGCCGCCGGGGTCGACGTCTGCTGGAAGGAAGGCTTCGGTGACGCACTCCCGTTTGAGGAGGGCGCCTTCGATCGAGTGGTCTCTTCGTTCATGTTCCACCATCTCGATCTCGACGTGAAGCGTGGCATGTTGCGGGAGGCGCGGCGGGTGCTCGCGCCGGGCGGCGCGCTCCATCTGATCGATTTCGGCGGACAGACCGCAGGCAAGGACGGCGCGCTCGCGCGGTTCCTGCACTCCCACGAGTCCGTAGCCGGAAACCTCGACGTCGAGCTCTTCACGGAAGCCGGGTTCGGGGACGTTCGTGAGGTTTCTCGCGGTCGCTTCCTCTTCGGTCGCTACGCCCACGTTCGAGGCGTCGCCTAGCGCGCGAGGTCGCTCAGGCGTCGAAGGTGAGCGGCAGGCTCTTCGGGCCGTGGACGAGGAACGAGCCGTGCATCTCCACGCGATCCGTGGCGAGCCGCGGGCTCTCGAGCCGTGCGAGAATCTCCTCGACGGCGCCGCGGGCTTCGAGCCGGGCGAGTGCGGCACCCAGGCAGAAGTGGTTGCCGTAGCCAAAGCCCACGTGGCCCTGGGTATCGCGTTCGAGATCGAAGCGATCCGGGTCGGCGAAGCGAGTCTCGTCGCGGTTGGCCGAGCCGAGCAACGGCATGACGATGCTGCCGCGCGGGATCTCCACCCCGCCGACCTCCGTGTCCTGCTTGCAGAGCCGCGCCAACAGTTGGACGGGTGAGTTCCGCCGGACGGATTCTTCGAGCATCTGGGGAACGAGCGCGGGCTCGGCCTTCACGCGATCCCAGAGGCCCGGCACCGTGAGCATCGTGAGGACCGAGTTGGCGACCAGGTTCGACGTGGTCTCGGAACCCGCGGCCAACAGCAGCGATGCGAAGGCGGTCACCTGCTCGGGCCCGAGGATGCTCTCGTCCTCGCCGGAGTGGATCAGGATCGAGACCAGATCGTCCCCCGGGTCGGCGCGCCGCGCCTTCACGACCTCGGCCATGTAGCGTCCGAACTCGCCGACGACCTCGAGCATGGCCTCGCGGCCGCCGGGCCCCATGGCCTGGGTCGAGCCGACGATCAGGACGTTCGACCAGCGCTTGAAGTCGTCGCGTCGGTTCGGGTCGAGGCCCAACAGCTCAGCGATCACCGCGACCGGGAGCGGGTTGGCGAGGTCGCGCACGAGGTCGCACTCACCCTTGGGAACGAAGTCGTCCACGAGTTCGCGCGCGAGGGTGCGGACGTGACCTTCGAGGTCCGCGATCCGGCGCGGCGTGAAGCCGCGGCTCACGATGGCGCGCTGACGCGTGTGTTCCGGCGGGTCCTGCCCGATGAGCGCCCCGCTGGTCGGCGCCAGGTCGCCCGTCGGGGTCACCACGGGCTGCGAGCCGCCCATGGCCTCGGAAGAGAACGCCTCGGCGTCGCGCAAGACCCGCACCACGTCGTCGTAGCGAGAGACGGCCCAGAAGCCGCCCGGGTGACGGTAGACCGGGTGCTCCTGTCGCAGTCGTGCGTAGGTCGGGTAGGGGTCCTGGAGAAATTCGGGGTCCATCGGGTTGAAGACGAAAGCCACGGCATCCTCCTGCCGCATCGGGGCGGCTGGCGCGTTTGGGAGATCATACCGGGCCGGCCACCCGCCGTCCCCGCGGTTGCTAACGTGGGCCGGGCATGCCGCTGCACAACCCAGTCCGTCCGATGCATCTCTCCCGGCTGCTCGCGCTGGCTCTGGCGGCGGCCGCGTGTCTGGCTCCCGCGACGGGCCTCGACCGCCCGTTCCCGCCCGTGCGCGGCGAAGCGCCAACACCCGAACGTGTCGAGCTCGGGCGGCTGCTCTTCTTCGATCCGGTGCTCTCCGGAGATCGCTCGCTTTCGTGCGCGCACTGTCACCGGCCCGAACTCGCCTTCAGCGATGGGCGCAAGACCGCACTCGGCGCCGGCGGCGCGCAGCTCGCCCGCAACGCACCCACCCTCTACAACGCCGCGTTCAAGGAAAGCCTCTTCTGGGATCGTCGGGCCGGGAGCTTGGAAGAGCAGGCGCTCGGGCCGCTGCTGGCCTCGGACGAGATGGCTGCGGACCCAGCGGTCGTCGTCGCGCGCCTGGCCGCAATCCCGGAGTACGCGCGCCGCTTCGAAGCCGCGTTCGCAAGCGAGGCCGAGCCGCTCTCGTTCGGCAACGTCGTGCGTGCCATCGCGAGCTTCGAGCGCACGCTCGTCTCCCAGGATTCTCGCTACGACCGTTTCGCCCGGGGCGACCGCAGCGCGCTCGATGCCTCGGAGCGCCGAGGCCTTACGCTCTTCCGCTCGCTCAACACGCGCTGCTTCGAGTGCCACCAGCTCCCGACCTTCGAGGCACCGCTGGCCATGGGGGTCGGCGTGCCGTCGAGCGACCGGGGGATCGGCGGCGCCCACGGCCGGCCCGGGCAGGACGGCCTGTTCGCCATCCCCACATTGCGCAACGTCGCGGTGACCGCGCCCTACATGCACGACGGTTCGCTCGCGACCCTCGACGAGGTGGTCGCGTTCTATCGCAAGGGCGGCGGGCGACCGCTCGGCGTCGAGCCGGGCCGCATCCACGAACACGTCCGCCCCTTCGACATCCGCGACGATGAGGCCCGGGACCTCATCGCCTTCCTGCACGCGCTGACCGACGAATCTGCACGCCCCGAGACCCCCGCGGCCGTGCCCTCGGGGCTGCCGGTCCTCAGGGAGCGACGTTTCGCTTCGAGCGAGGAGACACGACCATGAACAAGTTTCGAACGATCCTGACCGGGCTCGCCCTTGCGGGCGTGCTGGTTGCCCCGCCGGCCGAGGCGGCGACCACGATCCGGGTCCACGCGGGCGAATCCATCTCTGCCGCAATCGAGAAGGCCGAGGCCGGCGCGACGATCGAAGTCGAACCCGGCGTCTACCACGAGGCCCTGACCATCGACACGCCCGGCATCACGCTGCGCGGGATCGTGAAGGGGACGCAGCGGCCGGTGCTCGACGGCGAGGGGAAGCTGAACGATGGCGTGATCGCTTCGGGAAGCCCCTTCACCATGACGGGCTTCGGCGTGAAGCACTACAAGGGCAATGGCGTCTCCGCCCAGGGTGTCGACGGGGTGTACCTCTCAGACCTCGTCGTCGACGACGCGGGCCTCTACGGCGTCTACCCCGTGCAGTCTCGCAACATCACGATCACCCACTGCACGGTCACCCGCATCGTCGACGCCGGCATCTACGTGGGCGAATCGAACCACGCGCTCGTCGCTTACAACGAGGTGCATCACAACGTCGCCGGGATCGAGATCGAAAACACCAACGACGCCATCGTTCGCGACAACCTGACCTACGAGAACACGGCGGGGATTCTCGTCTTCGTGCTACCGGGCAAGCGACAGAAGGAGGGCAAGCGGACCCGGGTCTTCCGCAACTGGTCGATCCGCAACAACACGCCGAACTTCGGCGACCCGCACTCCATCGTGGGCCAGCTGCCCGAGGGCATCGGCATCATGGTGATGGGCGCCGACGACACCGTCGTCGAAGACAACTGGGTGAAGGACAACCAGTCGGTCGGGATCCTGGTGAACCGGCTGGCCAAGGAGCATGCCCAGAAGGACGAACGTCTCGAGCCCTTCGCGGACCGCAACCAGATCCGCTTCAACTACGTGCTCGAGAACGGCCGCAAGCCCCACGCGTTGTTTCAGGAGCAGCTCGGACAGGGCGGTGACTTCGCCTGGGACGGCACCGGCGACGGCAACTGCGTGAGCCTGCCCGACCAGGCCGTGCACGCCGGCGCGCCGCTGCCTGCGTGTCCGGAGGCTGCGCCCGCGCCGACCGAGCGGGAAGAGTCGGCCCTTCCCACCGTGGCGCCCCAGGCCGCTGAGCCCGCGGTGATCCCGGAGGGGTCGGCGGTCGTCCAGATCCGGGGCATGCGGTACGAGCCGATGCATCTGACGATCGCGGTCGGCCAGACCGTGACGTGGGTGAACGAGGATGGCGTCACCCACACCGTCACCAGTGGCGACGGCACAATGCCCGTGCCGGGCCCGCTGGCCTCGTCGTTCCTGGAGAAAGGTCAGATCTACAGCCACACGTTCGACGATCGCGGTAACTACGAGTACCTGTGTCTGCCCCACATCGGGCAGATCGGGATGCGCGAGGCGACGATCACGGTCCAGTAGCCCCGCAGCGCCTCAGGCGAGCGCGGCCATGGCGTCGGTGGGGGAGGGCAGGCCGAGCATCTCGGCCAGCATGCGGCTCGGGATGTTGTTCGTTTCGAAGTCCGACTCCGCGGGCAAGAGGCCGAGCGTCACGAACTGCTGGGCCAGCCGCATCATGATCACCGAGAAGCGGAACGCGGCGAACACTTCGTAGTAGTGGAGATGTTTCGGTGTGTGACCCGTGAGTTCGGTGTAGCGGGCAAGCGTCGCCGCGCGCGGTGGGAAGCCCGCGAGCTTCTCGACGTTCACACCCTTGCTGTGGTGGTCGTCGAGGAAGACGAACCAGGCGAGGTCGGCTTCCGGGCTGCCGAGCGTGACCATCTCCCAATCGAGCACGGCCACGCACTGTCCTTCCTCGCCGAAGATCATGTTGCCGATTCGCGAGTCGCCCCACTGGAGCCCGATGGGTTCGCCGGTCGGCGCGTTCCGTTCGAGCCAGGCGAGCGCGTCTTCACAGGTCGGATGCCGCTTGCCGCCCGCCGCCCATTCGAAATAGCGGCGGTACTGTTCGAGCTGGATCTCGATGGGCGTTCGGTCGTCGCCCGGCTCGTCGAGGAAGTCGAACCCCACGGCCCGCCAATCGAGGCGGTGGATCGCCGCGAGCGACTCGACGGCGCTCCACCAGAGCGCTGAGCGTTCGCCCTCCGGCGCCTCGGTCACCCAGCCGCCCACGTGATAGGGCGGGTTGTCCGTCGGGATCCGGCCCTCGATGTGGACCATGACGTAGAAGGGTGACCCGAGCACCGCCGTGTCGGGCTCGTACCAGAGGACGCGCGGCACGGGGACGTCGGTCTTCTCGAGCAACTGCATCGTGCGGATCTGCTTGTCGAGGTCGTAGTCCGGGAAGACCTGGTTCTCGCTGGGTTGGATGCGCAGCACCAGCTTCTGCTCGACGCGCGCGCCGGCGGCCGTGGTGTAGGCGAGATCGAAGAAGAGCGTCTCGTTCGAGAAGCCCGTGGCGCCGGGCGCGGAGAGTTCCCCGACTTCGACGTCGCGCACATCGGGCAGCACCTTCGTCAGCCAGCCTGCGAACGCCCGGCGCGTCGCCTCGAGATCCCGGCCCTGCCGCTCGCTCACGCAGAAGCCTCGGGCTTCAGGCGATTGACCTCGAGCCAACCGATCATCGGGTCGCTCTGCCCCTCGATGTGGGCGCGGATCAAGCCGCGGCGATAGAGCGAGCGCTGGGGCGGCTCGAAGCAGTGCGTGATGTCGATCTCGATGCCCGAGATGCACTCGATCTCGCCGCGCAGCTCGTGCCCGCCGTCGGTCTTCAAGCGGAACTTCCCGGCCACCGGGTCGAGGACGGGGCGGCCATGGACCTCGAGGTCGTGTTCGACCTCCACGAGGCCCTCGAAATCCTTGCGATAGAGATAGCCGGTGGGGATGCGCGGGGCACCAGGGATGTCGACCACCGCGGACATGGTGCGAAGCGTGTCACCGTTCAAGACGAGCACGGTCCACTCCATGTTCCACATGCGCGGGCCCCAGGAGTGGTCGCGTTCGCCGCGGGCCTCCAGCGCCTGGGAGTCGGTGCCGATGCGCGTCGCGCCGCGATAGGAGACGGGTTGCTCGAAGCGGCTCGTCGGATATTTCTGCGAGCCGTGACCGGCCACCATCTTGTTCGGCGCATGGGGCGGGCCCATGGCCTCGACCTCGAGATCCACCGAACACGCCTGCAGGGTCCCCAAGCGCGGCCCCGACAGCATGCGGCCGAAGCCTTCGAAACGGAACCGCCCCGTCCGGATCGGCGACGCCACGTCCCATGAGAAACGCAGGCCCCAGCCGTCGTAGGCCAGGCGGTCGGGGTCGAAGCTCGAGAGGGGCAGGCGGGGCTCCTCGATACAGAGCCACTCGTCGCCGTGCTTCAGATAGAGCCACACCCAGGCGCGCCGTTGGTTCGGGTGCATGCCGATCCGGCAGTGGCCCGCGACGCGGCCCTCGGCGTCGTACCAATCCCAGAACCAGGATTCGTTCCACCACTCGACGTCCGGGTCGTAGGCGTGGGCGCCCTCGTCGCTCGGCTCGACGCCAAAGCGGGCGAGGTCTTCGTCGGAGAGATGCAGTGCGGTCATGGCAGGGGCCTCGGAGGCTGGGGCTATTTCCCGGTGAGGGGCTCGACGACGGCTTCGGCGAATTGCTCGATCACGCCGAGGTCCTGGCCCTGGATGACCGAGTAGCTGATCCCCGTCTCTTCGCGACGCTTCTCGAGGCGGTCGCGCAGCTCGGCGGGCGAGCCCGTCAGGAAGAGCGGGCAGTCGGCGACCTCTTCGGGGGTCATGCCCGTGTTGCCCGCAAGGCCCTGACGCAGGCCCGACACGTCGTCGGCGATCCCGACCACGAACGCGAGGGAGTTGAACTCGAGGGCGTCGGCGTCGCGGCCGGCCTTCTCCGCGGCAGCGCGGACCCAGCCGATCTTCTCGCGCACGCTCTCGGGGGAGAGGTCGCGGGCCGTGTCGCCGGTGACCTTGCCTTCGACGAGGCTCGGGTTGATGCCGACGATGTCGGCGTAGCGGCCCGCGATCGAGAGCACACGCTTGCCGCCGCCGCCGATCAGGATGGGCGGCGCTTCGCCTGCGGGGAGTTCCGCCGCCTGGGCGATCTCGTTGATCTGATAGTGCTCGCCGTCGAAGCTCGTGCGCTCGTTCGCCCACATGCTGCGGATGATCTGCAGCGCCTCTTCGAGGCGCGAGATGCGGAGGCCGGGGCGGTCGTAGGTCATGCCGGCTTCGACGTAGTCGGTTTCCATCCAGCCCGCGCCGATGCCGAACTCGTGGCGCCCGCCGGAGAGCAGGTGCGTCGTGGCCGCGGCCTTGGCGAGCACGACCGGGTGTCGATAGTCGACGTCGTAGACGAGCGAGCCGACCTTCAGGCGTTCGGTGGCGGCGGCCGCGGCAGCAAGGGTCGCGACGGGCTCCCACTGGGTGCCGAAGTGGTCGGGCACGAAGAGGGTGGAGAAGCCCAGGGCCTCGATGCGGCGGAGCCGCTCCACCCAACCCTCGGTGGGGAGGCTCGAGATCTGGACGCCGAAGCGGAAGGGTCGGGACATGAGGCCTCCTGGGTTCGCCGCATCTTGGCACAGGCGCGGGCGAGCGTGGGGCGAAGCGGCCTAGTCCTCGAAGCTCCCGTGCCGGCCCGCGCCCGAGGCGAAGCGGCTGGCGCCTTCGCCGGTCTCGCCGGAGCGGATGACCTCCATGCCGAGTTCGTATTCGAGGGCGAGGGCGCCGTCGAGATCGAGGCTCCACTGTCGGAGCGACGACAAGCGATCGTTGCGCAGGCAGCGCTGGGGGAACTTCGCGAGGCTCTTCGCGAGCGCCACCGCCTCGGCGAGGGCCTGGCCCGGTTCGACCACCCGGTTGGCGAGGCCCATGCGATGGGCCTCTTCGCCGTCGACGGGCCGGCCGGTCAGGATCATGTCCATGGCATGGCCTTGCCCGACGATGCGGGGCAGGCGGATCGTGCCTCCGTCGACGAGGGGCACTCCCCAGCGCCGGCAGTAGACGCCAAAGACGGCATCGCGGGCGGCCACGCGCAAGTCGCACCAGACCGCGAGTTCGAGGCCGCCGGCGACGGCGTGGCCTTCGACGGCGGCGATCACGGGTTTGCTGAGGAGCATGCGGCTCGGCCCCATGGGGCCGTCGCCCTCGGCGGCGACGCGGTTGCCGCGCCCCTCGGAGACGCCCTTCAAGTCGGCGCCCGCGCAGAAGGCCCCCTCGGCGCCGGTCAGGACGGCTGCGACGAGGTCCGCGTCGGCGTCGAAGCGGCGGAATGCTTCGGCGAGTCGCTCGGCGGTGGGGCCATCGACGCAGTTGCGGACCTTCGGGCGATCGATGGTGACGATGGCGACGGGGCCGTCGGTCTCGTAGCGGACGGTCATGGGGTCCTCCTCCGGGGCGGCGCACAGCGAGGGCCGCCACCGATCGGTAGCACGGCTGCCCGGCCCGGGTTTGACCGCCTCGGGGCAGGCCGCTACTTCCAAGACTCTGACTCCTTTTTCCCGGAGCTCCGCGTGTCTTCGAATCTGCGTGTCCGCAAGACCAAGGTGATCGCCACCCTCGGGCCGGCCTGCGACGATGTCGGCATCCTCGCCGCCATGATCGAGGCGGGCATGAACGTGGCGCGCCTGAACTTCTCGCACGGCGATGCCGCCGAGCACGAGGGGCGGCTCGCGCGCTTGCGCGAGGCGTGCGAACGAACGGGCACCGAGGTCGCGACCATGCTCGATACGCGCGGGATCGAGGTCCGCGTGGGCGAGGTGGAGGGCGGGCTCGTCGACCTCGAGGCGGGCCAGGAGTTCTGCTTCTTCCCCGACGATCGCTCGGGCGGCCACTCGGGCATCTCCACGACCTACCCCGAGTTGGCGAGCGCCGTCGAACCGGGTGACCCGATCCTGCTCGACGACGGCAGCATCGAGCTCGTGGTCGAATCCGTGGAGGCAGACGTCGTCACGTGCCGGGTCGCGGCAGGCGGTGTCCTGCGTAGCCGCAAGGGAATGAACCTTCCCCACACCGAGCTGCAGTTCCGTTCGATGGGGGTGGAGAGCGAGCAGGATCTCGTCTTCGCCGCCGAGCACGAGATGGATTACGTAGCGGCTTCTTTCGTGCGCAATGCCGCCGATGTGGATGAGTTGCGCGCGGTGCTTGAGGCCCACGGATCGCGCATCCCGCTGATCGCGAAGATCGAGAATCGCCTCGGGGTGACGAACCTCGATGAGATCGTCGCGGCGGCGAACGGCACGATGGTGGCGCGGGGCGACCTCGGGGTGGAGCTTCCGGTGGAAGAGGTGCCCGCGGCCCAGAAGAAGATCATCCGTACGACGGTCATGAACGGGAAGCCGGTGATCACCGCGACCCAGATGCTCGACTCGATGGAGCGCAACCCGCGGCCCACGCGCGCCGAGGTCAGCGACGTGGCGAACGCGATCTTCGACGGGACGTCGGCGGTGATGCTCTCGGGCGAGACGGCGGTGGGGGCGCACCCTGTTCAGGCTGTGCGCACGATGTCGAGCCTGGCGCTTCAGGCCGAGGCGTCGCTCGCGGAATACGGCCACCTCCAGCACGTCCACGCCGATCCGGGGAACAAGGTGAGCGAGGCGGTGAGCCAGGCGGCGATCACCATGGCGCAGCACCTGAATGCGTCGGCGATCCTCACGCTCACCGAGAGCGGCTTCACGTCGCGCATGATCTCGAAGTATCGACCGCCGTGTCCGATCCTGGCCGTGACGGAGTCACCCCACGTGGCGCGGCGCCTCTCGATGAACTGGGGCGTCACGGCGCTGCGTTGGGCGGGCGAGGGCGGCGACGAGGCCAAGATCGCCTTCGCGATCCAGCGCGCCCGCGAGCTCGCCTACGTCGAGCGCGACGACGTCGTGATCGTCACCGCGGGCCTCTCCAAACAAACCGGCACCACCGACATGATCCGAGTCCTCACCGTAACCGACTAACCCCTGACGAAGGGGACGGTTCTCTTTGATGACGAAACCAGACGTCGGCCAGAACGCCGCGGTCTCGGTGGTTTCGTCATCAAAGAGAACCGTCCCCTTCGTCATCACGTTCTTCTTCGCGCGAGGCACGCCGTGCCGCGGAGCGGATTGTTTCACGAATCGTTTTGGGGAGCCAGGGAAGTGCGCGGGGCGCTACTCGGAGTCGGTGCGCTCCACGTAGATCTCGACCTCGTCGGTCGAGACGCGCGAGCCCCACACCCGGACGGGCGCGCGCGCCGCGCGCGAAGCGAGAGCCGCGGTGGCACCTTCGATGGTCGTCTGCGCATTCTGCGAAAGCCGCCCGCCGTCCTTCACGAGCACCGTGAAGCGCTCGCTCTGGGTGCCGTCGAGGCCTTCGTCGGTCCGGTCGGAGACGATCGCGAAGTCGAGGAAGTTGTAGACGACCTGGCCCATCGTTCCGAGCACGCGGCCGGACAGCCGCGTCCAACCCTTCTCGAGCGATGCGAACTGGTTGTAGATCCCGATATCCATCAGCCGCTGCATGGCGCGTTCGCCACGGCCGATCAGGTAGGCGCGCGGGTCGTCACCGCCCTCGAGTTCGACGAGCAAGTCGAGGATCCGGTCGTAGCTCGCCATCGGGTACCAGAAGCCCGGCGAGATCTCCTCGTCGAGCAGCCCCATGTCGGGCGGTGCCAGCCGCTCATGGAGCTCATCCCGCGAGATCTCCTCCTGCTCGACGAGCTTCAGGAGATCTTCGACGACGCCGGTGAAGGCGCTTCCTTTGATGGCGGGCTCGGGCATCCGGGTTTCCCACGAGAGTCTTCTCGACACACGTTGGATCGGCGGCCCCGGGGGGTTACTTGAGCCCGGGCCTCACTCGAAGCGGATGCGCTCGAAGCCGGGCTTCCGCTTCTCGAGGAAGGACGAGACGCCCTCCTTGAAGTCCGGCCGATCGAAGCTGGCGATCATTTCGCTCACCGCGACCTCGTGGGCGTCTTCGAGGCTCTTGGTGAGGTCCTGATAGATCTGGCGCTTCATCACCATCATCGAAGTCGGCGAGCAGTTCTCGGCGAGGTGCACCGCGTAGTCGCGCACGTGGGGCAGGAGTTCGTCGTGGGGCAGCACGCGGTTCACGAGCCCGATCCGCTCCGCCTCGGCGGCGTCGATCTTGCGGGCGGAGAGGATGAGATCCATGGCGTGTGCCGTGCCCACGAGGCGCGGCAGCAGCCAACTGATCCCCCACTCCGCGATCAGCCCCCGCTGCACGAAGGCCGTCGTGAAGACCGCGCGGTCCGAGGCAAACCGCAGGTCGGCACACAACGCGATCGGTACGGCCATGCCCGCGCAGGGCCCATTGATGGCCGCGATCACCGGCTTCCGCACCGACATCAAGAACGTGTAGGGCCCGCGGAACGAAAGGTCGGCCGTCGCGTCGCCGGGCTCGGCGGCAAGCTCGGTTGAGGCTTCGCGGCTGCGATCCCCTGCGCTGATCGCCTCGAGCCCCTTCAGGTCGGCACCCGCGCAGAACCCGCGCCCGCCGCCGGTGATCACGATGGCCACCACGTTCGGGTCCGTCTCGGCAGCGGCGACCGCATGCCGCAGCTCATCGCCCATCCGGTCGGTCCATGCGTTCAGTCGCTCGGGCCGGTTCAGCGTGATGGTGGCGATCGGGTCTTCGACTTCGTAGAGGATTTGCTCGTACATGCCGTCTCCTGCAATGGGAGAACCAGTATACGCGTTCAGGCCTCCGGGAACCCGGGTGCCCAGGGCTCGGGTGCGACGCGAGTCGTGTTCACCGCGAACGAGACGAAGTGATAGAAGCCGCAGACCATCAAGAGTTCGAGGATCTCGGCCTCGCTCCACTCGCTCGAGATCTCAGCGAACAGATCGTCTGGGACGGTGGCACCGTCGTGCAACGCGTCGGCAAGGCGCACGAGCAGGGCATCGCGGGCCGTGAACGCCGTGTCGCTCGCCTCGCCGAGAGCGGTGGCCTGGATGGCAGCCTCGGAGAGCCCCTCCCAGCGCGCGAAGCCCACGGAGTGCACGCCCCACTCATATTCGGCGTTGCAACGGGCGCAGGTGCGAAGGATCAGCAGCTCACGGTCACGTCCTTGGATCGTCGGCGAGCCGAGCAGGTGCCCCCCGAGCGGCTGCATCGCGTCCGCCAGGCCCTGGTTCTTCACGAAGATCCGGAACAGCCGCAGCGGATCGACCGGCGCGCGCCCGGGCATGGCCCGCTTCAGCCAGACGGCGGCCTCGGTGGGGTAGGGCGGTTCGAGGGGCAGAATGCGTTCACTCGACATCGGAATCCTCTGGGCACGCTTCGAAATTCGTAGTAGCCAGGTCGCCATGATTCCACTACGATTTCCGAAGCGCAAGGGGGAGACATGTCGAAACCGAGCCGAGCAGTGCGGGGCTCCCGCACGGGCCGCCCCATCATGGCCCTGCTGGATCTCCTCGGAAGACGCTGGGCCCTGAGAATTCTCTGGGAACTAAGGGAAGGCCCGCTCCCCTTCAACGAACTCCAACGCCGCTGCGACCAGATGAGCCCCTCAACCCTCTCCCAACGTCTGGCCGACCTGACCGAAGCCAACCTGATCGAGCCCACGAAAGACGGAGCCCACCGCCCCACTCGCCAGGCCAACCAACTGGGCGACCTCCTGATGCCCCTCGATACCTGG
>JAFDDA010000173.1 GCA_019311105.1 Deltaproteobacteria bacterium
GCGCCCTGTCGCGCCTTCCGTGGCCGAGCTGGGGGCGAGCGCGGTCGGGGTCAGCACGTATTCGATGCTCTCGGCGACGCCGGTGATGAAGCCGCCCCACGGCCCGAACGCGGTGCGCCCGAAGGAGTAGGCACCGCCGGTATGGGGCGGCGCGGGGCTGAGCTCCGCGATCGAGAAACAGAGCCCGACGTACATGATGGCAACCACGCCTGTGGCGACGAGCAGCCCCCCGAACCCACCCGCGAGCAACCCGAAGTTCCAGCCGAAGAAGTCGCCGGAGATGACCGCGCCGACGCCGAGCGCCCAGAGCGACCACGCGCCGGCGAAGCGACGCAGGCCGCGGCGCTCGAAGTAGGCCGGATCGGCCTGCTCGTAGTGGACTCCCGGTTCGTCGCTCGGCATGGCTCCCTTCGCCTCGCCCGGCGGCTCGGGACGCTGCGGGGCGGACGAAACCCTAACAGTTCCAACGGGTGTGAACCCCGGCCGCGCAGCGGGCCGAAACTTCGCGAGTCGTCATGGTGCCGAGCCAAGGAATGAGGAATGCTCCCGGCAACAGGGGTTCTGAATGGGAGGATTCGTCCTCAACTCACAGGAGTCGGGCCGGGAGCCGAAGAGCTATCGCGAGTTGCTCGAGTCGGTGGACATTCCGCAGCGGAGTCGCGGCGGTTCGTTCGAAGCCGTGCTCGAACGCGCCGACGCCTTGCCGCGCGGCCGGGCCCTCGACCTCCCGAGCGGACCGGGCCGTTTGTCCGAAGCGCTGCGCCGCATCGGCTTCACCGTCACCGCCGCCGACCTCGATGCGGGGACGTTCCAGGCCAACCTCGTCCCGTTCTGCGTCACCGACCTCGAACGCCCGCTCCCGTTCCGCGATGGGAGCTTCAGCCTCGTCCATTGCGGCGACGGCATCGAGCACATGGAGAACCCCTTCTCGGTGATGCGCGAATTCAGCCGCGTGCTCGACGACAAGGGCGTGCTCATCATCACGACCCCGAACTATGGGAACGTGGGTCGCCGCGTCCAGTTCTTGGCGACCGGAGCGATCTCGAAGCCGCCCAATCGCGCGCCCTTCTACGCGAGCGGCCCACGCTTCGACCGCGGCCACATCAATCCCATGACGCCCGCCCGCCTCGCCTACACCGCCGAGAACGCGGGCCTCGAACTCGTGGAGATGACGACGGTGCTGCCGCGGCGCCGGCAGCGGTGGCTTTCGCCCCTCGCATTCCTGATCCTGATCTACACGCGCACGCTCGCAGCGCGACGTCGCACCGACCTGTTCGCCGACCAGACCCAGAGCCGCAGCATGTTGCTCGGGGGAAAGAAGCTCGTCACGGTCTTCCGCAAGCAGCGTCGCGACGACGGCGTGCCTGGCGCCTAGCCCCATGAAGATCTGCACCGCGGACGAGGCGGCCGCGCTGCTCCGGCCCGAGGACACCCTGATCGTCGGGTTCGGCCCCGCACAGCCTACGAGCTTCCTCGAGGCCCTCGGCGGGCGAAGCGACTTCCGCGACCTCACCGTGTTCGGCGGCCTCCTCCTTCAGCTCTACCCGGTCTTCACCAAGGACGGCGTCCACCTGCTCTCGGGTTTCTTCGGGCCGGCGGAACGCGCCTTGCGCGACGCCGGCCACGACATCGCCTTCCTGCCCGGCGACTTCCGTCGCTTCAAGCTCTTCGCCGAGCGCATGGCCTCGCGCGTGATGGCGATCGCGGCCACCCCGCCCGACGAGGACGGCTGGCTGAGCCTCTCGATCTGCGCCGGCGCCACGGTGGATGAGATGCTCCGCTGCGGCCGCGACCCGAACCGCGTCCTCGTGATCGAGGCCTGTTCGAACCTCCCGCGCACGATGGGGCTGCCACCCGAGCATCGCCACGCCATCCACCGCGACGACGTCGATGTGATGATCGAGACCGACCGCCAGCCCATGGCGATCCCCGACCCCGAACCGAGCGACGTCGAGCGCGCCATCGCGGGCCACGTCGGCGGCTTCATCCCGGACGGGGCGACGCTCCAGACCGGCATCGGCGGCATCCCTGGCGCGGTGGCGGGGCTGCTCGCGGACGGGCCCGGCGGCGATTACGGCATCCACACCGAGATGTTCACCACGGGCCTCATGGATTTGCACAAGGCGGGCAAGGTTTCGAACGCCCACAAGGGCTCCCACGTTGGTTACTCCGTCACGACGTTCGCCATGGGGACGGCGGAGCTCTACGAGTGGCTCGACGGCCAGGAGGCCGTCCGCTTCCTGCCCGTCGAGTACGTGAACACCCCGATGATCATCGCCGCCAACCGCAACATGCGTTGCATCAACGGTGCGCTGATGGTCGACCTCAATGGGCAGGTCGTGGCCGACACCATCGACGGGCATCAGCACTCGGGCATCGGGGGCCACGAGGATTTCACGTCGGGCGCCAGCTTCGAGGCCGACGATCGTTCGCTCATCTGTATGCCGTCGACGGTCACCGTGGGCGGCGAGGTGCGCTCGCGCATCCGCGCGGCCTTCGTCGCGGGCGCCGTGGTGACGACTCCGCGCCACCAGCTCGACATCGTCGTCACCGAGCACGGGACCGCCGAAGTCCTGGGCCTGACGGTCCGCGCTCGCGCCCACGCGCTCGCCGAGATCGCAGCCCCCGAATTCCGTACCGACCTGCATGAGGCCGCGGATCGGATCGGCTGAGCCCTCCCGCGCGCCCCAGCGCGGCACCTCCACCCGCTGCGCAACGAACTGCAGGGTTTCGCAGGGTGTTGCGGGCGCTCGCTCCGCGCGGACGCCCTGACGGCCCGTTGCAGCTTGGCATCAGGCTTGCTCTATGGAAGGGCGGAGGCACCCAGGAGTGTCGTGATGGAAAGCCCTCTCGAGAAGATGATCGTCTATGGCCTGTCGGCGTACGGGTTCTTCATCTTGGTCCGCGACACGGGCTGGGTGCAGGGCGCATTTGGCTATCTCGGCCTCTAAGCCCGCCCTGAGACTCTCTGCGCCACCCGTGCGGAAGCGGCTTCGATCGCATCCGGATCGGGGCTGAACGCACTCCGGTCTGCTAACCTCTCACCCGAGAGGTCGATCCGGTCGCCTTCCGACCGTTGACTCACTGCTTGTCATCCAATCGAGCTTGCCTTCGCGCCCGGAGAGAACCCGGGCGCCCCCCGCACGGAACGTCGGGGCCGCCGCGAGCAACTGGAGAGAGCCATGGCGCGACGAAGCCGCATGTCGGTTCAGAAGCGGAAGCGAGAGCGAGACAAGGCCGAACGGGCCTCGATGAAGCGTGAAGAGCGCTCGACGAAGGAACCCCGCGAGGAGCCTGCCGAGGGCGGCGAAGCCCTCGTGGCAACGGAATCAGACCTCGAGGGCTATGGGCTGGGGCCCGAGCCCGAAGAAGAAGAAGCGGAGCTCACCTAGCAATGGCTGTCCCGGTCACCTACGAAGAAGCCAATGCAGCCCGAGTGGTCCGCTCGGTGTCGTGCCGCGGGCACGCCTTCGATGAGAACTTGAACTGCCCCTGCGGCACGACCTGGTCTCAACACCAGAATTCGCCCAGCCGCTGCCGCATGGAAGCCCAGCGCTGCAAGCGAACCGAGCGGCCCGCGCCCAAGGTCGAACGTACGCGCTAGCCGCCTGAGCCGAGCCGCCAGGGTGCCCGCGGAGACGGGCAGCTAAAGCGCAGTTGGCACGCGACCGAGGGATCAGCTAACAGTCTGCGCGAACCGGGCACTCGCCCGGACAGCGGCGAACGACAGAACCTCGCATTCCCCCGCTGAGGACTCGCCGCTTCTAGAACTCCTCTTACCCTTTCCTGTTGTATGGGTCGGAACCCAACGGCTATGCCGTGCACGAGACGTGCGCGAGCGCGCCGGAGATGAACTTTGTCCAACGATTCCAAGAACGATTCCCCGAACGGGGGGAACGATTCCTCCCGCTGTACCTTCGACGCCTTCGACCTCAGTCGAGATCTCATGCGCGGCATTCGCGCTATCGGCTTCGAAACCCCCCGGCCGATCCAGGCTGAAACCATCCCCGCTGGCCTCGAAGGCCGAGACGTCCTGGGCCTCGCCCAGACGGGCACAGGCAAGACGGCGGCCTTCGGTCTGCCGATCCTCCAGCGGCTGATCGACGAGCCCGGGCCCGGCCCGCTGGCGCTGATCCTGGCGCCGTCCCGCGAGCTCGCCACCCAGATCGATGCGGAGCTTCGCAGCCTCGCGCGCCACACCCGCATCGCGAGTGTGACCGTGTTCGGCGGCGTCTCGGCCCGTGCTCAGATCAGCGCACTGCGCAGGCGGCCCGAGATCGTGGTGGGCTGCCCCGGCCGCGTCCTCGACCTGCTCCAGCAGGGCCATCTGAAGCTCGACGAAGTGGAGACGCTCGTCCTCGATGAGGCCGACCACATGTTCGACATGGGCTTCCTGCCCGACGTGCGGCGGATCATGAACGCGTGCCCGAAGGACCGACAGAACCTGCTCTTCTCGGCCACCATGCCGCGCGAGATCCGCAAGCTCGCCGACGACCTGCTCCACGACCCCCACGTCGCGGAGCTCGCCCGCAGCTCGCCGGCCGATACGATCGACCACGCGCTCTACCCCGTACCCGAGATCCAGAAGCGTGAGCTGCTCGAGCGCTTCCTGAACGAGGACGACTGCACGTCGGCCATCGTGTTCACGCGGACCAAGCACCGCACACGTCGACTCGCCGAACAGCTCGCGAAGGCGGGGCATCGCGCCGTCGGGCTCCAGGGCAACATGTCTCAGGGCCAGCGCGACCGAGCCATGGGCGGCTTCCGGAGCGGGCGCTACGACGTGATGGTCGCTACCGACATCGCCGCACGCGGCATCGACGTGAGCGGCATCTCGCATGTCATCAACTTCGACGTCCCGAACACACCCGAGGCCTACACGCACCGCATCGGGCGGACGGGGCGCTCGGGGGTCGAGGGCCGCGCCTGCACCTTCGTGACCCGCGAAGACGGCGCCTGGGTGCGGGACACCGAGCGGATGATCGGCTCGCCGATCCAGGTTCGGAAGGTCGAGGGCTTCGACGAGGTCGCATTCGATCGCAACGGCCCGCGTCGCAAGCAGGGGAATTCGGGCAACCGACCCGGCTCGCGGCAGAACGGTCGCCCGCGTCAGGGCCAGGGCCAGGGCCGCGGCTCGGGCTCGGGTCGGCGAAGCGGAGGCGGTGGCCGCCGCTCGGGCGCACGCCGCTAGCTCGCTCGCCTCTGAGGCTGCAACCCTCGCGAGCGCGGTGATAGGATTGCCGCCTCGCGGAGGGCTTCGCCACGGCACGGCGCCTGACCCGAGTCGGCCCGGCCTCCGCCCGCCTGCCCGAGCCTTCGCGCTAGCGCGGCCCGGGTGCGAGTGCTTCGTGGGTCGGCACGGGCAGGATCAACCGCGAGGGATGTGCGGCGTTGCGGAAGACCGTCCAGATCGGCTCGCCCTCGGCCGGGATGCGCGCGAAGTGGTCGGCATCGGCGCCGGCGAGCGCGAGACGGATCGAGTGGCCCGTGCGGAACAGATAGGAAACGGGCAGCAGGTCGAAGCGCAGCTCGGCGACGCGCCCCGGTGCGAGTGGCCGTGCATCGGCCTCGGCATAGCTTCGCGCGGGGATGCCCGGGATGGAGGTGTCATCTCCCAACCCCACCTGGCGGTGAAGCCCGCGCAATACGCCCTCGGTCACCAGGGTGACGCGGCCATCGGGCGCGACGTCTTCGAGGTAGGCGAAGAAGGCACCGTCTTCGGCCGTCGATGCAATGAACAGCTCGACGACCGGGTGCCCCGTGACCTCGAGCGCCGCCGGGTAGTCGAGAACCTGCGGTTCGAGAAGCGCGTCCCAGCGCGAGCCCGTGCCCGTGCGCGCGTCGAAGTCGACGCGGTACTCATCGCTGCCGGCGCCTGCACCCACCCGCTCGCTTCGCAACGCCCGGCCCTCGCCGAGGTGCCACGCCTCGCGCCGCGCCGCGGGCGGCCAGCTCTCGGCACCCTTCCAGCGGTCTTCGACCATCGTGTAGTAGAGGACGGGAGGTTGCGTCTCGATGCCGGTGGCGAGGCCGCGCACGTGGTGGTCGAAGAAACGCAGCAACTCCTGTTGTGCGTCGAAGCTCGTCGGGCCGGGGCTCGTCGGGCTGCCGCTGATCTCCCCTGCGTGGCCCCACGGGCCGAGGATCAAGCGGCTCCCGGGCGTGCCGAGGCTGACGTGGCGTTGGATCGCAGAGCGCGAATAGGCGCCGTCGAACCAACCGCTCCACGAATAGAGCGGCAACCCGCTCGCTCGCAGGCTCGCGCGGTGCCCGATCG
>JAFDDA010000174.1 GCA_019311105.1 Deltaproteobacteria bacterium
GTCCGGGGAGCCACCCTTGTCCGGAACCATCCGCGCCGACGCCGCCCAGGCGATCGTTGGCGCCGCGAATGAAGGCATCGTCGTCATCGACGCCCGCGGCGTCGTCCGGTCGTTCAACTCGGCCGCCGAACGCATCTTCGGCCACACGGCGAACGAGATCCTGGGTGCGAACGTCTCGCGCCTGATGCCCGAACCGCACCGCGCGCGCCACGACGAATATCTCGTGCGTCATCTCGCATCGGGCAAGGCGCGAATCGTGGGAACCGAGCGCGAGGTCGAGGGCGTGCGCGCGGATGGCACGCTGTTCCCCATGGAGATCTCGGTCGCGCGGATCGAGATCGACGGGCAACCCCACTTCTCGGGCATCGTGCGGGACGTCTCCGAGCGGAAGGAATCCGAGAGCTTCCAGACCCAGCGAAGCCGTGTGTCCGACGCCGTGAACCGCGTGTTCGGCGGCTTCGTCGGGGCGAGCCTGTGGAACAGAAAAGAGCTCTTCGACGAAGCGCTCGAGAGCGTGCTCGCCCTCACGGGCAGCGAGTTCGGCTTCATCGGTGAGCTGTGCCAATCGCCCGAGGGACGCCCCTTCTTGAAGGCCCACTCCGTCAGCGACATCTCATGGAACGCCGACACGCGCCGTCGCTACCGCAGCGAGGCGCGCCGTGGCCTCGAGTTCCGGGAGCTGTCGAACCTGCTCGGGGCCACCTTCACGACGGGCGAGATGGTCATCACGAACGAGCCCTCGGCCGACCCTCGAAGCGGTGGGCTGCCGGCCGGCCATCCGCGGCTCGACTCGTACATGGGTTTGCCCGTCTACTCGGGCAGCAAGTTCCTCGGCATGGTGGGCCTCGCCAACCGGCACGGCGGCTACGACGAAGACCTCGCCGACGCCTTGAAACCCTTCCTCGACGCCATCGGTCGGGTCATCGCCGGGTTCCAGAATCTGCAGACTCGTCGCAAGGCGGAGCAGGATCTCGATCGTGCCCAGCAGCGCTTGCGCATCCTCGCGACCCAGGACGGCCTGACCGAGATTCCGAATCGCCAGTCCCTGATGGACGCCTTCGACGATGCGTTCTCGCGCTCCAGCGAGTTGCAGATCCCGTTCTCGACGGTCTTCGTCGACGTCGACCACTTCAAGCGGATCAACGACGAGTACGGACACGCCGCAGGCGATCGGGTGCTGCGGCACTTGGCCCGCCTGTTGCGCGAGACGATCCGACCCGCCGACATCATCGGGCGCTACGGCGGCGAGGAGTTCGTGCTGGCGTTCCTCGAGTGCGACGAGCCCTTCGCCGAGGTCGTGGCGGAGCGTCTGCGGCTGCGCGTCGAAGGCGAACCCTTTCCCGTCGACGAGGACGGCAAGCAGTGCATCCAGGTCACGATCAGCGCGGGCGTCGCCACCTGGAACGACACGGCGCGCCACGCCGGCGACCTGGTCGAGTGGGCGGACCGCGCTGTCTATGAGGCGAAGCAGGCAGGTCGCAACTGCGTGCGTCTCTACCGTCGGGGGCCGTAGCCCCTCGCGAGCTTCGCCGGGTCGGCGAGCCTACCTTCGTCCCATGCCTTCGCCGCCGGACATCGCTCGTGCCCGCAGCTTCCTCGAGCAACGCTACGGCCCCGCCGTCGGGGTCGTCGAGTGGGCTGGGGAGGGCGCGTGGTCGCGTTGCTTCGGCTTCGAGCACGAGGGCCGCGAGCTCGTCGTTCGCTTCGGGCGCCACCGCAGCGACTTCGAAAAAGATCGACGCGCATCGGGCTTTCGCGGCCCAGGCCTCCCCGTTCCCGAGCTGCTCGAACTCGGCCGCGCCTTCGGCGCACACTTCGCGGTGTCGACGCGCGGGCGCGGCGAGCCCCTCGAGACCCTTTCTTCAGAGGCGTGGCAGGCTGCGCTCCCGAGCGTCCTGGGCACGCTCGACGCCACCCGGGACCTGGACCTCTCCAAGACTTCCGGTTGGGGCCGTTGGGGCGCCGACGGTCAGGGGGAGGAGACGAGCTGGAGAGAGTTCCTGCTCGCAGTCGAGAAGGACGACCCGGTGAGTCGCATCCACGGTTGGCGCGAGCGCCTGGCCGAGTCTCCCGAGGGCGACGCCGCTTTTCGCTCCGGCCACGCCCGCCTCGTCGAGATCACGGCCGACCTGTCGGTAGGGCGTCACCTCGTGCACGCGGACCTCATCAATCGGAACGTCCTCGTCGCCGGCGACCGCGTCGGTGCCATCTTCGACTGGGGTAGCTCGCTCTATGGAGATTTCCTCTACGACCTTGCCTGGTTGGAGTTCTGGTCGCCCTGGCATCCGGGTCTGGCAGCCGTCGGCATCCGCGCCGAAGCGCGACGCCACTACGAAGCCATCGGTCTCGAGGTGCCCGACTTCGAGCGACGGATGCTCGCCAGCGCGGCCCACATCGGCCTGGGTCACCTCGCCTACAACGCCCACACGGGAAACCGAGCTGCCCTGACCGCGGTGGTGGAGCGGCTCGCCCCGATGCTCGACGCGCCCGTCCAAGGCACGTTGACGAGATCGAGCCCGGGCGAGCGACCCGGGTTGTCGTCTTGGGCCTGTCGGGGCTAGGGTCGCCTGGGCGGGCCTCACGCCCGCAGCCTGGAGAAACCACGCTCTGATCTCCTCGATCCTGCTCCTGATCAAGGTCGTGGCCTGTGCGATCGAGCGCACCTGGCCGCGCCGTCCGTTCAAGTACGGCGTCTTCACCCGCTGGAGCAGCAACGGGGGAATGCTCGTCACGAACATGCTGATGGTCCGCACCGTCTTCGCCTCGGGCGGGACGGTCGGAATGGCCTACTACTGCGCCGAGAACGAGATCGGTCTCCTGAACCTCGTCGACGTGCCGCAAGTCGTGGCATTTCCCTTGGCAATGCTCGGCATCGACTTCGTGATGTGGTTCCAGCATCGGTTGTTGCATCAGTTCGGGTTCCTGTGGCGGGCGCATCAAGTCCACCACTCGGACCTCGACCTCACCACGGCCCTGCGATTCCATCCCTTCGAGGCATTCTTCACGGTCCTGATGCGGCTCGGCGCCGTCGCGATCTTCGGCACACCGATCCTGGCGGTGGCCGCCTACGAGATCCTGCTCGAGGCGCTCGACACCCTGGGTCATGCGGCCGTGCGCATCCCCACTCGGGTCGACGCGGTGCTGCGTTGGGTCCACGTCACGCCGGATTACCATCGCGTCCACCACTCCGCAGCCCCCGAGATGAATCGGAACTACGCCCTCATCTTCACGCTCTGGGATCGTCTCTTCGGGACGTACCAGGCCCAGCCCGAAAAAGGGCACCTCAAGATGAAGCTCGGTTTGCCGGACCGGCGCGAAGCGCCAACGCTGCACTACTTCAGCCTGTTGCTGCTCCCTTTCCGTTCGATGCGCCAGGGCTAAAGGCCCTTTTTGGGGCATCAAGGCCGAGCCACGACCGGTCGATTGAACCGCCATGGCGAACGACGAGGAACAGAAGGAGAAGCGGGTCTACACGCGCGAGAAGGTGCGCGCGCTCTGCCGCTTCGAGCTCGACGGTGAGGTGCACTCGGGGTTTCTCCTGAATCTCTCGGCGCGTGGGCTCTTCCTGCAGACCCGCCTGCGCTTGCCCGCGGGGACGGAGCTGGAGCTGAAGATCCGCGACCTCGGAGACCAGCCGATCGAGGTCCTGGCCCGCGTGGTGCACCGCGCCGGTTCCCACCGTGCCACCGCATCGGTGGAGACGGGCGGGATGGGCTTCGAGATCCTGAACGCGCCCGAAGCCCTCTACAAGCTTCTCTACGATCTGGAAGGGCCCTAGCGCCCGCTTCGTCCCGATCGGGAAGGGCCTAGCGGCCGCCCCGTCCCACGCCCGGGGCGATACATTCGGGTCGTGTTCGGAACGAATCCAGGAGAGTGGCGCCGCGCGCTCGGCGCCCTCGCCCTTGCCCTCGCCGCCTGCGGCCCGCCGCCGCCGCCCCCTGTCGCGCCGACGCCTCCGGAGTCGGTTCCGGGCCCGCTGCGCCTCCTCTCCCACGCCGATCCGCCGACCGACTTGCTCGTGTTCGACAACCGCCAGTCGCGTGGGTTGGTCGCATCGCTGGGGCCCGTGCTCGATGCGGTGAACCGCGCCCGCGACCCCGCAGACGCGCGGGTCGCACTGACGATCTTGCAGTGGCGTCGCGATCGCGGTGCCGCCCGGGTGGAGGCGAGCGCGACGCCGATCGAACGCATCGAGGTCGAATCGCGCTTCGACGTCTGGCTCCAGGATGTCGCCGAGGCTGCATTCGCGCCCCGTGCTGGCGGCGACCTCGGCCTCGTGTTGGTGGCACCCAGCCGTGGGCATGGGCTCGAACGCTTCGCACCCGAGCTGGCGCTCCGCTGGGGTGCGCGCTGGGTTCGGTTGCCACGCTCGGCGCCCGGGGCCGCCAGCGGTGGGGGAAATGTCGAGGTCCTGCCGAGCGATCTCCTCCTGCTCGGCTCCACGGTCGGCGACTCCATGTCGAGCTTCCTGCTCGACCGTGGCTATCGCACACACCACGTCCTCCTCGATACGTCGTGGCTCCGGGTGGGCCATGTGGACGAGATCCTCTCCCATGTCGTGACCGGTGCCGGGCCCTGTGACTTTTCGCTGGTGCGCGCCGCACCGGCGCTCGCCGTCGAGCTCGCAAGGGCCGACCCCGACCCGCCACGTTGGCTGCGCCGGAAGTCGGAGACGTTCATCCGGCAGCAGCTCGTGCTCGATGCGCGTATCGCGGCCGCGGCCTCGGAAGTGAGCCACGCGCTCTTGGGCGGAGGCTGCTCCAGCGTCCCGGTCCTTCGCGTCCCAGTGCTCTTCCGGTGCGAGGGCGATGCGGAATCGCCGGCCCGGTGCACGAGCGAGCGGCCGAACTCCGTGAACATGACAGTGCTCGACCGCCACCTGCTCGTCCCCGACCCCCGCTACGCACCCTTTGCCCAGGCAGCCCGCCGTGCTCTCGAGGCCCACGGTCAGGTGGTCCACCTGCTCGACGCCGACTCGCAGCACGATCGCGAGGGCGGCATCCACTGCGCCACGGCGGTACGTAGGGTGCCCCGGGGTCAGGGGCCTCGCCCGGCGCCACAGGAATCGGAGTCCGCGATACCTGCCCGCACGATTCGGTGATACCCTCGCGCGCCACTCGCCGGCGCCCCGCGTCCGGCTCTCGCCGTCGCTGCTCTTTGCAGCCACTCCGGAGGAACCCATGTCCGAGGATGCCGCCCTCGAAGCGATCGATCGCTTCATCGAAACCCAGAGCATTGATCGCTCCAACGCGAGCTGGAAGACCGAACTCTCGGCGCCCGACGTCGTCGAGTTCAGCTCCGGCAAGACCTACAACTGGAACCTCGAGACCAGCGTCGGCGACGTCCGCGTGAAGCTCTTGTCCGACGTTGCGCCGATTCACGTCACGAGCACGATCTACCTGACCCGGCTCGGCTTCTACGACGGGACGGCCTTCCACCGCGTCATCACGGAGTTCATGGCCCAGGGCGGCGACCCGTTGGGCAACGGCACCGGAGGCCCCGGCTACGAGTACGACGGCGAGTTCGACGCCTCGGTTCGCCACGACCGCCCGGGCCTGCTCAGCATGGCCAACCGCGGCCCCGGCACCGACGGCAGCCAGTTCTTCCTGACCTTCGTCCCGACCCCCTGGCTCGACGACAAGCACAGCATCTTCGGTGAGGTCGTGGATGGAGGCGACGTGCTCCAGGCACTCGAAGCCCGCGGCTCCCAGAGTGGCCAGCCGAGCGAGAGCCTCGAGATCCGCAGCGCCAGCATCAGCGTCGACTAGGCGGGCG
>JAFDDA010000175.1 GCA_019311105.1 Deltaproteobacteria bacterium
TGGAACCGCTTCTCGCGCAACACGGGCGGGACGTTCGTCGAAAAGTGCTGCCACTTCTTCGACCTGATGCGCCTCATCACCGGGTCCGACCCGGTGCGTGTGTACGCCTCCGCGGCGATGGACGTGAACCATCTGGACGAGGAATACGGCGGCGAGCGGCCCGACATCCTCGACAACGGATTCGTCACCGTCGACTTCGCAAGCGGAGCGCGCGGGCTTCTCGACCTCTGCATGTTCGCCGAGGCCTCGCGGAACGAGCAGGAGATCGCCGCGACGGGCGACGCCGGAAAGATCGAGTGCTTCGTCCCCGAGTCGACGCTCGTCGTGGGCCGGCGCAACCCGCGGAGCGTCGACACCGAAACCATCGCCATCGACTCCAACGTTCTGGCCGCCGGCGCGCACCACGGCTCGACCTTCGTCGAGCACCAGGAGTTCCGAAAGGCCCTGCTCTCGGGCGGCACCCCCGCCATCTCGGCACGCGACGGGCTCTGGGCCGTCGCCATGGGCGCCGCCGCCGAGCGCTCGGCGGCCGAAGGCCGCCCCGTCGAACTCTCCGAACTCCTCTAGCCCACCCCCCCTTGCGAAGGGGGCGGCGCTAGGATGGTGGTCATGGACCCGGCCTACATCAGCGAAACCAACCGCGGGGTGGCCCCGGCACGCCCGGGCGAGTTCGCGCCCCTGCGGCTCGGGCCGACCGCAGCTTCGGCGCCGGCCTCTACGTGAGCGAGATGATCGCCGCTCGCGCCCTCGTCGAGGGCAGCGAGAAGACTCACCGCCTGGCCGGCTTCGACCCCGACGAGTCGCCGCGCAGCCTTCAGCTCTACGGTGTCGACCCCCACTACACGGGCGAGGCCGTGCGCTGGCTCGTGGGCGAAGGACACGTCGATCACCTCGACATGAACTTCGGCTGTCCGGTGCGCAAGGTCACACGCCGTGGCGGTGGCGCCGCGATTCCGGTGAAGCCGAACCTGCTGCGCGGCATCGTGCGCGCGGCGGTAGCGGCCGCGGGCGACGTGCCCGTGACGATCAAGTTCCGCGTCGGCATCGACGACCGGCTTCACACTTTCCTCGATGCCGGGCGCGTGGCGGAGGGCGAGGGCTGCGCCGCCGTCATGCTCCACGGCCGCACCGCCGCCCAGCTCTATGAAGGCGAAGCCGATTGGTCGACGATCGCGCGGCTGAAGGAGGCCGTGCGCACGATCCCGGTGCTCGGCAACGGCGACATCTGGGAGGCTTTCGACGCCCTGCGCATGATGCGCGAGACGGGCTGCGACGGCGTTGTCGTGGGGCGGGGTTGCCTCGGCCGGCCGTGGCTCTTTCGCGACCTGGCCGACGTCTTCGCGGGCCGCGAACCACAGAACCCGCCCGACTTCGGCGAAGTGACCCGCACCATGCTCGACCACGCGAAGCGGCTCTCGGAATGGATGGGCACGCCGTGGGGTGTGCGCGACTTCCGCAAGCACGCGACGTGGTACACGAAGGGATTCCCTGGGAGCGCCCGCCTGCGCGAAGCGCTCATCCGGATCGAAAGCCTCGACGAGCTCGAAGTGATCCTCGCGACCGCAGATGCGAGCGAGCCCTTCCCCCCGGCCGCCATGCGCGCGCGCCGCGGCAAGCGCGGGCGACGCCAGAAAGTGGCGCTCCCTGAGGGCTACCTCGACGACCTCGAGGACGCGACGCCCTCGACCGAAGAGATCGAGGCGAACGTCGCGGTCTCGGGCGGGTAGAGGAGCGCACTCGTGTCGAGCTTCGAGTTCATCCTCATCTCCATCGCGATCGTCGTCGGCTTCGGGATCTCCGAGGTCCTCGCCGGCTGGGGACAGCAACTCCGACTTCGCCGGGAGCTGCACGCATACCCTTTGCAGATCGTGGCTTCGGTCTACCTGCTCTCGCTCTCGCTCCGATTCGTGTGGAATCTCTGGGCACTCCAAGGGGTCGTGTGGACCTTCCTTGGATACCTGTTGGTCTTCCTGCCGGCGCTCGTCCTCGCCCTGAGCGCGCACCTGCTCCGGGTGGATGTGCTGAGTCTTCGCCGGACACCGCGGGCTCAATACTTCGCGGTGCAGCGGCCTCTCTTCGGACTCCTCGCGTTGTTTCCCATTTTCGCCGGCGCCGGCACGTTTTACGGTCGTGTCCATCTCCAGCCGACCTTCGGAGACAATGTGCTTCTCCTCGGGCTCTTGCCCTTCGCGGTCTGCAGCTTCGCCTGGATGATGCTCTCGGAGAATCCGCGGCATCACTGGATTGCATGGACAGTCGTCTGGGCCGTCCACATTGCCATCTCGCTCATGGTGCTACCGACCCTCGCCACACCATGACGCTTGCTCTCCGCTCCATCGCCCTCGATGCCGCCGACCGCGAGGGCTTCCCCTTCTCGGTCCCGGCGCTGTGCCAACTCGGGAGCCTCGACTTCACGACGCCGGCGACGTTCCTCGTGGGCGAGAACGGGTCGGGGAAGAGCACGCTGCTCGAGGCCATGGCCTGTGCGTTCGAGTTGCCCACGGCGGGGGCCGAGCCCGTGGGCCGCGATGCGAGCCTCGATGCCGTCCGGCCGTTGGCCGAGCGGCTGCGCCCTGTGTGGAGCAAGCGGACGCGGCGCGGGCTCTTCCTGCGTGCGGAGGATTTCTTCGGGTTCGTGAAGCGTGTGAACCAGGAGAGGGCGTGGAGCGAGCGCGAGGCCACGCGGGTTCGCTCGGAGAACGCCCACAAGCCCGAGGGCGAGATCTCGCGCATTGCATCGCCTTTCACGAACACCGCCGGCGCCTTGCGCGGGCGCTACGGCGACGACATGGATGCGCGCAGCCACGGCGAGCAGTTCCTCGCCTTCTTCCAGACCCGGCTCGTGCCGAACGGTCTCTACCTGCTCGACGAGCCCGAGGTCCCGCTCTCGCCGGCGCGGCAGCTCGCGTTGCTGTCGCTCTTGAAGGATGCGAGCGAGGGCCCTGACGCGAGCTAGTTCGTGGTGGCAACCCACTCGCCGATCTTGATGGCGCTGCCAGGGGCGCGGATCATCTCGTTCGACGAGGCGCCGGCGCGGGAGGTCGCCTACGACGACCTCGAACACGTGAAGCTGACCCGCGACTTCTTGAACCGGCCGGAGGCGTTCCTACGCCACCTCTAGGCCTACCCGTCGGCGTGGCGACGAATGCCGTCGGGGATCTGCTCGGGCACCCCGAAGGCGTCGCCGCTCGCGGTGTCACCGCGCAGGGCAGCGAGCGGGTCGCGCAGGTCGTCGACGTAGCCGAGGGCATAGGCGCCACGGGCGTAGCCGAGCACCTTCAGCAGATCGTCGGGAAGCTCGCGCGCCAGGTCCTGAGGGACGCTGAGGTACTGATTCTCTTCCTGCCGGAGCCACGAGCGCGCGTAGGTGATGTTGATCCCCCGGCGAACGGCGTCGCTGCGGTTCGGGCCGCCGCCGTGATAGAGCGCGCCCGTGTAGAGCAGCACCGAACCCGCGGGCATCTCGGCCGGCTCCGTATCCTCGATCTTGAACTCGAGCTTGTCGTCGAAGAGGTTGCTGCCGCGGATGACGCGCGTGGCTCCGTTCTCCACCGTGAAATCCGTGAGGGCCCAGAGCGTGTTGCACTGAACCTCGTAGCCCTTGGGGAAGGGGAAGAAATCGAAGGCCCACTGATCGCGGTGGATCGGCTGGGGCGTCTCGCCTGGCCCGATCGAGATGACCTGGGTCAGATGCAGATGGAACGCCGCCGCTCCGGTGAGGAGGCTCTTGGCGGTGCCGAGCACCAACGGGTCCATGACGAGTTCACGTGCGGCCGCCGAGCGCGTGACCAGCCCGCCCACCCGCTGGGTGTGCTTGCCGACGAACTCGTCGGCGCCGTGGGTGGTGGCATCGAAGTAGGGCTTCATCTCGCTGCGGAAGCGTTCGAGCACGTCGCCCGAAGCCAGGCCATCGATCACGACGCAACCGTCGCGCGCCAGGATCTCCGCTGCCTCGTCCGCACCCGCGTCGGGGCTCAGATGCTCCACCGCCATACCCACCTCCTGTCGAAGGGGACGGTTCTCTTTGATGACGAAACCACTGAGGCTGTGGCGCTCTGGCCCGACCCTGGTTTCGTCATCAAAGAGAACCGTCCCCTTCGACAGGAGGCTACCAGAGGGCGTTGGTGTGGGGCTCGTAGTCTCGGCAGGGCTGGCTGCGGAGGCCTGGGCAGGGCGGGAGCGCTGGCGGAGCGACGATGCCCGGGACGACGGGCAGCAGCACGCTCGATGGGAAGGCCACCGAGTGGGAGATGCCGTGGGTGACGGGGTCCAGGTACTCGAGGACATCGAACTTCCAGCGGCCCTTGTTGGCGCCCGGCGTCGCGACCGAGATGCGCAGCTGCGAGCCGGCCCGGAAGACGTGGGCCGCCGGGAAGACCTCGACGCGCACCAGCTCCCAGGCGCCGGCGGGCAACACCTCGGCATCTTCTTCGAAGTGGGTCTGCTTCGGCTTCAGCGGCGTCGACTCGGCGAGGTCCAGCTCCCGGCGGCTCGCGCGCAACCAGCCGCTCGTCACGTAGACCTCCTGCCCGTCGGGCCGAACCTCGGAGACCATCACCTCGAGGTCGGCGTCGTCGGAAGTGGATTGCACGTAGAGATCGGCGCTCGCGTGGCCGAGGTAGACGAGGTCGTCGCCGAGCGGCGCGCTCAGCCACACGGCCTGGCGACCCGCCTGCCACGGCTCCCACGTGATGTCGGGCAACGCGCGCTCGAAGGCATCGTTCACGATGTAGGTCTCGCCGCCCTTCTCGTTCGCGTGCTGGAAGGCGCTGGCGCTCTCGACTTCGACGGGCGGCGTCGTTCGCAGCGACCCGTCGGCGTTCAGGTACCAGCGCTCGGCCACCGTCGCCGGGGGCGGCCACTCGGGGAGTGTGATCTCGAACGACCCGACCGGAGCGCCCGGGTCCGTGCCCGCACCGCTTTCGAAGATGATGCGGCCGGGGTCTTCCGCTTCATAGGCGGCCAGGGCGGTAGCGAAGTCGGGATGACCCAGGAAGCGGTGCGGCGGGATGCTCACCGATGCGCCGAAGATCTCGTTGAAGAGCAGCGGTGCAAAGACCTTGATCAGGAACGGGACGTCCCGCACCTCCTGCGACACGTAGAAGTCGAGGAACGTCTTCCACTCGATGAGGATCTGCGGCGTGTAGCCATCGGCATGGGCACCGTTCAGGCCCGTGAAGCGCACGATCGGCGCCTGGGTGAAGCGGTTCCACAGGTCTGGGAAGTGGCCGCCGGTCTGTTCGTCCTGCCATTGCCCGGAGGTGAAGACGGGGACCTGGATTTCATCGACGAACGTTCGCGGCGAAAGCGGGTCGTAGATGTCGGGGTCGTAGAAGGGGTTGTCGAACGCCTTCTGGATGATGTCGACCTTCTGGGAGTGCAGGAGCTGGTTTTCCTCACAGACCGTGTCGCCCGCGTCGACCAGACCCTGCTCCCAGCCCTGGCCGTAGGGGTCGGCGCGATCGAGAACCTGCTGGCCCCACTCGATGGCGAAGCCGTCGTTGTACATGCCGCCGGGGCCGAGGATCGTATCCACGCCCGAGATCACCGAGAGCGGCGTGATCGCAGCGAGGCTCGGCGGCTGCATGCTGGCAACGAAGAGCTGGGTGATGCCCGGGTAGGAGAGGCCCGCCATCCCGACCTTGCCGTGCTTCACCCAGGGCTGGGACGCGATGATCTCGATCGCGTCATAGCCGTCGGTCAGCTGGAGCGGCTCGAAGAAGTCGTAGGCGCCACCCGAGCAACCCGTGCCGCGCATGTTGACGCCGACCGTGGCGAAGCCCATGACGCCGCCGATGATGCCACTCGGGTGGTTCGGCGCATCGCACAGCACGGGGAAGTCGCCGCAGAAGGCGGTGACGTCGATGGCGCCGCCACCGAGGCTCAGCTCCCCGCCGGGCTGCGAGGGCGAGTAGCCCGAGTAGTTGACGAGCGTCGGGTAGGGCCCGTCTTCGGGCGGCCCGGGCAGCTGCACGTAGACCGAGAGCTGCGTCCCATCGCGCATGGTGATGTAGTGGAAGCCGGGCTCCAGGGTCTGCGCGTCATAGAAAGCCGGGTCCGGCGTGCTCGAAGCGAAATCGAGGACCGCGATGCCCTCGGAGATCTCGGCCGGCGGGCCGGCGGTGGAGACGAAGTAGAGCGGCGCCGCCTTGAGCTCGCGGAAGATGAAGCTCCCCATGGCGTCGGCCTCGGCCGATTCGATGAAGGCGCCCGTGTTGTCGCGCAGGGTCAGCAGCTGGCCCGGGTCGGCGTGGGTGACGAAGACCTGCCCGACGCTGCCGCGCG
>JAFDDA010000019.1 GCA_019311105.1 Deltaproteobacteria bacterium
GTGCGCCAAGCCGCTCCACGGCATGACGCTCTTCTTGGTCGACCTGGATCCGAAACACGTCGAGATCCGCCCGATCGACAAGTGCGGCCGCAACGCAGTCAACTCGAACGAGCTGTTCATCAACGAACTGCCGGTCGAAGACGCGGACGTCGTCGGTGAGGTCGGTCAGGGCTTCCGATGCCTGCTCGACGGACTCAACCCCGAGCGGATCGTGTTGTCCGCCGAATCGGTGGGGATCGGGCGACAGGCCCTCGACAAGGCAGTGCACTACGCAAAGCAGCGCGTGGTCTTCGACCGACCCATCGGAATGAACCAGGCGATCGCGCACCCGTTGGCGGACTCGTACGCCGAGCTCGAAGCGGCAGAACTGCTCTGGCAGAAGGCGGCCTGGGCCTTCGATCGCGGGGAGAACGCCGGTCCGCTGGCAAACATCGCCAAGCTCCGCGCCAGCGAAGCAGCCTTCAGAGCCTGCGATCGCGCCATGCAGACCTTCGGCGGCATGGGCTACGCGAAGGAGTGCAACGTGGAGCGGTACTGGCGCGAGTCACGCATGTCACGCATCGCGCCCATCTCCAACGAGATGATCCTGAACTTCGTCTCTGAGCACGTACTCGGGCTGCCCCGCAGCTACTGACGTCGCCGCCCCTGGGTTCAGAGCCGGGCCGATTCTCAGCTCAACCGCTCGAGAAAAGTGAGGATGCGTGCGCCCACCTCGGGCGCGTGGCTGCGGTGCACGTGGTGTCCGGCACCCGGGACGATCATCGATTCGACCGCTGGAACACGCTCTGCCAACACTTCGAGCGCACTGTGGTACTGCACATCGCGCTCGCCGCAGATCTGCAGGACCGGGATGTTGAGCTTCTCGAGATTCGCCATCACGAGGTCATCGTGCATCTCAGCCATTCTCAGCGCTGCATCCGGCGCATCGAATCGTCCGGCCCGCTGGTGGACGTTCTCATTCCAGCGCTCTCGCTTGGCGCGTGAACGGAAGCCCGGACCCGTTGCGATCAGCACCAGGGCCCGAACCCGCTCGAGGTTGCCCACGCATCGATATTGCGACAGGTAGCCGCCCAGCGAGTGACCGATCAACACCACGTCGCGACCGGCCGCGGTGATCATTGCTTCGAGATCCGTCACCGCGATCTGCAGCGAGTACTCCGATTCCGAGTCCGGCCGGGCAGAGCGCCCGTGACCGAGCAGATCCCAGGACCAGGTCTCGTAGCGTTCGGACAAGATCGGGCGGAGCTCGCTCCAGGTCGTCGCGGAGTCGCCGAAACCGTGCGTCAGCACGAGCGGATCGCCGGCGCCGTGGCGTTCGATCGCAATCCGCTCCTCTCCGCGGCTGACGTCCGGGTCGGACATGGACGCACCCTACTCCTGGAAGGCCGCGAGGATCAGCTTCATCTCGTCGGAGATCTTGGTGGCGATGGTGTAGCCCTCGGGGTTGCGAATCTGTTCGATGTTGGCCTGGATCTCCTCGGCGCTGATCTTCGCGCCCTTGCCCGCGAAGTAGCCGGGGGCGAGCCCCAGGAAGATCCGAGCAAAGCGCCCTCCGCCCACCGAGTAGATCTCGTGGGTCTGCTCGCAGGCCTCGGAGGCGAGATAGGTGACCAGGGGCATCACGCACTCGGGAGAAATGTGCTCCGCCAATGCGCTCGTTGTGATGTCCTCGTTCAGGCGAGAGAGCGCCAGGGGTGAGATGACGTTGCTCCGGATGTTGCTCTTCTTGCCCTCCACGGCGAGCACGTTCGAAAGGCCCACCAGGCCCATCTTCGCCGCGCCGTAGTTGGCCTGGCCGAAGCCCCCGTAGATGCCCGCCGCGGACGTGGTGAACACGAAGCGGCCATACCCGTTCTTCTTCATGATCCGGAATGCGGGCTGGGAGACGAAGAAAGCGCCCTTCAAGTGCACGTCCAGAACGATTTCGAGTTCTTCGGCGCTCATCTTGACGAAGGACTTGTCGCGCAGGATGCCGGCGTTGTTGATGACGACGTCGACCTTGCCGAAGTGGTCCACCGCAGTCTTCACGATGGCCTCACCGCCTTCGGGGGTGGCAACCGAGTCGTAGTTGGCAACGGCGGTGCCACCGGCCTCGGTGATCTCCTTCACCACCTCGTCGGCCATGGCCGAGCCACCACCGCTTCCGTCCAACGCACCGCCCAGGTCATTGACGACCACCTTGGCGCCGCGCTTGGCAAAGTCGAGCGCGTAGGTCTTCCCGAGGCTTCCGCCGGCTCCAGTGACGATCGCGACGCGATCATCGAAGCGAATCTCGCTCATTCTTGAACTCCTTTGCCGTGTTCCGAGTGGGGCAGAGTCACACGCGTTCGATGATCGTCGCGGTTCCCATTCCCCCTCCGGTGCACATCGCCACGAGGCCGGTGGAAAGATCGCGGCGCTCGAGCTCGTCGAGGACCGTTCCGATGAGCATCCCGCCGGTGGCGCCGATGGGATGACCGAGTGCCATGGCGCCGCCGTTCACGTTCACCTTGTCCCGGTCGACGCCCGTTTCCCGCAGGAATTTCAGCACCACCGCCGCGAAGGCTTCGTTGATCTCGAAGAGGTCGATGTCGTCGAGGGTCATGCCCGCCTTCTCCACGCAGCGTTGGCTGGCCGGAGCGGGCGCCGTCAGCATGATCACGGGCTCGGTTCCCGCGACGGCGGTCATCACGATCCGGGCGCGGGGCCTCATGTCGTGTGCCTTGGCATACTCCGGCGAGGCGACCAGCACCGCCGACGCGCCGTCGACCACGCCGGAGGAATTCCCGCCGTGGTGGACGTGCTCGATCTTCTCGAGCTGGGGATACGCAAGCAGGGCGGTTTCGTCGATGCTCAGGGCCGCACCTTCCGACTTGTGCGCCCCCATGGCGGCGAAGCTGGGCTGGAGACCTGCCAGATCCTCCAGGGTCGTCCCCGGTCGCGGGAACTCCTCGTGATCGAGGGCCAGGCTGCCGTCATCGCGATGGATCGGAACCAGCGCCTGATCGAAGCGGCCGTCGCGGATGGCCGCGTCGGCTCGCTCCTGGCTGGTGACTCCCAGTTGATCGCACTCTTCGCGAGTGAAGCCTTCGACGCTCGCGATCAAGTCGGCGGAGATGCCTTGGGGGACCAGCGCGTACTGTTCTTTCAAGTGGTCGTTGTTGGCGGTGAATCCATCGACGTGCAGGGGTGCGGGACGCGACATCGACTCCACGCCGCCGGCAACCACGAGATTCTGGAATCCGGCGCGCACCCCCATGGCAGCGAAGTTGACCGCCTGCTGGCCCGAGCCACAGTAACGATTGAGAGTCACGCCGGGCGCATCGAGGGACCAGCCTGCGTCGAGCGCAGCCAGGCGCGCGATGTCCAGGGCATGGTCGCCGCTACCGTTGGCGTTGCCCATGACCACGTCGTCGACATCGGCAGTGTCGAAGCCGTTCCGTTCCCGGAGTGCATTCAACACCTGTGCGAGCACGCGCTGGGGGTGTACTTCGTGAAGCGCCCCGGTCTTCTTTCCCTTGCCGCGGGGAGAGCGCACCGCGTCGATGATCCAGGCTTCCTGATCCATGTCGAGTCCCTCCGAATGGGTGCGTCATCCAGGGCATTCGCTTGACCGGTTCGATCTAACTATGATACTAATTACCGACACGAGCAAGGGCTCGCGACGAGGTCTTCGGAGTGCGTGGATCGAGCCGGACGAGTGATGAGACCGGGCTCGTCTTGGAGAAGGTGGCGGCGCTGAACGAGCCGCGACCTCTCTGAGGGCCCCGGCCACCTGGGAGAAGACCGATGACCGACATCAACGGGTTCGATCTCATCTCGCCGCAGGCCTACGGCGAGCGTGGCATCCCACATGATCAATGGAGCGAGCTGCGCCGACTGGATCGACTGCACTTCTGTGAGCCCCCCGGCTTCGACTCCTTCTATCCCGTCGTGCGCCACGCGCACATCTGCGAGATATCCAAGCAGCCCGACCTCTTCCTGAACCGTTTCGGCATCGTCCTGGAGAGCACCGAGCAGAAGATCATCCTGGAAAGCAACCAAGGTGTCGCCGCGATGCGCGTGATCATCGGGATGGATCCACCCGAGCATCGCGAGTTCCGCAAGGTCGCCGTCCCTGCGTTCACGCCACGAGGCGCCAAGCGTTTCGAACCGGTGGTCCGGGACAGCGCGCGCAATCTGGTGGACGAGCTGGTCGAGAAGGCGAGCGGGGGTGACGGCGAGTGCGAGTTCGCCACCGAGGTCGCCGCCGCGCATCCGCTTCGCGTCCTCTCGACGATCCTCGGTGTGCCCCGGGAGCTGGAGCCCCAGATCCTCCGGCTTACCAACGAACTCTTCGGCGCAGACGATCAGGATCTTCAGCGCGAGGGCGACGACCGGCTCAAGGCGGTCGAGGAGCTCGGGAAGGAGTTCTTCCAGTTGTTCAGCGGGATCATCCAGGATCGGCGCGCAAACCCGCGGGAGGACCTGGCGAGCCTGCTCGCCAACGGCCAGGTGAATGGCGAGCCGATGGGCCTGATGGAGACCCTCGGCTACTACCTGATCACCTTCTCGGCCGGACACGACACCACGAAGAACGCGCTGGCCGGCGGAATCTGCGCGCTGGCGCGGAACCCCGGCGAGTTCGAGAAGCTCAAGCGCAATCCGGAGCTGGTCCCCGACGCCGTCGAAGAGATCGTGCGTTGGACCTCGCCGGTCAACTACATGAAGCGGGTGGTGGCGGAGGATCTCGAGTTCCAGGGCCAGAAGCTTCGCAAGGGCGACAACCTCGTGCTCTTCTACGGCTCCGCAAATCGCGACGAGGCGATCTTCGAAGACCCGTTCAGCTTCCGCATCGACCGCAAGCCGAATCCACACCTCGGGTTCGGGATCGGCGAGCACTTCTGCCTCGGCTCCCATCTGGCACGCGCGTCGCAACGCGCGCTACTGCACGAGCTCGTCAGCCGGATCGACTCACTCGAGCTCGTTGGAGAGCCCGAGCAGATCAAGTCGAGCTTCGTCGTGGGTCTGAAGAAGTTGCCGCTTCGCTATCGGGTGCGCCGCACCGCATAGGTCGACGCGAGCCATCCAGGAGGAGAGTGCCGACGATGTCCCCGAACTCCACAGTCGAACTCAATACGGAGACGACGCTCACGGACGAGGCGATCGAGAAGCTCGTGGCGAGCGTCGAGAGCTCCGTCGAGGTTCCGCTCAAGCGGCAATGGCACTGCGAGGCAGGCCTCGACCCCATCCGACATTGGGCCTGGGGGATCGGCGACGACAACCCTCTCTGGAGCGAGCCCGATTACGCCGCGAAGACCCAGCACGGGGCGAACCTCGCGCCACCCTCTTTCTTCTACAGCTGCAACCAGGGCCCGAACCATTTTCGGAGCGAGCCTTCGCGCGGAGAGGGGCTGCCCGGGCTCCACGCCGTGTGGGCGTGGGACCGATGGGAGTGGCCCAGCCCGACGCTTCGCAATACTCCGATCCAAACGACGAAGCGGACGACGGAGGCCAATGTTCGCCCGAGTCGGTTCGGCGGCGGTCGATCCGTCGAGGTCGTCACGCGGTACACCTTTCGCGACGATCAGGGCAAGACGCTCGCGACCTACGATGTCGCGTATATCCACTACGGACGAAATCTCGCGGCTTCGAAGGGGAGTAAACACGCGCCGATCGAACGGCAGGTGTGGAGCGATGACGATCTGGCGCGGCTCACGGCTGACGTCGAACGGGAGCATCGCCGCGGTGCGGACGACCTCGTCTGGGACGACGTGCGCGTTGGCGAGGAGATCGGGACGGTCGTGAAGGGCCCTTTGAGTGTCACCGAGACCGTCGCCTTCGTGACGGGCTGGGGTGGGCCCTTCATCATGGCTTCGGAGCTCATCCATCGCTACATCCGCGATCATCCGCGCGCCAACGCGCCCGATCGTTACATGCGGATCCCGGAGTTCCCCGAACGCGCGCACTGGGATGGCGACTGGGCGAGGGAGTGTGGCTTCCCGGACGCCTATGACTTCGGCGGCCAGCGATTCGCGTGGCTGATGCACGGAGTGACGGACTGGATGGGCGACAACGCACATCTATGGAAGTTCGAAGGAAAGCTGCTGAAGCTGAACATCATCGGCGATGCGACCTGGTGTACGGGTGCCGTCAGCGACAAGTACATCGACGACGTGGGGCGACGCTGCGTCGAGCTGAAGCTGAAGGGCACGAATCAGCGGAACCAGGTGACGGTCGTCGGGACGGCCGTCGTGGTGGCGCCGTCTTGAGCGTATGCTGCGCTCCGACTCTGAGGCGAAGCTGATCGAGCAGGGAGATCTCGTGTCTGACGACGGTTCCTACAAGCACATCATCTTCGCGGTCGAAGACGGCGTAGCGACCATCACCCTCAACCGCCCGGATCGGATGAACGCCTTCACCTTCCCACTTGGGGCGGAGCTGGAGCGCGCCTACGCACGCTGCGACGAGGACGACGCGGTCCGCGCAGTCATCCTCACCGGCGCCGGCAAGGCCTTCTGCGCAGGCGCAGACCTGGGCGGTGGCGGGAAGACGTTCGATGACGTGGAGGGCGGAAGAAGCGGCGCCCGGTCCGGCGCCCGGGCGCGTCGCCTCCAGGCATGGCAGGTGCGAAAGCCCGTTGTCGCGGCGATCAACGGCCACGCCGTCGGCGTGGGGCTCACCCTCGCGATGCAGTGCGATCTCCGCATCGTGGCCCGTGAGGCAAAGCTCGCGTTCGCCTTCGTGCGCCGCGGCATCATCCCGGAGCTGGGCTCCCACGCGATTCTGCCGCGCGTCATCGGGTTCTCTCGGGCCGCAGACCTGCTGCTCTCCGGGCGGACCTTCCGCGGCGAAGAGGCAGCAGCCCTGGGCGTCGCGTCCGAGGCCCTCCCCGCCGAGGAGGTCCTGCCCCGCGCGCAGGAGTGGGCGGCGGACGTCGCGGCGAATGCCGCGCCGGCATCGGTCGCCATCGCGAAGCGGCTCCTCTGGGAAAGCGTCACCGAGACGCCGGCCGAGACCATGGCCAAGGAGGGGCCGCTGCTCGCCTGGATCGGGAAGCAGCCCGATGCCGCCGAGGGCGTCCGCTCCTTTCTCGAACGGCGCCCGCCCGAGTGGAAGCTCAGTGCCAGCACCGACCTGCCGGATTGGCCGGGGAAGGACGAAGGATGAAGCTCGGGCTGATGCTCGGATACTCCGGCGCGGAGATGACCCTCCCCGTCGAGTTGGTGCAGCGTGCGGAAGAGCTCGGCTTCGACTCGGTGTGGACGGCCGAGGCCTACGGCTCCGACGCGACCTCGCCCCTCGCCTACCTGGCGGCGGTGACGAAACGAATCCGCCTCGGCACGTCGATCATGCAACTCGCCGGCCGGACCCCGGCCATGGCTGCCATGCAGGCCGCCACCATCGACGCCCTCGCCGGGGGCGATCGCTTCATCGCCGGGCTCGGCGTGAGCGGGCCCCAGATCGTCGAAGGTTGGTACGGCCAACCCTGGGGCAAGCCCTATTGGCGGATCCGCGACTACGTCACGATCATGCGCAAGATCTTCGAGCGCGAAGAGCCGGTTGCCCACGAGGGCAAGGAGATCTCGCTCCCCTACCAGGGCGAAGGCGCCCTGGGCGTCGGCAA
This sequence comes from Deltaproteobacteria bacterium, assembly GCA_019311105.1. GTDB lineage: Bacteria > Myxococcota_A > UBA9160 > UBA9160 > JAFDDA01 > JAFDDA01. The sequence goes on from JAFDDA010000019.1 coordinate 7,586, forward strand.
GCCCCTGAAGTCCATCCTTCACATGAACCCGAAGATCCCGATCTGGCTCGGCACGGGCAGCGAGAGCAACGTGCGGCTCACCGCGGAAGTCGCCGATGGTTGGTTCCCGTTGGCCTTCGTCCCGGGCATGATGGACCTCTATACGCCGTGGCTGGAGGAGGGCTTCCGCCGCGCGGGCGGTGGGAAGAGCCTGGCCGATTTCGAGATCCAGCCCATGATCTCGGTCCGCGTCACCGACGACGTGGCTGGGGCGATCGCCCGCATGAAGCCGGGCGTCGCTCTCTATGTCGGCGGCATGGGGCACCGGGACAAGAACTTCCACAACGACATGATGGTGCGTCGCGGCTTCCCGGAGGCCGCGGCCAAGATCCAGGAGCTCTACCTGGCGGGCCGCAAGCGCGAGGCGATCGATGCCGTACCCGACGAGTACTGTGACGAGTCCGCCCTGGTCGGGCCGGCCCAGCGCATCCGCGAGCGATACAAGGAATGGGAGAGTTCCGGCGCCACCGGCCTGACCCTCGCGAGCCTTCAGCCCGAGGGCATGGAGCTGATGGCCGAACTCGCGGGAAGCCGCGACCGGAGGGAAGCATGACCGAAGTCACCGAACCGGTTCTGCTGGAAGAAACGAGGGGGCACGTCCGGATCCTGACGCTGAACCGACCCGCCAAGAAGAACGCGCTCTCGGATGACCTCGTCGAGGCCATCATCGAGGGCTTCGCCTCGGCCGCGTCGGACGACGCCGTGCGCGTGGTCGGCCTCACCGGTGCCGGGGGGGCCTTCTGCTCCGGCGCGGACCTGGCTCCCCGACGCTCGAGCGACAAGTCTTCGCCCCGCTCGGACACCGCGGAGCAGGCCGTCCGAATGGTGACGGGCATTCTCGTCCACTGTGAGAAGCCGGTGGTCGCGGGAATCGACGGCATCGCGATCGGCGCTGGCCTCTCCCTCGCGCTCTGCGCCGACATGCGCATCGCCAGCGCGAAGGCCCGCGTCCACCCGGGTTACGCGCGCGCCGGGACGTCCCCCGACTGCGGGCTCACCTGGACCCTGCCCCAGGCCATCGGGCGCGAGCGGGCGATGCGCTTCCTGCTCGAGCCGCGGATGCACGGCGCCGACGAGGCGCTCGCTCTCGGGCTGGTGGGCGAAGTGGTGGCCGAAGAGGGATTCGAAGATGCCTTCGTTGCCTACTGCCAGAAGATCGCAGAGGTCGCCCCACTCGCGTCGCGCCAGACCAAGCGCCTGGTGACGCGGGCCGGCCTGCTTGCGGATCTCGAGGGCCATCTGCGCGACGAGCTCGAGCTCGCCCGGCACGCACTCAAGAGCGAGGACGGACGCGAAGCGGTCAAGGCAATCTTCGAGAAACGGAAGCCTGAGTTCACCGGGCGCTAGAGGACACTCCCATGGAATACGAACAGATCCACTACGAGGTCGAGGACGGCCGCGCACGCATCACCCTGGCGCGCCCGAAGACGCACAACGCGATGACGCCGCGTCTTCTCGAAGAGCTCGAACATGCACTCTGGGAGGCCGACGACACCACCGCTGTCCACTGCGTGGTGCTGCGAGGCGAGGGCCCTTCCTTCTGCTCGGGCTACGACCTCACGACGCTCGGCGGGAAGAAGCAGGAAGGGCATCGCACGGGCCGCAGCCACGATGACGACATCTGGCTGATCGAACAGAGCAACCGCCGCGTTCGCGCACTGTGGGAGATGCACAAGCCCTCCATCGCACAGGTCCACGGGAATTGCCTCGCGGGCGGAACCGACCTCGCCATGGCCTGCGACATCGTGATCGCGGCGGAAGACGCGCGCATCGGCTTCCCCGCGGCGCGTTCCATGGGCGCGCTGCCCAACAATCTCTGGATGTATCACTGTGGGCCCCAGTGGGCGAAGCGGCTCCAGCTCACAGGCGACTCCGTTACCGGTGCGGACGCCGAGAAGATCGGCCTCGTCATGAAGGCCGTGCCCGCGGAGGTGCTCGAAGATGAGGTCGAGGGCCTGGCCGACCGCTTCAGCCTGATCGATCCCGACCTGCTCGCTGCCAACAAACGCATCACCAACCTCGCCCTCGAGCTGATGGGTGCCCAGACTCTCCAGCGCCTTGCCGGCGAGGGCGACGCGCGCGCGCATCGCGCCCAGGCGGTCCGCGACTACGTGAAGGGCGTCCGGGCGGATGGCCTCAAGGAGACCTTGCGGAAGCGGGACGAACCCTTCGGGGATGGCTTCGCGAGGGTGGGCGAGCCCGAGGGACGCAGCGAGTTCGTTCGGGCAACGCGCGAGGATTGACCGAGCGGCCGCCACCGCCGTCGTCGATGCAGCGAGGGCCTACTGGATCAGCGGGTCGCGCGGCAGGTCGAGCAGACGTTCGGCGATCTGGTTGCGGATGATCTCGGAGGTGCCGCCGCCGATGGTCGCGCCGAGCGTCGCCATCAGCCACGTGCCCACACGCTTCTCCTCGCCCTCTCTCACCGCAGCCCCGGGTCCGGCGAGCCGCGCCATCAGGGCGCCCTTGCGCTGAACGATCTCCGAGCCCAGCAACTTCGTGACGTTGGCTTCCGCGCCCGGCTCCGAGCCCTCCACCGCCCGGATCACGCCGCGCAGGTTCATGAGGGTCACCGACTCGGTCTCGGCGAGCTCGCCGCCCACCTCGCGCGCGAGCCCTCGATCGCCGGGGGCGAACTTCTCGAGCAGCGCCAGCAGGTCGGGGCCACCCACCATGCTGCCGTCGGCCCCGCCACCGATCGAAACGCGTTCGTTGCCGAGCGTGCTTCGCGCCACCGTCCACCCTTGATCGACGGGCCCGACCACGTCCGCGTCGGGGACGAAGACCTCGTCGAAGAACACCTCGTTGAAATGAGAATGCCCGGTGATCTGGCGCAGGGGGCGCACGTCCACGCCTTCGGCATGAAGGTCGATCACCATCATGGTGATCCCCTGGTGCTTCGCCGCGTCGGGGTTGGTGCGAACCGTCGCGAAGCCGTGGCTGCAGAGGTGCGCGTTGCTCGTCCAGACCTTCTGGCCCGAGACGCGCCAGCCGCCGTCCACCTTCACGCCGCGGGTCTGCACCGCCGCCGCGTCGGAGCCCGCGTTGGGTTCGCTGAAGAGCTGACAGAAATCGATGGCGCCCTCGAGGCTCGGACGCACGAAGCGCTCCAGCTGCTCCGGGCTGCCGTGCTGGGCGATGGTGAGGGCGTTCCAGGCGCTGATCCCGAGGTCGGGGCGGCGCACGCCCGCGAACGCCTCTTCGATCACGAGCTGCTCGACGGCTCCGGCATCCCGCCCCCAAGGTCGCGGCCAGTGCGGGACGAGGTAGCCGCTGTTGCACAGAGCCTGGCGCTGCTCTTCCTTGGGGAGGGCCCGGTAGCGCTCGACGAACGCGCGTACCTCGTCGCGGAAGGCGTCGGCCTCGGCGGGCAGCTCGATCGTGTCCTTGGTGCGCGTGCCCGCGCCCATGAGCCGGGCCACGTCTTCCTGGGCGCGAGCGACCGGGCCGAAGAAGGCCTCCGCCGCGATCGCACGGCGAAGGTAGAGATGGCCGTCGTGCTCCCAGGTGTAGCCGATGCCGCCGTGCACCTGGATGTTCTGTTTCGCGCAGAACGCGAAGGCCGGGAGCGCGAGGCTGCAGGCCGTGGCCGCGGCCAGCTCGGCCTGGGCATCTTCGAGGTCGCTGCGCGCGGCGCCCCAGGCCCCGGCAGTGGCCTGCTCGGTGGCCGCCAGCATGTTGGCGCAGTGGTGTTTCACCGGGCCGAAGGTTCCGATCGGTCGACCGAACTGCTTCCGCTCCTTGGCGTACTCGGTCGCCATCTCGGTGCACGCGCGCGCGCCGCCCGCCGCCTCGGCAGCACTGAGCGTCCGGGCCAGGCGTTCGAATGCCTTCTGCGCACCGGGCAGCCGGTGGTCCGAGGCAACCTCGACCCCGTCGCATTCCACCCGGGCGAGTCGGCGGCTGGGGTCGATGTTCTTCTGGGCTTCGATCGTGATACCCGGCTGATCCGCCTCGAGGAGCGCGACGTCGTCGCCGACGCGGACAACGAGGAGCCCTGCCACTTCGGCGCCGAGCACGAGCCCGGCCGAACCCGTCAGGCGTCCGTCCGAACCGAAGGTGAGGTCGCCGCCGAGCCCGACGGCGCCGACGCGCGAGCCGTCCGCGAGCCCGGGCAGGAACTCACCGCGCGCGGCGTCACCACCGCACTCGGCGAGCAGCGCCGAGGCGAGGGTCGTCGGCAGGAAGGGGCCGGGCGCCGCGGCGAAGCCCAGGGCTTCGAGGATGATCGAGAGTTCAGGGAGCCCGAAGCCCTGGCCCCCGTGGGCCTCCCCGATGTGGAGCCCCAGCCAGCCCAGCTCGGCCATCTCCTTCCAGAAACCCGGAAGCCGATCGGCCGGCTCCTCCAGGAGCGCGCGGGATTCCGCCCGGGCCTCGTGGTCTGCGAGAAAGGAGCGGGCCATGCGAGACAGCTCCTGGTGCTCCTCGCTGAGTGCGATCGACATGTGGGTCTCCGAGCCAAGGGGCATCCCCTGAGCGGCAATACTATGATACTAGTTAGACGGGCGTCAACGCACCGACCCCGGAGGCATCGACCGATGAGTGGAAAGCGGACCCCGGAACGCGCCGCCGTCCGGATCGCACGCAAGATCGTGAGTGAGATCCGACGGGGTCGGCTGCGGCCGGGAACCCAGCTCGTCTCCGAGCACCGGATGGTCGACGAGTTTGGCGTCTCCCGCGCCACCGTCCGCGAGGCGCTCCGATTCCTCGAACTCCAGGGCGCGTTGCGCATCAAGGCCGGCCCGGGCGGCGGCCCGGTCGTGAGCGTGCCGGGCGCAGACCATCTCGCGAGCGTGCTCTCCCTCCACCTCCAGTTCGTCGACGCCTCCTTCCGCTCGGTCGTCGATGCCCGCCGCTCGATCTACCCCGTGTTGGCCGCCCAGGCCGCGGAGAACGCCACTCGCGAAGATGTCACCACGCTGCAGGAGAGCCTCTCGCGCATGAACGCAGGTGTTCACGACCCGGACAGTTTTCGCGACGAGGCCCGGCGCTTCATGAGCCTGCTCGCCACGGCGTCGGGCAACCGGGTCCTCGCGCTCCTGGTCGATGCGCTCCACCGGATGTCGGGGGAGGCCGGCGCCCTCTGGGACGAGAAGCAGCGGCGTACCGCACTCCGTAACTACGAGAAGGTGGTTCGCAAGATCGCCGACGGCGAGGCGGACGAGGCGCGGTCGATCATGGACAAGTCCCTCGCTGCTGGGGCCCGCCAGTGGGAGCGGTTGGCTCCCGACGACCTCAAGGAACCGGTCGCCTGGATCGACTCCGATCGCTGAGCGTGCGAGGAACCTCCCGATGACCGCAGCCCACCCCTCGAACCCCGCCGGCCCGTCCGGAACCCGATCGCCCAGGCCCGGCAACGGCCTGCGCCCTGGCGACATCGACATCTCCGACCCCAAGACCTTCCTCGCGGGCGTTCCGAACCAATACTTCCGGGTCCTCCGCGAGCACGATCCGGTCCACTGGCAGGAGGAGTGCCCGCTCCCGGTCTTCCTCCCCGGCCCCGGCTACTGGGCGCTCACACGCTACGAGGACGTGGCGTTCGTTTCGAAACACCCGGAGATCTTCTCCACTGCACTGGGCACGTCGAGCCTGAACGACCTCCGCCCCCGCGAGCGTGGCATGGCCGGGGATCAGCTGATCCAGATGGATCCGCCCCGCCACACCGAGCTGCGCAACTTGATGAACGTGCAGTTCAAGCCCGCGCTGGTCCGCCAGACCGAAGAACACATGCGCAAAGTCGTGTGCGAAACCCTCGACCGGCTGGAAGGACGATCGGAGTGCGATTTCGTGAGCGCGGTCTCCGCGCCGATCTCGCTGCGTGTGCTCACGAACTTCCTGGGCGTCCCGGACGAGTACACCGACCGGTTCTACCGCTGGACGAACACCACCATGCGCTTCGGCGAGCCGGGGTTCTTCAACCTGTTCCGCGCGCGGTTCGCGCTGCTACAGATCTTCCTGCAATCGACGCTGCTCGAGTGGGAGCGCCGGAAGCGGCCCCTTCCCGACGTCTTCTCCCAGCTCGTGAACGGCGAGTTCGAGGGCAAGCCGCTCAGCCGCCTGATGATCCAGGTGAACTTCTTCCTGCTCGTCATCGCGGGCAACGAGACCACTCGGAACGCGCTCTCGGGCGGCATCCAGGCCCTGTGCGAGAACCCCGACCAGTTCGAACGGCTGCGGCGCGACCCCGCGCTCCTGCCCCAGGCCATCGAGGAGATGCTCCGCTGGGTCTCGCCCGTCATGCAGTTCCGCCGGACCGCGACCCGTGACACGAAGGTCGGCGAGCGCGAGATTCGCAAGGGCGACAAGGTCGTCGTGTACTACGGCGCCGCGAATCGCGACCCGGAGGTCTTCGAAAACCCCGAGGTCTTCGACATCACCCGCAAGCCGAACTCCCACCTTGCGTTCGGCATCGGAACCCACTTCTGCATGGGGAGCCACATCGCGCGGCTCGAGATGCGTGTCACGCTCGAGGAGTTCCTCCGGCGCTACCCGAGCCCGAGCCTCGCCGGGCCGCCCGAGCGGCAGGAGTCGAACTTCATCAGCGGCATCAAGCGGCTTCCGCTGAACCTCGTCTAGGGCCGGCCCGAATTCGGGTCTAGGCACTGTGTCCCGATGTCGTGCGGGAAGTACACTGGCTCGCATGCGGCCCGACTTCCCCTTCCGACCGGCCGCGCTCCCGTTCTACTACGGCTGGGTCGTGCTCGCGGCGTCGACGGTGGGGATCGTGATGAGCGCGCCGGGCCAGACCATCGGCGTCTCGGTCTTCACCGAGTCCCTGCTCGAGGCCACGGGCCTGTCCCGGGTCGAGTTCAGCAACGCCTACCTGGTCGGCACGCTCACGAGCGGGCTGCTGCTTCCCTACGCCGGCGCAACGATCGATCGCATCGGGACCCGTCGCGGTGTGGTGTTCGCGTCGATCGGTCTGGGCCTGGTGCTCACCTACTTGAGCCAGGTCGACCGCGCCGCCGCTTGGGTGGCTGGCGCCGGCGTGCCTGCGATGCCCGCGACCTTCGGGTTGCTGACGCTCGGCTTCCTCGGGCTGCGCTTCACCGGTCAGGGCGTACTGACTCTCGTGTCCCGGACGATGCTCGGCCGTTGGTTCGAACGGCGACGGGGCTTCGTCTCCTCGGTGGCGGCGCCCTTCTCGAGCATTGCCTTTGCGAGCTCGCCGATCCTGCTCGCGGGCTGGGTCGCGAGCTCGGGCTGGCGCGGAGCGTGGCTCGAGATGGCGGCGGTGGTCGGCGTCGGCATGGCGAGCTTCGGTTGGCTCTTCTTTCGGGAGAACCCCGAAGAGTGCGGCCTCGAGATCGACGGCGGCCCCGGCCCCGCTCCCGAGCCGGGCGTCGAGCCTCCTCCCGCCGCGCGTGACTTCACACGCGGCGAAGCCCTGCGCACCGCCGCGTTCTGGGTTGTGACCCTCGGCATCGCGAACCACGCGATGGTCGGCACGGGCATGGCGCTCCACATCGTCGACCTAGGTGCGGAGTCGGGGCTCACGAAGGCGGAGGCCCTCGGCCTGTTCCTGCCCGTGACCTTGATCAGCGTCCCCACCGGCATCCTCCTGGGCCTTGCCGTCGACCGCTTCCCGATGCGCTTCCTGATCATGGGGATGATGGTCGGGCAGACGCTGATGTTCGGTTTCGCGCCGCACCTCGGCGACCCGTTCCTGAAGCTCGTCTGCCTGGCGGGCTGGGGCTTCTCGTCGGGCTTCTACGGGCCGCTGACGGTCGCCGCGCTGCCGAACTTCTTCGGCCGCGCCCACCTCGGCGCCATCCAGGGCGTGATGATGATGGTGTTGGTGATCGCGAGCGCCCTCGGCCCGGCGATGCTCGCGGCCGGGAAGTCGGCCTTCGGCTCCTACGAGCCGGTACTCCACGTCCTGGCGTTCCTGCCGCTTGGCATCTTCCTCGTGGCGCCCTTCACGCGAGACCCGCAGACGCCCTAGCTGCCTGGCGTTCTTTCGAACACACGTGCAAGTGCGTTGGCGGTGGCCGAATCGCGTTCCTGCCGCGCGGCGGCGTTCGACGCCGAGGAAGTCGGAGGAGGCCGGGTCATTCTGGCGCAGCCAGGCCTCGAGGTTGGCCCGCCGCTCGATGGGGCGCGGGGCCGATCGACGCAACCACTCGACGGCAGCGCGGGCGAACTTCAAACGAGACTTCGGCCGTCCGCGTCGGAGCGTGGTGCGCCGCTCCCGGGCCATGGCCGCCTCGTAGAACTCAACGTTCCGATGCTTGGCGAGGATCCGCTCGTAGCAGCGCTCCTTGGTTCCGTCGCGAAGATTCTCGCCACGCAGTGAGTTGGCGAGCTTTCGCTTCACCAGCGTCACGCGACGGGTCGTGGCATGGCCCCGCCGACGCTGGCGAGCTCCCGAGCAGACCGCAGGGCGATTGCGAGACCTCGCGCTCGGAAGGCGCAAGATGATCCGGCCGCCCAGGCCGCGTTAGGCGCTCGACCGCTAGGTGGACCCGGCCCGGTCATCGAGAACTGGGGAGAGAGGCTGGCACGCCGGGAGGGATTGCTCGTGCGGCTTCGCCGCCCGGCGTCCCTGGTCGCTTCGCGCCCAGGGTGCGAACCCCCGCCCCCCAGCGTCCTCATGCCGAAGTCCGGTTCATGACAAGTCACTGGGGGAGCTCAGGCCGTAGGCGGCGGCTCGGGACCGACCCGAGCTGCTCGGGCACCGAGCTTCTGCATGAAGTTCGAAAGGTGAGGTCGCGCATCGAACCGGAACAGGTGCGAGCGGCAGGTGCAGTCCGTCGCGCCGAAGCGCGCCAGCGGGATGCTGGCCGAGGGATCGTCGGCCAGGGCGGCTGCCCAGCGATGCTCCCAATCGCGGTCTCCCTCCGCGATCCAGGCCTCGCGGAAGGCGGTATGACGGCGCAGGTAGTCGATGTGCCAATGGGGCAGCCGGGTTCGCCGACGATGGTGCCTGACCCGGGCGGCGAGGCCGCCGGGCCCGTGCGCGCTGCCTACGTAGCCGTAGAAGCCGGGTTCGATCGCGAGCGTCCCTAGCGCTCCAACGCGGATCCGTCGCCCGGCCGAAGCCTCGAGAAGGATGACGTAGATGCCCGGTGAAGTGGGGAGAGGAGGCGTCGACCTGCGGCCCAAAGCGTCACTCCAGGCCAGCGGTGGTAACCCGCGGCCGGCGGCGGGCTAGTGATCGGCGAGGAAGTACGTGAGGGTTCGGATCCGGCCCTGCTCGACGACGAAGATGTCCACGGCGTGGATCAGCGCGCCGTTCGAGAGCTCGATCGTGACTTCCGCGGCCACGCGATCCCCGGCTGCGAGGATCTCTCCGATCAGCGTGGGCGTGGGGCTGGCTCCCCGGATCGAGCCCTCGTAGAACTCGCGGATGGCGTCCTTTCCCGATCGCACGCTGCCCAGGCCGATCAGCGACGCGTCGTCGTGGAACAGATCGACGACGCTCGGGTCGCGGCTGCGCATCCGGTCGAAGTAGCGCTGTACGACCGCGGCCGGCTCGTCTGCCATCTCGATCCATCCTTCTTCATCGCCGAAAGAACGGCTCCGCCTCTCTCTGCGAGGCACATCGGCAGGTCGTCGTCGGGTGCTCTGCCAGCCAACGGCCCGATCCGACGTGTCCTGCTAACCCATCCCCATGTGGTCATTGTCTTCGCAGGAGAGCAGCCAGGTGCGAACCGTGCAGCGCTCGTAGTCAGACGTCACGAACGGATCGGCTGCGGCGATTCGTTCAGCCTCGGGCAGCGACTCGGCTTCGATGATGATCATGCCCCCGGCGCCATCCGCGAACGGGCCGGCGGATACGAGCTGGCCCTTGCGATCCAACTCTCGCAGGAAGGCGACGTGTTCTCGGATGAGGTCGTCGTCCGCCTCGCGATCGGGGTTCCGCGTCAGCGTGATTACATAGTGCGTGAACCGGTCACCCGCGGCGTCCGCCATCGCTCTGCCTCCTCGAGGTGGCGCTCCGGGCGGGCTCAGGAAGTGGCTGGGCGGATCGGTGTCCAGGCGTGGTCCCGCTCCCGCTCGTGCGCAGTGGCGAAGCCTACCATGCGCTGCGTCTCCTCGTCCCAGAGGTGTAGGAGCGCGCAGCGGAAGCTCGGCCAGATCTCCATGCGGGTGACGTTGTTCAACGCGGGGTGATCGGCAACCACCTCGCGAAGCCGGTAGTTCGGGATGCGGCCATTCAGGTGGTGGACGTGGTGGACGGCAATGTCGCCCGTCAGCCAGTTGAGCAGCTTCGGGATCTGGTAGAAGGAGCTGCCCTCCAATGCAGCGCTCAAGAAATCCCACTGGTCGTGACGCCGCCAGTAGGTCGTTTCGAAGTTGTGCTGAACGAAGAAGAACCAGACGCCAGCCGTCATGGCAGGCAACGCGATCGCCATGTGGACGAGGATGGCCTTCTGCCAGCCGACGATCGGGTCGATGGCGAACAGCACGGCGACCATCGCGACGTCCGTGCAGAGCGCGCTTCGCAGGAAGGGCCAACGGGGCTCCGGCAGGCCTTCCAAGGGAAATCGGTGCTTGATCAGGAACTGGTAGGCCGGGCCGACCGTGAAGAAGACCAGCGGAAATCGGAGCAACCGATACCGGAAGCGTCCCCAACCGCTGCGCTCCAGGTACTCGTCCAAGGTGATGGTCGGGATGTCGCCCGCGATGCGGTTGTCGAGGTCGCCGTTGGTGGCGTGGTGGATGCCGTGCGTGCGGCGCCAATACGCGTAGGGCGTGAGGGTGAAGATCCCGGTCACCCGGCCCACCCAGTTGTTGAGGTTCTGCGAAGGCGAAAACGAGCAATGCCCCGCGTCGTGCTGGATGATGAACATTCGCAGCAGGAAGCCCGATGCCAGGAGCGATGCCGGCGGCACCAGCCACCAGGAGATCTCCGAGAGCTTCCAGGCGGCGATCCAGAGTGCAATGAAGGGGATCACCGTATTGGCGAGCTGCCAAAGGGCCTTCGGCCAGCTGGCCTTGGCGTAGCGGGCGGTGATCTTCTTCCAATCCTGGTCGAGGTTCTGGCTAGCGTCGGGCGCGTCGGGGCTATTCATGCCAGATTGATACCGACTCCAACGATCGAGCGGGGTCCACCCTCCGCTTCCTTACGGAGCTTTTACACGGCTCGGTGCCGCACGCTGCCGGCGTGGGGCATGGGGTCCCACCATTGGTATTTCTGGGGCTTTCTGGTCGACCGGGGTGAGGGTCACTGGGCCTCCACAGCCCCAGGTCAGAGCGCATCGGGGCTCGTCGGCCACAGCCCGGGGGCGCTACCCAGACTGATCGAGGCGCTTCGTGAACTCCTCCTGCCACTGTGCCATGGGCCGAAACTCTGCCTTGTCCCCAAACGTGTCGCGAGTGAACTGTGCGATCTCTTCATCGCTCTGGTCGAGGTCGAAGCCCAAAACCTGAGGCTGCGCGACGTGAAAGGGCGAATCGACATAGATCTCGATTCCGTTGCCTTCCGGATCGTCGAAGTAGAGCGACCAGGCATTTCCGTGCGTGACCGGGTTGATCCCTTCGATGCCGGCTTTGAGCAGGGCCGCGCGAAATCGCCGAAGGTCGTCGAGGCTCCCCGTGCGAAACGCCAGATGGTCGAGCAGATTGAACTCTCGCTTCCTGACGGGAACCCCCGAGGCGAGCGCAAGCTGGTGATGAGCGGCGGGGTCCTGGCTGAGGAAGACAATTTCAGCGTTCTCTCCAGCGGGACCTCGATTCGTGACATGAAAGCCGAGGACATCGACATAGAACGCGACGAGGCGGTCCATATCCTTAACGGCGACGGTGCTGTGACCGAGGATGAGCCTCGGTCGTGCAGGTTGGTCGGACATGATGGGGCTCCTTTGCGGCTTGCGTTTCATGTGAGAACAGCAATAAAAACGCGTAGTTATGTTCGATGCGCCCAATCCTAGCAGGAAAACTTGTAAATGACCACTAAGTCATTCTTGACTTACTGGTCATTACTAGGTATTCACTCAGCATGGTGCAGGCAGATCCGACCACTCGTACAGACCGCCGCCGAGCGCGAACCCGCGCGTCCCTGATCGCCGCGGCGCGCGAAGTATTCGCCTCCCAGGGCGTGGAGGCGAGCACGATCCAAGACATCACGGAAGCCGCGGATGTCGCCAAGGGCAGCTTCTACAACCACTTCGATTCGAGGCGGTCGATCCTTCGCGCGGTCGTCGATGAGACCCTCGGCGAACTCGGTCGTGCCATGGACCTGCTCACCGAGCCCATGCGCGACGATCCAGCCCGCGTCCTTTCGGTCTGCATACGACACACGCTGCGTGCGTGTGTCGAAGACCCAATTCTCGGATGGTTCTCTTTGCGTGCTGGCGTAGTGATGGCGATCGGCGACGCCACCCTCGGCGCATACGGCCGTCGCGACATCCGGCGCGGAATCGAGAGCGGCCGCTTTCAGTGTGACGATCTGGAAGTCGCCTTGACGATGCTGGGCGGCGGGATCGAGGCATTGCTCCGCAGGCGCTTGCTTGGCGACTTGCCGCGCGAGGCGGACATCATCTTCGCCGCCGATTCGCTGCGGCTCCTCGGCGTCTCCCGTGAAGAGGCAGCCGCGATCGCCGCAGAAGATCTCGCGGAGATCGGTCAATTCGAAATCGTTCAGCGCTGAAGGGCGCCGAACCCCAACGCACTCATCCAAGGAGAAACGACATGGCCCACGCAAATGCACCGACTTCGTCCCAGCGGAAAGCATCGGGCGCCCCCGAGTTCGACGTGGCTGTCATCGGCTACGGCCCGGTCGGAGCCGGTGCGGCCATTCTATTGGCCGATGCCGGGCTTCGCGTTGTTGTGCTCGAGCGAACCACCGAAGTGATGGATATCCCGCGTGCGGTCGGCCTCGACGGCGAGGTGGTGCGTGCCTTTCAGGGAATCGGACGAGCGGAGCGTGTGGACGCAGTGCTCCAACCCAGACGAGAAAAGGACGCAATTGCCTTTACGGACTCGAAGCGGAAGCCGTACTTCGGCATGGAGCTTTCTCCTTTCTGCGTGAACGGATGGCGCGACATCGCATTCTTCGACCAGCCGGAATTCGAAGGCGTTCTTCGCGAACTGGTCGACGAGAGCGAACGTGCCGACGTTCGGCTGGGTTGCGAAGTGACGGCGCTCGAACAGCATGAAGATCGAGTGGTGATCGGTGCGACCGATCTCGCGAGCGGTGTGGCCAGCGAGGTGTCGGCTTCCTATGTGATCGGGTGTGATGGCGCAGCGAGCTTCGTGCGCAATTCCCTCGGCATTGGATGGGAAAGTCTTGGCTACGATCAGGACTGGCTCGTGGTCGATGTCACGATCCGGCCCGAGGCGGATCTGCCGATCCTCAGCATGCAGGTCTGTGATCCCGCACGCATCACGACCTACATCTGCGGGAAGGATCCCAACCGCCGCTGGGAATTCAAGCTGCTGCCCGGTGAATCGCGCGAAGAGGTGGTGCAGCCCGAACGAGTCCAGGAGATGCTTGCGGACTGGCTCCCCGCGGAGCACTACACGTTGCGTCGCGCCGCCGTCTATCAATTCCACGCGGCGACCGCTGAACGATGGCACGAGGGACGTGTCTTCCTCGCCGGTGATGCCGCGCATCAGACGCCCCCCTTCCTTGGCCAGGGGCTGAACGCCGGCTTCCGCGACGTGATCAATTTGGCTTGGAAGCTCCCGCGCGTGCTCGATGGGAGTTCGGACGAGTCGCTCCTCGAGACCTACGCACAAGAGCGTGACGGTCATGCCCGCGATCTGGTGGAGTGGGCGGTGGCGGTTGGCAAGCTGATGGAGGTGCTCGCCGCAACGGAGGCGGGCGAGGCACCGGAGGGACCCTCAGAGGACTTGCAACGCTCTGGCTACGGCCAGGGTCGCACCGTGCCGCCGCTTCGCGGCGGAGTCGTGATCGAAGAGCAGGTGGGCGAAGGCCGATGGACCGGAAACCTGTTCGCGCAGCCTACGGTCGAGACCCCAGACGGCGAGCAAGTGATGCTCGACGAGCTCTTGGGTTCGGGTTTCGCCGTCGTTGGCCGCGCGGCGAGTGACGTTGCGGTTCCGCCGGCGAGTCGCGCCTTCTTGAAGTCGATCGGTGCCAGCACCGTGTCTCTTGCGGAACTCAAGCTCCAACACGGCAAGTTCGATTCGCTCTTCGAGTCTCACGCGGTCGCCATCGTGCGACCGGACCGCTACGTGTTCGGGGTCACCGACGACGAGCATTCGCTCGAAGACTTGCTCGCGAGGCTGGAAGGAAAACTCGCTCTCGCCTCTTCCTAGAAACGTCGAGGAGGCTCTCTGCTGTTCAGGGTATGCAGGTCTCGGGGAGCGGGTGGCGGTAGAGCCGCGCGGCGTTCTCGTGCGCGATCATCCGGATCTCTTCGACGGGCAGATGGCCGAGCGTCTTTCGCATCACTTCTTGTGTATCCGGCCAGGTCCCGTCCCCGTGCGGGTAGTCGGATTCGAACAGGATGTTCTCCACACCGATGACGTCTCGCGTCGAGATCGTCGAGGGGTCATCGATCATGCAGAACGAGAAGTTGCGGCGCAGGACGTCGCTGGGTGAGTTCTGCTTGTCGGGCCAACCCCTGCCGTAGCCCGAGCGCGCCATGATGTTGTCCACGCGGTCGATCAGCATGGCCACCCAGCCGATGCCTCCTTCGGACATGGCGATCTTCAGTTCGGGATAGCGGGCCGGGTAGCCACTCCACAGCCACTCGGCGCAGGCCTCGATGGCCATCGGCCCGAAGAGCGTCGCCCCCAGCTCCAGCAGGGGTGCCCCGGGCGGCATGGGCGGGAAGCCGGACGCACCGATGTGCAGGTTGAGGACGGTCTCCGTCTCTGCGCAGGCCCGTATGATGGGCTCCCAGTGTTCGTGAAAGATGGGCGGATAGCCCAGCTTGTGGGGCTGCTCGGGCAGCGTGACCGCACGGAAGCCGCGCGCTGCATTGCGACGGATCTCTTCGGCCCCCTTCTCGGGATCCGAGAGCAAGGTGATGCCCAGGGGCACGATTCGATCGGGGTGCGGCGAGTGCCACTCCTCGTAGAGCCAGTCGTTCCAGGCCTGGACGCAGGCGAGCCCCAGCTCCCGATCCTTGGTCTCGGAGAAGAGCGTCCCTCCGAACCCCGTCACGCCGGACGGGAAGTTCACCGAGGCCCAGATGCCGCCGATGTCCATGTCCTTGATGCGGTCGTCGATACGCCAGCACCCCGGGCGGACCTCGTCGTAGCGTGCCGGCTCGACGCGATGATCCTCCCGAGGTCGACCCGCCACGCACATGAAGCCCACCTGGAAGTACGGCTGCCCGTCGAACTGCCAGACCTGATGTCCCTCTTCGGTCTCCACCACCTGGGGCGCTCGGTCCTGCAGGTGGCGCGGGAGTCGCCCCTCGAATGTGTGCGGCGGCTCCATTAGATGATCGTCGACGGAGAACAGCGTGTAGTTCACGTCGCGAGGCTTCGGGTCGGGCAGCAGCCCGTGGGTCGCGGGCCGCTTGATCCCCAGCTTGACTACTCGAACCATCGAATTTCTTCCTCTCTGGTTAGCGGCGGCTGCTGGCCCCGTCGGTCCCGTCGGTTCGGCACATCTCCGCCATGCGCCCGAAGCCGTCCATCAGCATCTCCGCGAGGTCGTCCTCGATCTTCAGATCTTCCAGCGCCCTTCTCATGCACAAGAGCCACTGGTCTCGCTCGCTCGGCCCGATCGGAAAGGGTTCGTGGGCCGCGGGGATGATGACGCGTCCGAACCGTTTCGTGTAGTTCTCCGGCCCACCCATCCACCCGATCAGGAAGACGCTGAGCTTGTCGACCATCGGGGCCAGATCGCTGGCATGGAGGGCCCGGATCGTCGCCGCCTCGGGCAGCGTATCCATCCGATCGTAGAAGAGCTCCACCAAGCGAACGACCCCGGCGTCACCGCCCAGACGTTCGTAGGGAGACTGGATCGCCTCGGTCATTCGTCGCGTTCCTCGGCCGGCGAGCGGCATACCGCGGCTGCAGCGGGGCACCGCAAGGGGTCAGCCCGGGAAGGGCGAGACCCCAGAGAGATAGGGGTGAAGGAGGACGAGCACCACGTACGCGACGATCCCCGCGACGAGCGGCTTCAGCTCGGCTGTGAGCGGGAGCGGTTCGGGCCTTTCCCAGGCGCCGTCTCGCCGGTTGATGGTCACCATCGCGACCAGCGCCCAGACGCCGATCCCGCCGAACAGCACCAGGGATCGAAGCTCGCCGTTCGCGGCCAGATGGCTGAACCCCCAGATCGCAACGCCTGCGAGCTGCGGGTGGCGAACGAAGCGCTTGAGGTTGGTGGGGACGTTCGAGCCCATGAACAACACGAGCGAGACGAACATCGCGACGCTCGCAAAGTCGAGCCCCCACGCGGGCGCGCCATAGACGCCGACGGGGGCGGTCGACCGCCAGCCCAGGACCATCAGCACGATCGCGCCGACGATCGACAATGCGAAGACGCCCTTGTAGGGGCCCTCGCCGATGCGTTCGATGCAGGCCGAGCGCATCGGCCTGCCGACGCTCGGAACCAGGTGGAGGCAGCTCCACAGGAGGACGCCAAGAATCAGTAGGAGCACGTGCCTGCCCTCCAATCACTCGATGGGTCTCGACATACTGCCAGCCGGCCACCCATCAGCACAACTCGAAGTCTGGGCGCCTCGGCTCGGCCATCTCTTCTCGGAACCGGTCGAAGGTCCAGGGCCAGACGGCGGGCACGCCCCGATCGTCCAAGTACCAGCTGTTGCAGCCGCTCTGCCATACGGTGGTCTTCGCCGCCTCCAGGCGCTCGGCCTCGAATCGATCCGTCGCGGCGTGCGAGGCACTCACCTCTCGGCAGGATCGCGATCGGACCCACTCGATCAGCTGCATGATGTAGTCGAACTGCAGCTCGGCGACCTCGATCAACGAGAAGTTCCCGACAGGTCCGTTGGGCCCGTTCAGCATGAAAAGGTTGGGGAACTCGGGGATCGAAATCGCCATGTAGGCCGAGGGGCGTTTTCGCCAGACGTCCTGGAGCCGGCTGCCGCCCCGTCCGACCACCTCCATGGGCCTCATGAAGCGGTCGACCCGGAAGCCGGTCGCGAGGATCAAGACGTCGAGCTCGTGAAGCTCGCCGTCGCACGTCCGGACGCCGGACTGTTCGATCCGATCGATTCCCTCGGTGACGAGCCTCGCATTCGGCCGCTGGATCACATCGTAGAAATCTTCCGACATGATCAGGCGTTTGCACGCCGCGCGATAGTTGGGCCGAAGCTTCTCCCTGAGAATCGGATCCTGCACGCTGCTCTCGAGATTCGCGACGCAGGCGTCGTGGATCGCCACGAGCTGTGGCGAGTTCGCGTCGATCACTGCGTTCGCGAAGCCATCGGCGAACATGCGCGAGATCTCCGAGCGAAGTGCGGTGATCGTCTCGGGCTGCCTGCGGAACTCGTCCTTCTCCTCCTGGCTATAGGCCGGGTTCTCCTGGGGCATGATCCACTGCGGGGTGCGTTGGAAGAGCGAGAGCTCTTCGACCTCGTCGACCAGGGCCGACACGATCTGGATCGCGCTCGAGCCGGTGCCGACCACGCCGACCCGCTTGCCCGCGAGCGATACGTCGTGATCCCAGCGCGCGCTGTGGAACATCGAGCCCTCGAACTCGTCGAGACCCTCGATGTCGGGATAGGCCGGGTGGTGCAGAACGCCCGTGGCAGCGATCACGAAGTCTCCGACGTCGGTGGTCCCGTCCGCCAGCTCGATCCGCCAGCGTCCGTTCTCGAACACACAGCGCTCGACCTCCTTGCCGTACTCGATCCGGTCGTCCACCCCGAAGCGGCGCGCCGTCTCCTCGAAGTAGGCCTGGATCTCCGCGCCCGGTGAGAAGCGATGGCTCCAATCCGGGTTGGGAGCGAAGGAGTAGCTGTAGAAGTGGGAGGGGACGTCGCAGGCGATCCCGGCGTAGCTGTTCTCGCGCCAAGTGCCGCCGAGACGGGCTGCCTTCTCGTAGATCACGTGGTCGTCGAAGCCGGCTTCCTGCAGCTTGATGGCGCTCAGGATCCCGGACATCCCCGCGCCGATGATGATGAAGCGGAGATCGGGCCGTTGGGCGCCGGCTTGGCTGCTGGGCGGCGGATGGAGGGTCATGTCTGCTCCGTCTGGGTCGGCTCCGACCGGCGGCTCGGGGGAGGGATTCCGCTTCGCTCGCCCGACACACACCGACCGACTCGCACCTGCGAGGCGACTCTTTCCCGCAGTGGTCACGCAAGGCGCGTGCCAGGGCCGCCGAGCCCTGCCTGCCGCCCACGCACCGCGCGGCCTTGCTCACGTTGGGTTTCACCGGGCTCGTTGGCGGGGGCGCGAGACCTTCTGTCCATCCGTGTGAGACGGACTTTCTCATCGAGGGACGGCTTGCGATCGCACGTTCCAGGCGCCGGAGCCTTCATGTCCCGGCCCCAGCAATACGCCGGCGAGCCCGTGTGGCATGCCTCCTGCGGTCGGCGAAGTCGTCGCGAGTTAGGCCGTGGCCGGGGTCGGAGGCTCCTCGCCTGAGGCGACGACGCGCCGGAAGAGCTCGCCGTAGCCGTTCGGGAAGTCCGTGGCGTCGTAGAGCCCCTTGGCTTTCAGGAAGCCGTGGAACGACTTCAGGTTGTAGCAGGGGACGTTGGCCTTGTAGTGGTGCTCCAGGTGGTAGTTCAGGTGGAAGGGCGCCACGAAGAGCTTCTCCCACCAGCGCACGTAGGTGGTGCGGGTGTTCTCTCGAGGGTCCGGATCGAACAGGTCGGGGACGGCCCCGTGCTCGGCCACCTGGCGAAGACGTGCGATCAGCATGTACGAGGTGAGGAAGGCGGCCGGCCACATGAAGAAGAGCATCGGATGGCCGGCCATGGCGAGCACTGCGAACAGGGCGCCGTTGACCAGTACGTGCCCGGCGAGAGCGTTGCCGTTCCACGGCGCACGCCCGAGATCGGCCTGGCCGCGACGCCAGGTGGCGCGCAGCGCCTTCCAGCCCGTCCGGCCCGTGAGGTCGCGCGCGATTTTGCGCCGGAAGCTCGCCTTGCTGACCGGATAGCTCTGGTAGTTGGGGAGGTCCGGGTCCTGCCGAGTCCCGGCGTGGGCGTGGTGCTTCTGGTGGCCCTGTGCGTAGCGATGGAGATCCGAGAGGATCGGGTACGAGCACAGCCACTGGCCGACGAGATCGTTGGCCACGGGGGTCGTGAAAAGTATGCCGTGGCCGCAATCGTGCATCAGGGCGGCAAACGCCAAGTGCCGCCCGCCGAGCAGCGCGATGCCCAGCAGGATGGTCAGCGGATTGGGCCAGAGTGCAACGCCCCAGAAGATCGCCGCGATGAACGCCCAGTTGAAGGCCACCGCCGCGGCGCCCTTCCCGTTGCTCCTCTGGCTGAAGGCTTCCAGCTCTTGGCGCGTGGCGATGTCGCTCAGCTGCATGGCATGCTCCACACCCGGTAACCGGGGTTGCGGTTGCTCGGATCCATCCAGGATAGCAGCGGCATGTCCGCATCCTCGGGCCGGAGGCGGCCCCCCCTCCACCACCACGTATAAGTGCCGGCTGGCGGGAGAGGCCCGGTTCGACTAAGGTTTGCAGTTCTCTGACCGATCGGTCAAAGAGTGAGCGCCCGATGAAGCCGGCCGTAACACCGCCGCCGGCGAACGCGAGGAACTAGCGATGGACGTCACCCCGATCGAGCTCAAGCCCGAAGAGACCGCGCGCATCCGCGCCTTCGAAAAGAAGGTCAACCACTGGGTCCGCCGCTTGGACGATCGCCTCGAGAAACTTCACCTCGGTGGTCGCAAGGGTCGCTACGACGACGAGAACTTCGAGTTCATGGGTGGCTCCAACGATGGCCTGCGCAAGAAGCACTACGACAAGAGCCTGCGCCTGCTCTGGAAGGCCGAGGACAAGGTCCCGTGGTTGGGCTTCACGGACTCCACCAAGGA
The DNA here is from genome assembly GCA_019311105.1 of Deltaproteobacteria bacterium. Lineage (GTDB taxonomy): Bacteria > Myxococcota_A > UBA9160 > UBA9160 > JAFDDA01 > JAFDDA01. Next base: position 27,515 of record JAFDDA010000019.1, read on the forward strand.
GGAGAAGCTGCTGCACTCCCTGGCGGACCAGTCCCTCGAGACCGCCGAACGCAGCCACCTCGAGCGCATGAAGAGCCCCGAGTTTCGCGCCATGCTCAACCGCGCGTACACCCAGGAACAGAAGCAGGCCATCACCAACATCCTGTCCACGATCGGCCATGGTGAGGCCTACGCCTGGATGGTCTCGACCGAGCTGCTCGCCGATACCGCCGACAGCACTGGCGCCCGGGCGGCGCTGACCATGCAGGTGATGGAGGAGGCCAAGCACTTCGTGGTGCTGCGCGAGCTGATCCTCGCCTTCGAATGCCCGGTCCCGAGACTCTCGGTCTGGGAGTACCTGCTGATGGAGCGCACGCTCAAGGCCAAGGGACTCGAAAAGTTCTTCGGGATGAACGTGCTCGTCGAAGGCTTCGCACTGAACCTCTTCGGACAGCTCAGCGTCCTGCCCGGCCTCGAGATCCTCAAGCTCTTCCACCTCGACGAGTCCAGGCACACGGCCCTGCCCAACAACTACTTCGCCGACAAGCCCATGACCCGACGCCAGAAGCACGGGATCGTGAAGAAGATCAAGCGGATGCTGATCATCGCACCGGCCCTGCCGTTGATGACGTTCTTCGAGCGCGACTTCGCCGTGCTCGGCCTCGACGTCTACGATTTCGCGGGCTCCATGCTCCGCAAGGTCGTGCATCTTTCCGAGCGGCTGGGGTTCTACCTTCCCTTGCCCGGCGCAAGGCTCCTGGAGCTGGTGACCCGGGACTTCAACCGCCGAGCCGAGCGCACCCGCGTGAGCCACACGTTCCGGAAGTACCACACGATGGAGACCACCCAGGGCACCGAGCAGCTCGCCATCGAGCGCGAGGTCTTCCAGTTGAGCGAAGCCGCCCTGGCAAGCTAGAGGCGGGGCCATGGATTCGAGAGATAGGGGGGGAGAGGTCCTCGAGGCCTACACGCCGGCGGGCAGTTCCAACATCAAAGGGGCCGCTTCGCGTGCGGCCATCCTCGATGCGGCGCGCACCCTCCTCGGAACCGACGGACTCTCGGGTTGCAGCCTGGCCGCCGTGGCCCGCGCGGCCGGCTGCAGCAAGGCCTCGATCCTCTACCACTTCGGCACCCGCGATGGCCTTCTTTTCGCGCTGATCGCCGAGGGTACGAACTTCTTCCTGGCAACCATCGAGGCGGCCTTTTCGAGTTACACCCCCGGCGAGGGTGGGATCGAGGACGCGGTACGAAACGCCATGTCGGCGCTCTTCCGCGAAGAGAACCTGCCCTTGCTCGCCGCGGAACGTGAACTCGGCAGCCTCGGTCACCACGATCCAGCGGTCGCAGCGGAACTGATTGCCGGCGTCGGTCGTCTCGTCGAATCGATCGCACAGTTCGGCCACTCGATCGACCTGGGTCCCGACCTCGACGAGCTCCGGGCACGTGCCGGCTGCATGTTGGCGGCGACCTTCGGACAGGTCGAACTCTGGCTCTACTCCGGCGGCGGGGATCCCGCGCCCCACCGCGAAGCCGCGATCCGAAGCTCGCGTGCGATCGCCCTCGAAGGGCTCCAGCCCTAGCTGGGCAGCGTCGGCTCCTGATTCGAGAGCGAGATCATCGCCAGCAGGTCGCGGAACTTGCTCCGCTCGATCCGGTCCTCGAAGCCTGCGCGCCGCAGACGCTGGAAGTACTCCTCGATCTGCTTGATCTGGAGCGTGCCCACGATCTCGATGCCCTTCTTGATCTGCGCGGGCGAGGTGCCCTTGCCTGCGAGCACGATCATCGCCTCGAACAGGGCCGAGTCGAACTGGTTGAGACTGAAGTTCTCTGCCTCGTCGAGGGCCGCGTGGAGCTGCTCCTTGCGTTCCGGTGTGTTGTCGAGGATCCACTTCAGGTGCTGCATCCCGTAGGACACGTGCCGCGCCTCGTCCTGCATCACCAGCTGGAACATGCGCTTGTCCACCGGCGTCGGCGAGATGAACTCGCTGAATCGGAACATCGTGAGGATGTTCCCCTCTGCCAGCAAATGCATGAAGGCACTGGCTTCACTGTAGGTGTCGCTGTCCAGGATGGCCTTCAGGGAATGCTCTGCCTGGGGTAGCGCTCGCATCAGGCCCACCCCGCCAGCGAGCGCACGCTTGCGGAAGACCTCGGCGTGCCTCGCCTCGTCGATGGCCTGGGAGGCGATGAAGCCCTTCACCTCGTGGAACTGGTTGTTCATGCGCCAGCACCACTTCGCCGGGAGATCGGTGGCGATCATCTCCACCTCGGTGAAGAAGGTGCACAGCTGTGCGAAGGCGATCTCGACCTCTTCGGGGGTTTCGTAGCGCGCGAGGTCCTGCCACGGGACGTCGGTGGTCGCATCCCACTGGCGGCTGACGGCCTCTTCGTAGAACGAGGCCACCTTGTAGGCCCACACGTCACTCTTCAGGTTGAGCTCGGGGCCGAGATCCGCCTGGTTCGCGACTTCGTAGGCGGCGCCACGGGGTGCCGAGCCGCGGGGGCCCCGGGGAATCTCGGGCAGCTCGTCGTAGCCATAGCTCCCCTTGTTCAGATCCAGATACGTGAGACCGCGCTTCTCGCTTGCGGCGTTCACCTCGATCTGTTCTGTGCCGGCGTCGAGCCAGCCGAGGTCGAGGTTGCCCTTGCGGATGTCCTTCATGCGCAGCACGAAGTCGTCGTTGGCGAGGTACTCGGTCGATCCGTAATAGCTCATGATTCTCTCCTCGGGCTTACCGCTGACCTTCGATCAGCTTCAGGAAATCAGGCAGGGGACTGTGATCGGTCCGGTCGCCGAGGCCGGCGCTGGCGCACCGCTCGAAGTACTCCTCGACGGTACGGCGATAGAACGACGCCACCGCGTCCAAGCCGCCGGACAACACGATCAGGGGCTCGATCAACTCCCTCGAGCCCAGCAGACCGACCAGGCCGTTCTCGATCAGGTCCAGATGCTCATTGAGTGCGACGACTTCGTTGGGACGTTTGGTCAGCAGGGACCGGATGTGGTCCACGCCGTAGGCGATGGATCGCGTCGCGTCCTGGACGAAGTACGTCGCCAGGCGGGTGTCGGCGGCGTTCCGGGAAACGAACTCGAGGTGTCGTCCCAGCCCCTGAAGGATCGAAAAGAGTGTCAGGTTCGTCGCCGCCGAGGCGAGCGGGAAGGTCTCGGAGTCGATGACCATCTTCAGGAAGTCGCCGAGCTCGCGGGAATCCCGACCCAGGGAGCCGTGGCCGTAGAGCGCCCTCTTTCGGAACGCCTCGGCCAGACGCGCCGCATCGAACATGTGGGCGCAGAGCAGGTACTTGATCTCGTGGAACTCCTGATTCATCAGCCACACCCAGCGCGAGGGCACGTCGGCGGCGACCAGTGAGGCCGAGATCAGGCTGGTCGCGATCTGACGAATCGCCAGGTCTTCCTCGCGGCTGTAATCCGCCGAGTCGAGCTCCTTCCACGGGATCGTCCGCGCGGGCGCCCAGCGCCGGGACTTGCTCTCCTCGAAGAGCGACGGCCCATGGTCGGCCCAGACGTCGCTCTTGCGATTCACGCGATAGCCCAGCGAAGGCAGACCGTCGGGAAGCACTGCGCCACGCGGCGCCATCGAGAAGTTGTGTCGGACGATCTCGGGGATGGACTCGGGCCCGTAGGCCGGATCCTGGTTGATGTCGTCGAGGGTGAGGCCGCGGGTCGGCTGGGAGGCCTGGGCTCGCACCGGGTGCGGGTGATCCTTCATCCACGAGAGATCGAGGTCGCCCCCCATCACGCGCATCACCGTCGCCAGCAGCTCGGGATCCTGTGAGAAATCCTTGGGTGCGATGTACGCCATCAGGCAAACTCCAGATCGAGACCGCTGGCTTCGTCGAGGAAGGCCTGGATCGTGGCCATGAAGCGGTACAGGCGGTCGTGCCCTTCCGGATCCTCGTACTCGACCTTCATCACGTCGCCGACGTGGGTGAGCGTGTTGATGGTGTGCGCGGCGTCGGCGCCCCCATTGGCCTGAATGGCCTCGAGCATCTCGCGCCACAGGTCGAGGGGCGCGCTGAGCACGAAGTCGAGCTCGCTCGGATCGCCGCCCTCTCCGACCTCGACGCATTCGTAGATCTCGAAGACCACGCGGTAGAGCTCGGACCCCACACGAATCCCGAAGGTCGTGTCGCAGTATCCGAGCTTCTCGAAGGCGGCGGCTTCATCCTTGGTGCGCTGCTGAAGGGCCTTGAAGAACTCGAGCGAAGGGAACGGGATGCCCATGGATCACTCCTCCGTATGTCCAGCGACATGCGCGCTGGTGAAATGGGTCAGGATCGAGCGACGGACTCCCGCGCTCCTGTTGCTCCTCGAACCGTGGATCCGGTTCGGGTGGAAGAAGACCGTGTCGCCCGGATCCAGCTCGAAGTGTACAGAACGCTCGTCGGTGGGGCGGAACGGGAAATCGGTATTGCGGGACATTTCGATCCTCGTCGTTCGCACGCCGGAAGGGAGGGCCATCTACCTTCGGACCCGGCGTGCCACGCTCGGTTCCTTGCGGGTCTCCTCGGCGAACTCCTCGGGCGGCTGCCGCAGCAGACGCAGGGCTTCTTCTTCGGTCTGCAGGAACTCTTCAGCGTTCGTCGTGACGCAGAACTCGACCATGATTCCGTTGGGGTCGATCATGTACAGCGAGCGGCACCATCCGTGATCGATCTCGTGCATGCGCTCGACCGAGTGGTTCTGGAGCCGCTTCTTCATCGCCTCGAACTCGTCGAGGTCGTCCAGGGCAAACGCGAGGTGATCGACCCAGACGGGCAGTCCGGCCGCGGTCGAGATGGCCGTCTGGTAGTCCGCCTCCTCCCCCACACCACCCACGTGGAAGAACGCGAGGCACTCGCCGTGGCCGATGTCGAAGAAGAAGTGCTGAAAGTAGCCATCCCCCTGACGGTGGTTCTCTGTGCGGAGAAGACGCATCCCGAGCGTCTCGGCGTAGAACCGATGGGTCGCCTCCGGGTCGCGGGTCGCGTAGGCGACGTGGTGCAGGCGCTTCGAACGGACCGTGGTTTCAGAGGTCATTCACTGTCTCCTTCGCGGCGGGTGGCGCAGGCCGTGCGGATCCAGGCTGCGGAGACATGTCGACCTCCCGCTTCCGATCGATGTTCCAGCGATGCAGGTTTCCCGCTTGATAGGCCACCACGAAGACGCGGCGGCTTGCCGTCGTCCGGTTCGTCTGGGAGCCATGCACCAGATCGCGATGGAAGTACAGGACGCTGCCGGCGGAGAGCTCCGTGGGAATCGCTTCGCCCTCGATCAGGTCGACGTCGGTATAGAGCGCGCCCAGCACTCCGCGATCCTCGAGGCCCTTCAGGTTTCCCTTCTTGTGGCTGCCCGGGATGACCCACAGGCACCCGTTCTCCTTCGTGCCATCGTCGAGGTAGGTGAGTGTGCTGACCAGGGATTCGAGATCCTCGGCGCCGTTCTCCCAGTAGAGCCCTTCCTGGTGCCAGGGAAACGGGGCGCCGCTCGGACGCTTCACGTTCAGCTTGTCGCTGAAGACACTCAAGGTCTCGCAGCCGTTGATGGACTGGACGGGCTGATACAGCCGCGGGTCGTCCAGCAGCACCTCCAAGGAGGCATCCAGATGCCCGGTCGGCTCCATCGAACGGACCGCGCGAAGGTCGTCGTTCCATTCCCACTTGATCCGTGAGCCGAGCACGGACTGGTACTTCTGGTTGTCTACCTGGTCGACGGGCCCGGCACCGGGTCCCCCCATCGCCTCGACGATCTGGCGGTGGACGTTCTCGGCCGCCGCGCGCAGGCGGACCAGCTCGTCCTCGTCGAAGACGTTCTCCCGGATGAAGAACCCCAGATCCTCGTACTGTTTCAGCTCCGCTTCACTCGCACGGTACACGCCGCTCGACTCCATCTCCGAGGCCGCATGGGCCCTGCCCGCTGTTGCGACGCAAGCAACGTGCCAGCCGTGCGCAGCCGGCTCCGCTTCCCGTGGTCGCGACGCGCTCGACCCATCAACCCGTTGCGCAGCCTCGTAATAGAGGGTGGGGCCTTCTGCCGCTGGCGGTGTGGCATAGTTTCTCATCACCGCCCGCGATCGACGAGGCCCGTTCTCCTCCACGCGCGCTGCCAGGCGCGGAGATACCTTCCGCGCGTCAGCCAGGATGTCGAATCACTCAGCCGTACCCGGTCCCCTTCCGAGACGCGGCACTCCGCGTGGCATGTCTCCTGCATCGGCTTCACCCCATCCTGACGCGCTGCCGGCGAGGGCACACCGCGGGGAGGAGCGAACCAGATGGCTACACGCAATCGGATCCGGATCGGCGAGGCGCGCCGCGCCATGCGCAAGCTGCTCGCCAACCCAGACGACACCGCGCAGGCGTTCCGGGTGATCGCCGCCCTCTCGGGCGGCTCGGGCGGGCGGCTGTTCCAGCGCTTTCGCCAATCGCCGGGCGGGGCGAAGATCCTCGCCGAGAAGCGCCATCTGTTCGATGTACTGAACGACGTCGAGGGGCTCCGCGCGATGCCCGCCGGCTCGCTGGGCGCAGCCATCGCCGAATTCTACGATGGCGAGCAGCTGTCGGCGCAGGGCCTCGCGGACGCGAGCCAAGCAGCCTTCGGTGGCGCCGGCTCCCGCATCGACGACTCCGACCCCGACGCCGAGCTGTTCGGCACGCGGCTCCGCGACCTTCACGACGTCTTCCACGTCGTTACGGGTTACGGGCGCGACCTCCGGGGCGAGGCCGCGGTGCTGGCCTTCACCGTCCCTCAGACGCGGAACCCGGGGATCGCATACCTCGTCCTCACCGTGCTGCGCCGCGCGGGTCCGCGCTCGCCGCTCGGACAGCTGATCCGTCAGGCATTCGGCCGCGGTCGTCGTTCGGCCTGGCTGGTGGACCAGGACTGGGAGTCGCTGTTGCCCAAGCCGATCGAATCGGTCCGCGAGCAGCTGGGGCTGGGTGCTCCGCCGGCCTACGAACAGGTGCGCTCGGCCGGTGCGCCGCCGCTACCGAGCTGACCGCGCGACGAAGCCCCCCTCCGGCTACGGGCTCGCATGCCGGCCCGTGCAGCGCCAAGATCGGGCTATGCAGACGGTATAGTCGAGTGTAATAATATATCGTCCTGTATCAAAGCCCCGCGGAGGGGCCGAGGAGTGCGTGATGAAGGAGCTGCGGGGTCGGGTGGCGGTGGTGACGGGTGGCGCGAGTGGCATCGGACGCGCGCTCGCGAAGGCGCTGTTGGGCGAGGGCATGAAGGTCGTGCTCGCCGATGTCGAGGAGCCGGCACTGAAGGCGGCTGCCGAGGCGCTATCGGCCGAGGGCGAGGTCAGTCCGTTCGTGACCGACGTGACCCGCGCCGAAGCGCTTCATGCGCTCGCCGACCATACGTGGGCGACGTTCGGCGGCTGCCACCTGCTGTGCAACAACGCGGGGGTCAGCGTCGCGAACCTGAACGTCTGGGAGACCACGCCGAACGATTGGAGCTGGGTCCACGGCGTCAACGTCCACGGCGTCCTGCACGGCATCCAGGCCTTCGTGCCGCGCATGATCGAGGCCGGCGAAGAGGGACTCGTGCTCAATACCTCGTCGGGCGACGGCGGCATCGCGCCTTACGCGAGCCAGTCCGTCTACGCGGCCAGCAAGGCTGCCGTATCGATCCTGACCGAATGCCTCGATGCACAGCTCGCTGCGGATACGCAGCTCCGCGCGGCGATCTTCTATCCCTCGGGCGGCATGCTCAAGACCGGGATCTGGACGACGCGCCGCAACCGACCCGCGGCGCTCGCCCGTGAAAAGCCCGTGCCCGAGGGGTCCGAGACGACCTTCGACGAGTTCATGGGGATGATGAAGAACATCGGCGTCGAGCTGCCGGTTCAGGATCTGGACGAGCTGGCAAGCCATGCCGTTGCAGGCATCCAGAGCGGCGAGTTCGTGATCATGATCGGCCGCGACAGGATGGAGGCCCAGCTCGTCGAGCGGGCCCAGAAGCTCGCACGCGGCGAGAACCCGACGGGCCTGATCCCCGGATAGGTGGAACGAGCGGCCCCGTCGGCTCGATCAGCCTTCGACGCGAAGCGCTCGTCCATGCGCTCGTCCCAGCTCGGGGAGGCCCGCGCATGACGAGGCGCGGCGGGTTCGGGCGGCTGGCCAGCAGACGCATGACCCGTTTCACCAGCTCGCTCGAGTCGGGTTGGAGGTCGACGCCGAGCTCCGTCCCTTCATCGTGGTGCGCCTCTGCATGGACATGTGGTTAGACTACGCAGTCGAATTCTTCTGGCGGGTGGTCGGCCGCGAACGCCGCTCACTCTGATGCGTTGGAGCTGACATGGTCGCTGATCGGGAACTCGTGCTGCAGAACTTCGAGACACTCGCGGAAAACGAGGTTGTGCTCTCCGACCGGATCTACGACCTGCTCTTCGAAGCGCACCCTGAGCTGTTGGAGCTGTTCAGCGCGAAACACTCGGCCGGGGGACGGCAGATGGTACGCGAGACCTTGATGTACGCCGTCGATCACGTGAACGGGGAGACGTGGGTCGCCATGAACCTCGCGTCGCTCGGGGCGAAGCACGTGGAGTACGAGGTCACCGAAGTCATGTACGAGTGGCTGATCGACGCGATGATCGACGCCATGGCGGAGGTTTCGGGTTCGACCTGGACGGCCGAGCTTGGCGCGAGCTGGCGAGACGTTCTCCGATACCTGGCCGACCTGATGATCGCGGAACTTCCACCGGGGAAGCAGATCGGGCGTTAGATCCGAGCCGCGCGGTGAAGTCACACACTCGCCCGGCTATGGAGCGAACACGAAGAATCCGGATATCATCGCTGCCTCGTGTTCGGAAGCGCTCCCCTGCGCATCCGGAACCAGAATTGGAGGAACCGAAGTTGGCGCGAGTAGCCGTTGTTCTCTCTGGGTGCGGATACCTCGATGGTGCAGAGATCCACGAAAGCGTGATCACCCTGCTGGCCCTGGATCGGGCCGGCGCGGAGGTCGAGTGCCTGGCCCCGGACCGCGCCCAGCGCGACGTCGTGGACCATCGCAACGGGGAAGCCATTCCCGGCGCCGAGCGCAACGTCCTGGTCGAGTCGGCACGCATCGCTCGTGGCGAGATCCGCGACGTGGCCGAGGCGCGCGTCGTCGACTACGACGCCGTGATCCTGCCTGGAGGCTTCGGTGCGGCCAAGAACCTGTCGAGCTTCGCGGTGGACGGGCCGGAGTGCAGCATCGACCCCGGCGTCGAGCGACTGCTGCGGGATGCGCATGAGGCCGGCAAGCCGATCGGTCTCGTCTGTATCGCCCCCGCCATCGGGGCGAAGCTCTTCCCGGACGTGGAGCTGACGATCGGGACGGACCCGGAGACGGCGGGGGCCCTGGAGAAGATGGGCGCCCACCACAAGAGCTGCCCGGTCGATGCATTCGTCTGTGACGACCAGGCACGGGTCGTCAGTTGTCCCGCCTACATGCTCGGGCCGGGCATCAAGGACGTTGCGGTCGGGATCGAGAAGCTGGTGGCTGAGGTGCTGCGGCTAGCCTGAACGGCCGCGGGGCCGAGCGAGGGGGAGACGATGACCGAGGGTGCCGTCGCAGCGGCCTGGAGCCGCGAAGAGTTCGAGCGCGAGCTGCGCTCGATGGAGCGCTTCTATCACATCCACCACGAGTTCCACGAGCGGATGGATTCCGGAACGCTCGATCGCGAAGCCATCCAGGGCTGGGTCGCCAACCGCTTCTACTATCAGGTCAACATCCCGCGGAAGGACGCCGCGATCATGGCCAACTGCCCGGACCGTGAGGTCCGACGCCTCTGGGTGCAGCGCATCCTCGACCACGATGGCCGCGATGACGAGGGTGGAATCGAGGCCTGGCTCCAGCTCGGAGAGGCGGTGGGACTGACGCGCGAGGAGCTGTGGTCGCACGAACATCTGCTGCCGGGGGTCCGCTTCGCCGTCGAGGCCTACCTGAACTTCGCGCGCCATGCCCCTTGGCAGGAGGCGGCGAGCTCGTCGCTCACGGAGCTTTTCGCGCCGGTCATCCACCAACGTCGCATCGACAACTGGCCCGAGCACTACCCGTGGATCAAGCCGGAAGGCTACCGCTACTTCCGGCGCAGGCTGGGCGAGGCGCGCCGCGACGTGGAGCACGGCCTCGAGCTGACTCTCGATTTCTACCGAACCCGCGAGCAGCAGGATCGGATGATCGAGATCCTGCGCTTCAAGCTCGACCTCTTGTGGGCCATGTGCGACGCAATGTGGCTGGCCTACGTCGAGAAGCGGCCCCCCTACCACGGCGCACCGCTCGCCGAGGATTAGCCCTCCCGGACCTTCCTCTATCCGTCGCGGCGGAGGTCGCTCTTCTTCGGGCCAATGCGCGCCGCGATGGGCGCGAGCTTCTCGGCGTCCAGATTGTAGAACTCCAATGAGTTGCCACTGAGCTGGGCGGTGATCTCGTCTTCGGAAAGGCCGGCCATGGCCTTCACCATCTGGTCGTGCGTGTTCGGCCAACTTCCCTCGGGATGCGGGTAGTCGCTGCCCCACATGATGCACTCGCCGCCGATCACTTTGGCGAGCTGGCCGTCCCCGGGTGACATGCACGCAGCGCCCAGCCGGATGTTGCGGCGGAAGTAGTCGCTCGGCTTCATCGAGAGGTGACTCGTGTAGTCACCGAGCTTCTGGGCCTGGGGCGTCACCTCGTAACGCACATCGAGCAGGCGCATGAAGTCCGGGACCCAATCGATGGCACCCTCGACGATCGCCATCTTGAGCTTCGGGTAGCGCTCGAAGACACCCCCCCAGATCATGAAGGTGGCCGTGCGGCTGACCCACCAGACCACCTCGGAGAGATAGGCGCCCATGGCCCCGGTGGGTGGCGTTCGTTCTCCGCTCGCGATCTCCGACACGGGGCCGAAGTACTCCTCGATCGGCGACGGGCCGATGTGGAAGTGGATCGGCATGTCGAGGTCCTGACAGATCTCCCAGAGCGGGTCGTACTTCGGGTAATGGTAGGCCGGCAGCTTTCCCCACATGGGGGGAAGGATGATCCCCCGGAGCCCGTTCTCGTGGGCGAGGCGGACCTCCCGGACGGCCTGCTCCACGTCCCATAGTGCGGGTATGCACGCCAATCCGATCCTGCGCTCGGGCGCCATCTCCACCAGCTCGGTCACCCAACGGTTGTGGGCGTGACAGCCCGCCCACTGGAGCTCCGGCACGACGCCGCCGGTCGGCATGGCGAAGCCGCCGCCGAAGGGGGGCGCATTCTGCTCGGTGATGCCGTCGGGGAAGATGACCTCCACGGCGACCCCGTCGCCGTCCATCACCTTCTTGCGTTCCCCGTCATCCCAGGCGCCGGTGAGCGCTTTCTCGTGGCCTTTGCGCCACTCGGCGTTGATGTCGTCGATCAGGAAGCTCTGCTCCATCGTCTTCGTCATCTTGATCTGGATCGGAAGCGCGTGGTCGAAGGCGTCACGGTACTTCGGATCCACGTAGCTTCTGTACTGCTCGGGCGGCAGCCCGGCGTGACAATCCGATGAGATCACGAGATAGCGGTCCATTTGGATCTGCTCCTTCAAT
>JAFDDA010000176.1 GCA_019311105.1 Deltaproteobacteria bacterium
GGCCGCCCGGCGACGGCCCGTCGCATCCGGGTGTAGACTCCCGGGATGGCCCTCCACGCCAAGCTGACCCGCGAGATCCTGAAAGGCCCGTCCGGCCCCAAGGTTGGCGCGTTCTTCGACCTCGATCAGACGTTGCTGGCAGGCTTCTCGGCCACGGCTTTCTTCCGCGAGCGGCTGCTCTCGGGCCGCATGGGGCCGCGCGAGGTGAGCGACACCCTGCTCGGCGCCCTGAGTTTCGGCGTTGGCCGCATGGGCTTCTCGGGCTTCGTCACGGCCACCACCGCGGCCTACCGCGGCATGGCCGAATCGGTGATGGAGGAGATCGGCGAAGAGGTCTTCGAGAAGCACCTGGCGACCGCCATCTACCCCGAGTCACGCGCGCTCGTTCGCGCGCACCAGGAGATGGGCCACACGGTCGCGATCATCTCGTCCGCGACGCGCTATCAAACCGAGCCCCTGGCCCGCGACTTCGGCATCGAGCACGTGTTGTGCACGGAGCTCGAGGTCGAGGACGGCATCTTCACCGGGCGCGTGGTGCAGCCCACCTGCTACGGCGAGGGCAAGGCGCACGCCGCCATCGGCCTTTCGGAATCGCACGATCTCGATCTCGGCGAGAGCTACTTCTACACCGACAGCCACGAAGACGTTCCGCTCTTGAACGTCGTGGGTCGGCCGCGCCCGCTGAACCCGAACGCCCGACTCGCCCAGATCGCCAAGGAGCGGCAGTGGCCGGTGCGGCGCTTCCACAGCCGCGGCACGCCGAGCGCCGGCGATCTCGTGCGCACCGGGCTCTTCCTCGGCAGCGTCATCCCGTCGATCTGGGCGGGCGTGACGGCCGGCCTCGTGAATGGCTCCCAGCGCGAAGCGATCAACATGCTCGGCTCGGTCTGGGGCGACCTCGCCACCTCGCTCGCGGGCGTCGACCTGCGTGTCGACGGTGAAGAGCATCTCTGGTCGCATCGCCCCGCCGTCTTCATCTTCAATCACCAGAGTGGGCTCGACCCCGTGTTGATGGTGAAGCTCGTGCGGCGCGACGTGACCGGCGTCGGAAAGCAGGAGCTCAAGCGGAACCCGATCTTCGGCCCGCTCTTTGCGGCCGTGGGGACCGTGTTCATCGACCGCGGAAATCGCGAGAAGGCGATCGAGGGGCTGAAGCCAGCGGTGCAGGCGCTGCGCGAAGGGCGTTCGCTGATGATCGCGCCCGAGGGGACGCGGTCGAACACACCGCGCCTCGGCGCCTTCAAGAAGGGCGCGTTCCACATCGCGATGCAAGCGGGCGTGCCGATCGTCCCGGTCGTCTTCCGCAACGTGCTCGACGCCCTGCCGAAGCACGCCCTCGTGGTGCGCCCCGCGACAGTGGAGGCGGTCGTCCTGCCGCCGGTCGAGACCCAGGGGTGGACGCGCGAGAACCTCGATGACGAAATCAAAGCCATCCGAGACCGCTACCTCGAGGTTCTCGACGGCTGAAGCGGCGCATCGCGAGCCGTCGAGCATCGAGAACGACCGAGGAGGGGCAGTGTGCCTCGTGTGTAGACTGGTTCGAGGCGTTTCGTCTCGCTAGCCCGACTGCCGGTTCTGCTGCGCGCTCTGGTCCGGTATCCCTCTTGCACCCAGCACTTCCGAACCCGCACGCGGAGGATCCCATGAGCATCCCGTTCCCGTCCCTCGAGTTCTTCACTCGCCTGAAGCAATCCCTCGCCGACGACCCGGCGGAAGACGCGGCGGCCAGCGAGGCGTACTTCGGCCTCATCGTCGACGATGGCATCTTCGTCGTGGAGCTCGACGGCCATCAGTGCTCGGCGGTGGCCCAGGGCGGGAATCTCCTCGACCTCGACTTCGGGCTGGCGGCGCCGGCCGAGACCTGGCGCGCCGTGCTGCGCTCCATCCAGGCGAACGACGGAGGTCACCGGCTGGAGACACTGCTCGCCGCCGGCCAGCTCGAGCTTCAGGGCGAGAACGAGGACGGGGCGGAACTCGCACGCGGTGCCCTCCCGATGATCCAAGCACTGTTCGACCGCGCGAAGGGTCTCGACCTCGATTTGACCTGAGCGCGAAGGGTCTCGACCTCGATTTGACCTGAGCGCGAAGGGTCTCGACCTCGATTTGACCTGAGGGAGGGCGGACCCAAGCCCGCACTCGCGCCCGATCTGATCAGATCGAGGTTGTCAGCGCCGCGTCCGAACTTCCAGAATGAGCCCGCTTTCCACAAGCGTCTCGGATGGGGAGGGGATCGGTCATGTTGCGCGCGCGCTCGTTCTCACACCACAAGTCTCAGGCTCTCGTCGCTGCTCTGTTCGTGCTGGCCATCGGCGCAGGCTGTCGACCCAGCGATCCGCCGCCACCGCCGGTCGGCGACTACCCGATCGTGCTCGCGCACGGCTTCCTCGGCACCGAGACCTACGAGCTCGGCGGCTACGAGATCCTCGACCGCGCGCCGTGCCTAGCGCGCGGCCCTCTCCTGCCACACCCTGAAGGCTACCGCGCGCCAAGGAGCTTCTCATGGGCAAGGAGTACGAACGATTCGAGCCCGCGCTCGTCCGGTTCATCGGGAACCAGCACGTCTTCTTCGTCGCCACCGCCCCGACCGGAGACGAAGGCTGGCTGAACCTCTCGCCCAAGGGCCTCGACAGCCTGCGCGTCCTCGACGATCGGACACTCGCCTACCTCGATTTCACGGGGAGCGGCGTCGAGACCATCGCGCACCTGCGCGAGAACGGACGGATCATCGTGTGCTTCTGTGCCCTCGAAGGCCCGCCGAAGATCTTGCGGGTCCAAGGGCGCGGCGATGTGTTCGAGCCCGATGATCCGGAGTTCGCCGACCTTCGCGCGAACTTCCCAGACGCACCGCTCGAGGCTGCCGTGCGTGCCATCGTCCGGGTCCGTGCAGAACGGATCCGAGACGCCTGCGGCTATGCCGTGCCGCTCTACGAGTTCCAGGGTGAGCGGAGCCAGCTACACGACTGGGCCGACCGCAAGGGCGAGGCGGGGATGGTGGACTACCGACGCGAGAACAACGCTAGGAGTCTTGACGGCCTTCCGGGCCTGCGGGGCTCGTCGTCGCAGCGAGGTTCTTGACCGCTCGCAGGCCGCCGCGGATGTGACGCGCGTTCAGGCCTTCGCGTTGCATCATCTCCGCAAGATGGGCGCTCATGAGGCCGAACTCGCAATAGAGAGCGTACTCCCGGCTCTTGTCCATCGAGGGGAAGACACGCAGGGCCTCGGCGAAGTCGAGACGGGCCGCATCGGGCCAGTGCCATTGCGCGAAGGCGCTCTTTGGCTGCAAAGCGATCACCACGGCCCCGGCCGGGATGGTGGTGGTTTCGAGTTCGGGGAGGGCGAGCGCGTCCAGCGAGAGGTCGCGCAGGTCGAGGATGCGCCGCTCCGCGAGGGCGACTTCGAGTAGGGAGAGGTCGATCTTCTCCTCTTCGCGAAGCACCACGCCGAGCGATGCGCTGGTCGCCGGGCGGCGCGGGACGATCGCGCAGTACTCGCCCACCACCTTCGAGAGGTCGTAGGTTCCGATGGTTCGCGCCTGCGCGATGATCTCTTCCTTGTTGCAGGTCACCAGCGGCCGGAGGATCGGGAGCCGCGTCGCCTGACTGATGACGCCCAGGTTCGTCAGGGTCTGGGACGAGACCTGGCCGATGGCCTCGCCGGTGACGATGGCGGCGCAGCGGCGCTCGACGGCCACGGCTTCCGCCGCGCGCAACATCAATCGCTTCAGCAGGATCTGCCAGTACTTCTGTTCGGTCTTCGCGCGGATCTCGTCGAGCAGCGCTGCGAAATCGACGCCGTGGAAGATCGGACGGTCGCCGTAGGACCAGTGGTCCGCAATCTCCTTCATCACCCGCAAGGTGCCGAGCTCGTGGCTCGCGCCGCCGAGGTTGCAGAAGACGTGGTCGAGCGAGACACCGCGCTTCAGCATGTGCCACGCGGCGACGGCCGAGTCGAAGCCGCCCGAGACGAGCGCGACCGCCCGCCCCTCGACGCCGAGGGGCAGCCCGCCCGGTGCCGGACGGTGTTCGCCAAACAGGTAGGCCTCGCCCTCGCAGAGTTCGACACGCGCAACGACCTCCGGGTTGCCGAGGTCGACGCCCGCGGCATGGGGCAACAGCGCTGCGCCAAGTTCGCGCTCGACCTCGACGGAGCGGATCTCGCCATCCCGCCGCCCGCCGACCCGTCGCGCACGCACGGCGAATCGGCGCCCCGCGACGCGTTCGCGGAACAGGGCCTCGCCGGCCGCCACGATGGCCGGCATCTCTTCGGGCGTTCGCTCTTCGAGGGGCGACAGGGATTGCAGGCCGAAGACCCGCCCGAGCACGTCCGCCGCTTCGGGCGTGTCGGCCTCGACGTAGATGCGGTTGCGTGTGCGGCGCACCCCGGCCTCGATGCCCTCGCTGGCGAGGGCATCCTCGAGGTTGCGCACGAGCCGGTCCACCATGCGGCGCCAGGTCGCGCGCGACTTCGTGCTGAGGTCGCCTGAGAAGCGGAGCAGAATCACGGCCTCAGGGTACACTGCCCTCGTGAGAGCAACACGGGATGGACGTCCGCTGGCCGCCCTGCTGCTCGATCTCGACGACACGATTCTCGACGATGCGGCCGGGGCGGACGAAGCCTGGGCGCTCGCGGCGGATGGGCTGGTCGCCAGGCAGCCGGGGCTGGCCCAGGCCGAGGTCGTCGTCGAGCTCGAGCGCGCGCGAAGCTGGTTCTGGGAGGATCCGGAGCGGCATCGCCGCGGCCGGCTCGATCTCGTGGCGGCACGCTACGAGATCGTCGGTCAGGCGCTCGAACGGCTGGGTCGGCCCGACGCCGAGCTCGCGAAGGAGACCAGCCAGGCCTACACCACACTGCGAGATCGCAACCAGCGCTTTCTGCCCGGGGCGAAGGAGGCCGTCGAGCGCCTGCGCGGCCTCGTCCCCGCCATGGCCCTGGTGACCAACGGTGCCTCGCAACCGCAGCGAGCCAAGGTCGAGCGCTTCGGGCTCGCGCCGCACTTCGACCACATCCAGGTCGAGGGCGAGTTCGGGCTCGGGAAGCCGGAACCCGAGGTCTATGAGCACGTCCTCGCGAGCCTCGGCGTCCGCGCGGAGGATTGCCTCATGGTCGGCGACAATTTCGGGGCCGACGTCCTCGGCGCCCAGGCTGCCGGTATTCACGCCGTCTGGATGAACGTCCGGGGCAAGGCCAAGCCGCCGGGCCGGGCGTCGAAGCCCCACTGGACCGTCCAGAGTCTCGAAGAGTTGATCGCTCGCCTCGTGTAGGAGGGCATCAACTCGAAGCGCTGGCCGGCCGACGAAGAGGGTGGCATCGTTGCGGGCCTGCCCCGCGAAACCCCGGCCGAGGCTCGAGAGGAACCCATTGCCTCGCCGCTTCTTTGCATACGTTGCCTACCTCGCCCTGGTCGCTGCCGCGTTCGCCGTGGCGGCCGCCGACCCGCTGCTCTTCCAGAAGTTGAACACCGTGCGGCCGGTCGATGGCATCCCCGACCTTTCAGCGGAACCCGGCGGGTACCTGGACATCGAGGCGGTCTTGCGCCCGATCCCCCTGCACGGCCGGCAGGTCTGGAACGTCCTTCCCGAGACGCGTCATCGGCGCACGATGATCGAGGGCGGTGGCAACTGCTCGCAGATCAGCTTCGGCTTCGCCTACCAACTCGAACGCCAGGGGATCGACTACCAGATCATCCACATGTTCACGCCTGCGGGCCTCGGCCTGGGCGACGGCCATACCGTGATTCGCGTGCCCTCGACGGCCATACCGTGATTCGCGTGCCCTTCGTCTATGAAGGGGTCGAGCACGTCGGGCTCGTCGACATGTCGTTCGGCGGCTTGTTGGTGGGCGATCGAGGGATGCTCGACGTCGCGGACGTCGACGCGGCACCCGTCCCGGGATGGAGCCAGATCGACCTGAACGCCAAGGCCCGCTTCCCTGACTATCACGACAACTTCCTGGTGGGCGCCATCGTCGGCTACGTCCCGTCCAGCGAGATCCGCGACTACTACGCGTTCATCGAGCGGGTCTACCTCACCGTGGGTGCGGACATGGCGGAGAAATTCTTCTTCGATGGGCTGGCCCTGCTCTTCGGTCGCCTTCCCGAGGTCTACGTGCCGCGGTACACCGCGACCTGAAACGCCACCGTGCCGCGTTGGCCGGGATGCGGTCCGCCCTCTTCGTGGTGCCGATGATTCTCGCCTTCGAGCTCCTGCTTCTGCGTCGCCGCTGGCACACCGGTCGCTGACGCACTGGCCGCTGACACCCTGGCCGCTGACACAGGCCGTGCCGTTGACCTCAGCGTCTGGGGTCGATAAACCCGGGTGCATGGTCGCGTACCAGATCCTGTGCGGGCTCATGGGCGTCGCGTGGCTCGTCGTCGGTGCGAGCCTGTTCTCGATGTTCTTCGCCTTCCACTCGCCCGGCGGCCGCAGTGGGGGGCTCTTCGCGACCATGGGGCCCCAAGGGCACTACCTGGCCGCCTTCGCCGGTTGCGCGCTGATCACCTGGGCTCTGCTGTTGCTCGCCGCCGCGCGTCGCCCGCTGGAAGGCCGCGCCGTCGGCACTGCCACCGCGCTCGGGCTCGTGCTTTGCGCGAGCTACCGGATGGTCGCCTGGGTGGTGGGTGACTACGCAGCCGTCGCCGACCTGTTGCGCATCGAGTCCGCCGTGTTTCTGACCCTCGCCCTCGGCTTCGTGTGGCTGCGACCCGCGCGCGTGGAGGCCGCGACATGATCGGCCGCATCCTCGCGACGGTGGTGATCGTGGGCCTGCTCGGATTCGATTTCATGCTGCCGCGCTTCGAGATGTTGCAGCAGGGGCGCGACCCGGTGGCGCGCGCCGACGCCCCGGCTGCGGTGGTCGTCGTCGACGAGCCGATGCCCGACTTCACGCTGCCCGATCTCGACGGCGTCCCGGTCACGCTCTCGAGCCTGCAGGGCCACCGTGTGTTGCTGACCTTCGAGCGCAGCGTCGACTGGTGACCCTTCACGAAGACGCGGCTCGTGGAGCTGCGAGATGCCCTCGCCGAGGTCGACGACCTGGTCGTGCTCTACGTGCTGTCGAGCGATCAGGTGAACGACAAGACGCGCCACTTCGTCGATGAGCTCGGCTTGCGCGAGCGCATCCGCTTCCTCGTCGACCCCGGCAGTGCGACCATCGATTCGCTCGGCCTGCGCCGCGAACCCGCCGAGCCGATGGAGATCGGCGTCCCGCACCCGGCCACCTACGTGATCGACCGTGAAGGCATCGTGCGCTTCGCCGACGTCCGCAAGGACTTCCACTTCTGGATCGCCAGCGAGATCGTGGTCGCGGCCGTCTACCAGATCCCCTGATTCCGGTTCAGGGGAGCGGGCGCAGGTGGTCGAGCTCGTTGAAGTTGACGAGCGACCACACGTTGCCGCTCGGCCCCACCGACCGCGCCTGCAGCACGGAGTAGGCGGCGAGCTGGCTCTCGAACCGCATCCACTCCCAAGGGACGGGGCGGATGTCGAGCAGGTGCGTTGCGAGGACGGCGTTGGTCCCGCCGTGGGCGACGACGACGATGTGCGGGCCGGGCTCGGGCACCTCCCAGACCGTGAAGTCGTGCTCGCGGGCCGGCCGCAGCGAATGGCGCCCGAGCACCTCGACCAACGCTTCCGTCGCGCGCGTGTGGAAATCTTCGAACCGCTCGGCGCCGGGCCAACCGTCCCAGTGCTCCGCCAGGGGACGCTGGGACGCGTCTACGAAGTAGGCGTCGACTTCTTCCTGGGAGGCCAGGCCGCTGACGTTCACGCCGACCTCGCGGAAGTCGGGGATCGTGACGGGCTCGAGGCCGAGGGCGC
>JAFDDA010000177.1 GCA_019311105.1 Deltaproteobacteria bacterium
CGCCTAGCCACAGGTCGGAGCGACCTCCGAGTTCAGAACATCGCCGTGCGGCTGTGATCAGGCTTCCGGGTTTGGCGGAGTCGGCCCCGGCTTCGCGCCCGGCGCCGCGACTTCCCGCTGCCGCCAACCGCGGACCGCGGTGGTGGTCGCGTCGGCAGCCACCCGCGGCGCCACGCTCGGCCAGTGGTACCAGCGGCCGTGGTTCGCGACGAGCCGCAGCCGGCTTCGATGGAGGGCACGGTCCGTCGTGGGAAGCGCAGACCAGGCATCGTTCACACCCGCGCCGGGCGCATCGTAGAGTACGCGCGAGCGCGGCTGGTAGTGGACCTCCATCCCAACCTCGCGAGCGCGCACGCTCCAGTCGACGTCGTGGAGATGGCTTACGTAGCTCTCGTCCATCGGGCCCGCACGATCAAAAGCCTGTCGGCGTACCAACATGGCCGCGGCCGTGGCGAAGTCAGTCGTCTCGGGTCGATCGAAGCGCCCGTCGTCCGCCGTGCCGGCGCCGCGCTGGGCGGCGTGCCCACGCCACCAGTCGATCACCCCGCCGGCATACCAGAGCCGGCCCGGGTCGCGCGCGAGCAGGATCTTCGGGGAGACGAACGCCGCGCGCGGCCGCATCTTCATCACTTCGAGCAGCGGTGGGAGGAAGCCCGCCACCGGTCGCGAATCCACCGAGAGCAACAGCACGGCGTCGTCGAGCGCGGCGAAGGCGCGGCACAGGCCCCGGTTGTGCGCGCCGGCGAATCCGTTCTCGTAGGGGAGCCGAACGATCTCCACGGTCGGAAAGGCCGCAGCCACCGCTTCGCGCGTGCCGTCGTGCGACCCATCGTCGAGAAGGCGGATGTGGACGTCTTCGGGGAGCCGGCCTCGCAGGTGGGCGAGGCAGGCGCTCGTGGCCTCGGGGCCTCGACGCCCCAGCACGTTGACGGAGATCTGCACGGATTTGCCTCCCACGCCCGGCCTCGCTTGCGCCCGGGCGGCCGTCCGCCGCACAATGGCTCGGCGAACGCATCATTCGTGCGCAACTCATCGGCACGTCCGGATCTCCCCTGTAGGTCACCCTCGGACGTGCCGTAGCGCGATCCCCCGCCCAGGAGGCCCCATGTCCGACGAAGTCCTGAAGGTCGAGCACGAATGTGAGGGCGCCCTGGCGATCCTCACCCTGAACCGACCCGACGCCATGAATGCGCTCTCGAGCGAGCTGCGGGCCGCGCTGTCCGGCGCCTTCGCCGCCCTCGAGGCCGACCCGCACACGCGCGTCGTCATCCTGACCGGCAGCGGGCGGGCCTTCTGCGCGGGCCTCGATCTCAAGGAGCTCGGCGACCCCGGTGGCCCCGGCGCCGGCCTCGACAGCGGGGGCGACCTCGTCCGCGCCATCGAGCGCTTCCCGGGCCCGGTGATCGGGGCGATCAACGGCTTTGCCATCACCGGGGGCTTTGAACTCGCCCTGGCCTGCGACGTGCTGCTGGCCTCGAGCGAGGCGCGCTTCGCCGACACCCACGCACGCGTCGGGATCATGCCGGGCTGGGGCCTCTCGCAGAAACTTTCGCGCGCCCTCGGCATCTACCGCGCCAAGGAGATCTCGCTCACGGGCAACTTCGTGTCGGCAGAGCAGGCCCTCGAATGGGGGCTGGTGAGTCACGTCACCCCGGCGGGCGAGCTGCTCGATCGGGCGCGCGCCATCGCGGGCGACATGCTCTCCTGCGTCCCCGAAGTGCTGCGCGACTACAAGCGGGTGATCGACGAGGGCTTCGCCGCCACATTCGGCGAGGGGCTTGCGCTCGAGCGCCGCACGGCTCGCGAGCATGCGCGGACCGTCCCGCCCGAAACGATCGCGGAGCGCCGCAAGGGCGTGATGGCGCGCGGCCGGGAGCAAGGCGGTTGACCCGAGGCGAGGCGCGCGGTTTGGGCTCGACGCCCCGGGCGGCTAGGCTTCGCCGTCGATGAGCCACATCGTCCTCTATGGGCCGCCCCTGGCCCCCTACACCGAGAAGGTCGTCCGCGGCCTCGGGCTGAAGAAGCTCCCGTTCGAGTTCAAGGAGCCCGAGAGCGACGAGGACTACAAGCGCTGGAGCCCCGAGACGGGCTTGCTCCCCGTGATCGAGATCGACGGCGAGCGCACGGACGACTCGACCCAGATCCTTCTTGCCCTGGACGAGCAGTTCCCCGACCCGCCGCTTCTGGCGCGCGACCCGAGCGTGGCCGCTCGCCAGCGCCGACTCGAAGACTGGGCCGACGAGTCGTTCTTCTGGTACTGGAACCAATGGCGCAGGATGCGTGAAGAGCAGGCCGAGTACGCGGCCCGGCGCGCGAGCTATCGATTTTCCTGGCTCGCTCCGCGCACATGGTTCGAATCCTTGCGCGAGCAGGTCGACGCACCCACGACGGCACCCGACCCGGGGCGAGAGCGTTTCCTGCTCTCGGAACTCGAGCATCGCATGGAGGACCTCGTGGGCTGGCTCTCGACCCGGCCCTTCTTCTACGCCGACGAGCCGAGCATGGCCGACCTCGCGGTCTACGCGATGCTGCTGCGGATCCGCGGCGGCACCTTCGACTCGGCGCAGGATCTGCTGGCCGACCGGCCGTCGCTGGTGCGCTTCATGCGCCGGATCGAGGACGCGACGAGCGTCGCGCCTAGAGACCCCCCAGCTTCAGGATCGCCCGCCACTGCTTCGCCGTGACGCGTTGGACCGAGAGCCGGCTCCCCTTGCGCAGCAGCTCCATGCCCGCGAGGGCCTTTTGTTCGCGCAGCTCGGGCAGCCCGAGCGCGCGGGTGAAGGGCTTGCCGTAGCGCACGTCCACCATCTCCCAGCGCGGGTTCTCGGGGTCGGCCTTGGCGTCGAAATATTTCGACTTCGGGTCGAACTGGTAGGTGTCGGCGTAGGCCTCGCGCGCGATGCTCGCCGTACCGACGGCGGCCGGCGGGTCGGCATTCGAGTGATAGAAGAGTACGTCGTCGCCCTTCTTCATCTCGCGCATCAGGTTCCGCGCCTGGTAGTTGCGAACGCCCTCCCAGCATGTCGTCTTCTTCGGGCTCTTGGCGAGGTCTGAAAGGGAGAAGGTGTTCGGCTCGCTCTTGAGCAGCCAGTACTGCTTGGCCATCGGTCCTCCGGGTGTGCGCTAGCCGAGCACGCGCACGGACACGTAGGTCACGTACGCGGTGAGCAGGATGGCGCCTTCTGCCCGCAAGATCCGTTGGCCCCGGCTCATCGACACGCCCCAGAGGAGCAGCGACATCGCGCCCAGGGTCACGAGGTCGGCCGCGGCACCGTCGGGGATCGGGATGGGCCGGATGAAGGCCGTGATCCCGCCCACGAGGAGCAGGTTGAAGATGTTCGAGCCGACGATGTTGCCCACCGCCATGGCGGATTCGTTGCGGAAGATCGCGATCACCGTGGCGGCGAGCTCGGGGAGGCTCGTCCCGATGGCGACCAGCGTCAGGCCGATGATCACCTCCGGGATACCGAACGCGCGGGCGATCGAGGTGGCGGCGTCCACCGTGAAGTCGGCCCCGACCGCGAGCAGGGTCATCCCGATGAGGATCAACCCGAGGTCGCGCATGGGCCGGCCCGGCTCCACATCGGAGCTGGCCTTGGCCGCCAGTTCGGAGTCGGGGCGGGCCTCGCCGCCGGCGCGGGTCGTGAGGAAGTCGCCCAGGGTGTAGTAGAGGAAAACGAAGAAGAAGAGCAGCAGCGTCACGCCGTCGCCGCGGTCGAAGAAGGTGGGCTGGCCGTCGAACCAATGGTCGAAGGCCATCCCCATCGCTGCGGCGGTGGCGAGCAGCATCATCGGGATCTCGCGGCGCACGACGACGTCCTGGATCGGGATGGGCCGGAAGATCGCGCCGAGCCCGAAGATCAGGCCGATGTTCGCGAGGTTCGACCCGATGATGTTGCCGAAGGAGAGGCCGCCACTGTCGCGCGTGGCGGCCAGCACGTTGACCGCGAGCTCGGGCGCGCTGGTGCCGAAGGCGACGACGGTCAGCCCGACCGCCAACGGGGAGACGCCCAGCGAGGTCGCCATGCGAGAGGCGCCCCGCACCAGCAAGTCGCCACCCAGCAGCAACAGGCCCATGCCGAAGCCGCCGAGGAGGAAGTCGCCGGTCACGCGGTCGTCCCTGCGCCTCGCGGGCGGCGAGGCGGCGTGACTTTCGGCGCGTCGGGGTCGGGCCGGTAGAGGATCACCGTGTGGCCGACGAGCCCGCAGAGGGCGGCGCCCGTCGCCTCGGCGAGTTCCTGCGCGATGGCCTTCTTGTCCGGCGGCTGGAGCATGCGGATCTTCACCAGCTCGTGGTCGCGGAGCGCCGAGTCGACGGCCGAGATGACGCCGCTCGTGACGCCGGCCGCCCCAACCTGAGCGACGGGTGTCAGCCCGTGAGCCTGGGCACGGAGCGCGCGCCGTTGGAAGCCTTCGAGGGCCGGCGCCGGCCGCGCCTGATTGGATTCCGAACTCACGGTTTATCGACCTCGGGGTTGCGGGAGGCGCCGAGCGTAGCGCCTTTCGAGTGCCGGCTACGCGGAGGCCCCGGGCGCCGGCTATGCGGAGGCCCGGCCCGGCAGCACGAACTGCGAGATGACGCCGTCCTGCTCGAACCCGAGCTTCACGTAGGTCGGGAAGCCCGCCGCCGACGCCTGCACGACGGCGAGCCGCAGGCCTTCGCCGCGCGCCTCGCGCAGGGGCGCCTGGGTGATCGCCGCGCCGATGCCGCGCCCGCGGGCCGTCGGCACCGTGGCCACGTTGTAGACCCCGGCGACGCCCGCGCAGCGGAACAGGGACGCCGACGCCACGGGCGTGCCATCGAGGTAGCCGACCCAATGTTCGAAGGGCGAGTCGGGCCCGAAGCCGCAGTGGATCATCGCCTCGGTGTAGGCCTCGATGGCATAGTCCGGAAAACCGAAGCTGACGCGCACGGCGCGGCTCCAGTCTGCGGAGAGGCCGCGGTTCCACACGCGCTCGATCCGGAAGCCGGCGATCGGGCGCGTGTCGTCGACCCACGCGCGCAGGTCGAGCGACATGCAGGGCGAGCTCGCCACGGGCACGAGGCCGTTTCGTTCGAGCACCTTCGGCAGGTCGACGGGCCGCGTCGAGGGGCCCGTCCACCAGGTCATCGGGACGCCCTGGTCGACGTAGGGCGCAAGCAGGCCCATCACCGTGGCATCCACCGCGGCCTCCGAGAGCTGCGCCCGCAGCACCGAGTTGAACAAGGGGAAGGGCACCTCGGAGAACGTCCGCAGCGCCATGGCGTTCCGGGTCACCTGCACGCGCGGGAAGCCCACGAGTGACTCGAACAGGCCGAAGAGGTTCTCCTCGTTCGCCTGGATCCGCGCGTCGCGGTCTAGCAGGTCGCTGTTCGGCCCCATCGCCTTCCCCCGTGGCCCCGATGGTTGCGCCACCCAGAAAGACGGGTGGAGTCATGAAAACGTTTCGTCTCGACTCGATTCGGGTTGCCTGAAGCCCTTTCCCACCGTGCATCGGGACGTGAGGCCCGAAAGCGATTCGGCCTCCCGGTGCGAGCACCGGAAGGCCGAATCGAAGAAGCATTTCGAATTCGTTGCCTAGGGTGCCGTTCCGCCTCGGGCGAAGCCGATGGGCTTGACGCAAAGGCCGCAGACGGCCCACGTCGAGCTCACGCGCGTCTGCGCGGTGGCGGCGTGGTTGGGCTGCGTGTTGGCCATCTGCATCGAGTCGGACCCTCCGAAGAAGTGCCGACCCTACCGGCTCCGACCCGGGGCCGTCAACCCGCGTGGGGTTGCAGCGACGCGGCTGCTGGCCTGTTTCGGGCCGGTGCTGGCGGCGATCGAGCGGTTACGTTCTCGGGGAGCGGGGCCGGCCCCGCGCGGGAGGGACGTGATGAGAACCGTGAGGCGAATCGTCGGGGTGGTCATCCTGATCTTGGTCATCGCCGTGGGCTTGCAGTTCGTGGCCTCGGAGAGCGGCGAGGTCGTGATCTTGCGGACCTCGGACGCCGGAGAGACCCAGGAGACACGGGTCTGGATCGTCGATGACCAAGGGGTGTCCTGGCTGCGCGCTGGCCAATCCGCTTCGGGCTGGTATCAGCGGATCCTCGCCGACCCGGACATCGAGGTCGTGCGCGGTGACAGGCCTTTCGCCTATCGCGCCTTCCCGGTGGAGGGGGGGCCGAAGGTGAGCCACGTCAACGCCCTCATGGCGCGCAAGTACGGCTGGGCCGACGGCTACATCGGCGCCATGTTCGACCGCAGCGACGCCGTAGCCATCCGCCTGGACCCCCGCTGACGAAGGCTGACGAAGGGGACGGTTCTCTTTGATGACGAAACTACCAAGACCGTGGAGTTCTGGTCCGGTCCCTAGTTTCGTCATCAAAGAGAACCGTCCCCTTCGTCAGCGGGGGGGGCGGGGGCGATAGGCGATGAAGGTGGTGTCGTCGGGCTTGGAGGGGGCGGCCTCGTCGGTGCCGCGCATTCGCTCCCGGCACTGATCGACCAGCTTCTGCGCGGCCACGTCCAGGGGGCCGCGGCGCACGAGTTCGACGATCTCTTCCAGGTGGACGTTGTCGAGCACTCCATCGCTAGCGAGCAGAACCGTATCGCGCGGCGACAGGGCGCGCGGCGAGCCCACCTCGATGCGCATGTCCGCGGCACCGACCATGTTCGAGATGAGATGCAGCTCGTCGTGGTGGAGCGCCTCGCTCTCGTCGATCATCCCCGCCTCGACGGCGTAGCCCACCGGCGAGTGTGAGACGGTCTGCAACTTGCGTCGCCCGCGCTGGCCGACGGCGAGGATCATGGAATCCCCGACGTGATAGGAGCGCAGCCGGCCGGCGTCGACCTCGACCACCACGAGGGTCGTCGCCGCCCCGACGCCCAGCCCTTGGACGCGCTGACTGCCGCGCTCGAAGCCGTCGAGGATTGCATGGCGCAACGTGCCGCCGCGCGCGTTGGTCTCGAGCACGGAGTCGACGAGGGATTCGAGGGCGAGGCGCGCCGCCTTGTCGCCCGCGGGCTGGCCGCCCAGGCCGTCGGCCACGGCCAGCACCCCGCGGCCGGGCCCGAGTTCGACGAGCGCCGCGCCGTCCTGGTTGCCCCCGTTCTGGCCGGGCGGTGGCGCTGTGAAGACGCAGAGTTCACCCCCCGCGAAGGGGTAGAGCTCCGGGTCGCTCATGGCGCGGTCGACGAGAATCCTGGCCGGCATCGCGATGCCATGCCCCTGCACTTAGGCTTTTTCGCGCCCCGGCTCCACCCGACGGCGGTGTGGCGGCCTGGGCGGCCCGCGTCGCGCCCTAGCCGGCCAGCAGGGCCCGGCCGATGACCTTGAGTTCGAGGATCGGTTTCACGCCCTCGAAGATCGGCAGCACCGTCGCGTCCACGACATAGCGGCTGATCGGATACTCCTCGGCATAGCCCCAGCCGCCGTGCATCAGCTGACCCTGCTGAGTCACCTCGACCGCGATGTCGCAGGCCAGGAGCTTCGCCTGGGCCGCCAGCGGCGCCGCAGCCCGCTCGTCCTCATCGAAGGCGTGAGCCGCCGCATAGGTGAGGGCCCGGCCTGCCGCCGTCCGTGCTGCCATGCGGCCGAGCGTGTACTGGGTGAGCTGGAAGTCGGCGATCGACCGGTCGAACTGGTTGCGGTCGACCACGTACTCGCAGGTCTTCTCGAGGGCCGCCTGGGAGAGCCCGCAGCCCCGCCCGCCCGTCTGGAGCCGGCCCGCCGCGAAGCCTGCCATCTGCAGGTAGAACCCGCGGTTCTCGCCCCCATCCATGCCGACCAGGTTCTCGGCCGGCACGAAGTAGTTCTCGAGGTTCAAGGTGAACGAGTGCATGCCGCGGTAGCCCGGTGTCGCGTCGGCCTTGCCGGCCATGCGGCCGCCGCCCGGCTGCTTCATCTCGAAGTCGTGCCCGTCGAAGGAATCCTTCGGCACGATGAACAGCGACAAACCCTTCGGGCCCTTGCTCGGGTCCGGGTCCGTACGCGCGAGCAGGGCGAGCACGTTGGCGCGGCCCGCGAAGGTGCACCAGGATTTCGGGCCGTTGATGACCCAGCCTTCGACGCCATCCACGGTGGCGCGTTCGGCGCGGCACTTCAGGCTGCCGACGTCGCTCCCGATGTCGGGTTCGGTGACGGAAACGCCGACCATGACTTCACCCGAAGCGAGCTTCGGCAGCCACTCCTGCTTCTGTTCTTCGGTGCCGCCCTGGAGCAGCGCCTTGGTCAGGATCTCGGGCCGCGTGATCAGCGAACCCGCCGCAGCGAGTGAAGCGCGCGACAACTCCTCGGTCGTGAGGATCATCGCGAGGTTGCCCATCTCGAAGCCGCCGTACTCCTCCGGGATCGCCATCCCGAAGTAACCGAGCTCGGCCATCTTCTCGAGGAAGGCCTCGGGGACGAGGTCATCGTTGCGGTGGATGCGTTCGGCTTCGGGGTAGACCTCGGCGTCGGCGAACTCGCGGACGGACTCGCGAATCTGCTCGTGGGTCTCGTCCAGCGGCAGATGGTTCTGTCCGCGCTGCTCGATCGTATGACGACCGATGGCGCGGTAGATCGACTCGTGCGCAGCGCGGCGCACGCGCTTGCGGTCGGCGGCAGAGAAGGCGGCCTCGAGGTCGTCTTCGGTCAGCAGGAGATCTTCGAGCGACCACGCGATGCGGTCGCGCACGCTGCCCGCGAGGCTCGCGGCTTCGGCGGCGGCGGTGGCTTCGAAGATTGCGTCGCCACGGCCCTGGGACGACAACAACTCGGCATAGGAGAGCAGCTCGCGCGCGGCGCGAACCTCGGTGGCGGCGTAGGCCAGGCGCTCGACCAGGACCTGGTGGTCGTCGATGGTGCGGCCGCCGTTCGTGATTTCGCGGCCCTGCTCGAGGGCGCGGCCGACGAGCCGCTCGGCGGCATCT
This sequence comes from Deltaproteobacteria bacterium, assembly GCA_019311105.1. GTDB lineage: Bacteria > Myxococcota_A > UBA9160 > UBA9160 > JAFDDA01 > JAFDDA01. The sequence goes on from JAFDDA010000177.1 coordinate 8,871, forward strand.
ACGAGCGAGGCGCCATCGGCGAGGGTCGGATGGGGGATGGGGGATTCGCTCATGGGAACGCGGAACCTCTCGAAGTGTTGTTCGACAACCAAGGGCGTGGAAAGGGTTTTTCACGTGCCCGCCGGGGCCGTAACCAGGCGGCGCCGACGAAGCGGTTAGCATAGCTCCCCTCGCGCCGGCTGCCCTCGGCCGGCCGCATTCGGAGGAACCATGCGCAAGCTCCTGTGTCTCGTCCTCGCCCTGTTTGCCGCCGGCTGCAGCGCACCGCCCGCCGACGCATCCGATGGCTTTGCCGACGACCGCAGCGTGATCCAGATCGTGAGCACGAACGTGCAGGGCAAGAACGTCTACATCCCCGGCACGATCGTGGTGACGGCGGGCAAGGGCCAGACGCTCCAGATCTACAACACGACCGACGTCCCCCACGGCTTCTCGATCGCGGGGCTCGGCATCGAGGAAATCCTGCCGCCGAAGACTGAGCACGAGGTGAAGCTCTCGGGGCTCGAAGGCGGGAACGTCCACCACATCCACTGCCATCTGCATCCTGCGCATCGCAGTGGGACGCTTCTCGTTCTTCGCGGGGAGTAGGCGGGCCGGGGCGCGGAGAGTTCCCTCCGCGAATGGCTCACGAATGCGCCGCATCAGGCTCGCCGTCTCCAGCGATATCGCCGTAGTGGGCCTGGAGGGTTTTCCATCCCATCGAGCTGCGGCGCCGCTCCGCTCTATTTCGCTGCGGGAACTCTCCGCGCCCCGGCCCGCTAGTGACGTCGGGGTTTTTGTGTTCCCTCCAGGCCTCCCACGTTGGAGCGGGGCGGCGGTGGGGGTTCCTGGAGCAAAATAAAGCGCAGCCACAAGTTCGCGCGGCTCGGAACCAAAGGCATCGCAAGCCGCCGCCTACCCACACGCCACGGAAAGCGAGCCATTTGCGGAAGGAACCCCCACCGGCCGCTCCGCCCACCCCGCCTACTGCGACGAGAAGTGTTCGAGGATCAGTTGCGAAGTTTCTGCCGGGCGCTCGTTCAGGATCCAGTGGCCGGCGTCTTCGAACGGGATGAATTCGCAGCGGGTGCAGAAGTTGAGGCTTCGTGGGCCGGAGCGGGGTTCGTTGAAGATGTCTTTCAGGCCGAAGACGATCTTCGTTGGGATGTCGACGCGCGCGCCGGGGTCGGGCACGAGTTCC
>JAFDDA010000020.1 GCA_019311105.1 Deltaproteobacteria bacterium
GGCCTTCTTGGCGCCGGTCTTCTTCTTCGTCGCCTTCTTCCGGGCGGTCTTCTTCTTCGTGGCCTTCTTCTTGGTCGTCTTCTTCTTGCCCGTGGTGCGGGCGGCCTTCTTCCGGGTCTTCTTGCCATCGGCCTTGCTGGCCTTCTTCTTCGCGCCGCCCTCGCCGCGCGGCTGGAATTCGAAGCCGTGGCGCCCGTTCTCCTTCAACACCAGCGTCGCGACGAAGGGCCGACCGAAGCGGGACGTGAAGTCGGTGAGTAGCTCGGTCTTGCCGTTCGCCAGGTAGTGGAGTGCCTCGTCGCGCGTCGTCTCGCGCTTGCACACCGTTCGCGGGAAGACGAACGTGCAGGCCTTGTCGGCTTCCTTCTTCTTCTTCGGCTTCTTCTCGCCCTTGGCCTCGGCTTCCTTGATGGCCTCGGCGTCGGCCTCGGCCTCCTTCAAGCGCGCCTCGCACTCGAAGGTGATGGCGGTCTCGATGATGCGGCTGTCCTCGCAAACCGGGCAGGTACCGAGGGGCTCCGTGTTGATCTCGTACTCGGGGATGCCGCTCTCACCCTCCTCGTTCCAACCGACCGAGCGGACCTTGATCTTCCACTCGTCGCGGTCGAGTTCGAGCACGCCCTTGTAGGTGCGGCCGTTGCGTGCGGTGAACCCGTCGAGGACCGGGCTCTCGCCCTTCTCGAGCACCGCCTTCACGGCGTTGCGGTCGATGTAGCGGCCCGACGTGTCCTTCCAGAAGATGACGGGCTGGCTTTCCTCGTCGCCCTCCACGCCGTCCTTGGCCTTGTAGAACCACGACTCCTCGAAGACGGGCTCGCCCGTGCGCGGGTCGTTGCCGAGGGACTCCTCGCCCTGATAGAGCTCGGGGTACTCGAAGTGTTTGGCCACTTCGACGATGCCGCTCGCGTACTCGCGGATCTCGCGTAGGAAGTCCTCGCCGCTGCGGTTGCCGCGCTCGACCTCCTGGAGCTGATGCTCGAGCTCGCCGGTGAGCGCCGGGGAAGCGATCCGCTGGATGTCGGCGGAGTGTGCGCGGCCGGCCTCGGTCTGGCCCATGCGCCGCAGGCTGTCGATGAGCCGGATGCCCTTCACCGTCGGGCGGAGCGCCTTGCCGAGCCGCACGGCATAGGCCTTGGCGATCAGGTTCTCGATGATCTCGGCGCGCGTGGCCGGGGTCCCGATGCCCTTCTCCCGGAGCGCTGCCGCGTGTTCTTCGTCCTCGATCTGCTTGCCGGCGCTCTCCATCAGGCCGAGCAGGCGCGCCTCGGTGATCCGCGCCGGCGGCTTGGTCTCTTCCTCGTTGGAGGTGACTTCCTGATTGGCGACGGCGACGCCGCTGGCCTCGGCCTCCCCAGAAATCAGGGCGGGCAGGGAATCCATCTCGTCGTCGCTGCCCGCCGGCTGGATCGAACGCCAGCCGGGCACCCGCAACACGCGCGCTCGCGAACGGAAGCTCTCCCCCGCGACCTCGGTGGTGCGTTCGACGCGCTCCCACTGGGCGGCGGGATGGAAGGCGGCAAGGAAGCGGCGCGTGACGAGGTCGTAGAGCCTCCGGTCGTCGCCCGACAGCTCGCCCGTGGGCAGCGTGCCCGTCGGGATGATCGCGAAGTGGTCGGAGATGCCCTTGTCGTCGAAGGTCCGCTTCTCGTTCTCGATACCGTGCTCGCGCAAATGGCTCGCGGCGGCGGCGTAGTCCGAGAGCGGCAGCTGCGCGTCGCCCTTGCCCTCGGCGAAGCTCGTGAGGATGCCGTCCACGGTCTCGCGGTAGTCGCTCGGCAGGCAGCGCGAATCGGTCCGCGGATAGGTGAGGAGCTTGTGGCCTTCGTAGCAACGCTGGGCGGCCGAGAGCGTGCGGCGCGCCGACCAACCGAAGCGGCGGTTGCCTTCGCGCTGCAGGCTCGTCAGGTCGAAGAGCGGCGGCGCGGATTCCTTGGAGGGCTTGCGCGTCTCGCGGGCCTCGCCGGGCTGGCCCGTGACCGCCGCCACGAGGTTCGCCGCGCGCTCGGCCGCGAAGATGCGGTCGTCCTTGGCGCCGTCGTCGTCCTCGCTGGCCTTGAAGGCCGGGTCGAACCAGATGCCCGTGTAGGCGTTGCCCTCGTGCTCGAAGGCCGCCTCGATGCGCCAATACGGCTTCGGGACGTGGGCCAGGACCTCGAACTCGCGCTCGACGAGGAGCGCCAGGGTCGGCGTCTGCACGCGCCCGGCCGACCAGGCGCCGGCTTCGCGCTTGGCCTTGAAGCGTTTGGTCATGGCGCGGGTCGCGTTCATGCCGATCAGCCAGTCGGCCACCGAGCGGCACTCCGCGGCCGCGGCCAGACCCTCGAACTCTTCGCCCGGCCGCAGGGATTCGAAGCCCGACCGGATCGCGTTGGTGGTCATCGACTGGAGCCACAGGCGCTTCACGGGCTTGTCGATCTCGAAGTACTTCAGGATCTCGCGGAAGATCAGCTCGCCTTCGCGCCCGGCATCGCAGGCGTTCACGATCGTGTCGACGTCGTCGCGCTTCAGGAGTTTCTTGATCACGCGGATGCGATCGCCCTGTCGCGCCTTCGGCTTCAGGGGCACCACCTCGGGCACGATCGGCAGCACGTCGAGGGTCCAGCGCTTGAAGACCTCGTCCACCTCGTCGGGCTCGACCAGCTCGAAGAGGTGGCCGACGGCGAAGGTGAGCACGGCGTCGTCGTTCTCCCAATAGCCGTCGTGCTCGACGAAGCCGTCCAGCGTGGCGGCGATGTCCCGCGCAACACTCGGCTTCTCGGTGATGATCAGCTGCTTCGACAACGTTCGCGCCTTCCTGGCTAGAGCTCGGGTCCGTGGGTCTCGTGGGGGTCGCCCCATCCCGATGGGCCGGATCGTTAGCCCGCGGATTTGACGACAGCAAGTTCGGGTGGATTTCCCTTCAGCCCCGCGGCCGCCCCTACTCTCTTCCCCGACCCATCGCTCGCTCGGGTCGGATGCCGCGCGCCGAACTTGAGCCGGGCTTCCGCGCCGCTTGAAAGGCGCCTGTGTTTCCGGCACGTTGCGCGCCTGCCCCAAGACGGAGGCCCATCGGATGAGCGACACCCTGTTCGCCCGGATCGCCCGAGGCGACGTCCCCGCGGAGATCGTCTACGAGGACGACCAGGCCGTGGCCTTCCGGGACATCGCCCCCCAAGCCCCGACCCACCTGCTCGTCATCCCGCGCAAACCGATCGCTCGTCTGTCGGAAGCGGGGGACGAGGATTCGGAGCTCCTCGGGCACCTGCTCGGCGTGGCGCGCCGAGTCGCAAAGCAGGAGGGCCTCGCAGACTGGCGGCTGGTGGTGAACGACGGCGCCGGCGCGGGCCAGACCGTCTTCCACCTCCACATCCACGTGTTGGGCGGCCGCGCCTTCGACTGGCCGCCGGGCTGACCCCGGCGCCGAACTCTCGCTAGCGCGCCAGGGGCGCCGCCTCGCCCTGGGGCACCAGGTCGGCCGGCACGGGCATGAGGTTCCACGTCAGAAACGCCGTCGGGTGTTTGCGGCGGTAGATCACTTCCTTTTCGAAGCGGCCGTTCTCCCAGGTGTAACGGCGCAGCTCGCCGTGCTGATCGCTGGCCACGTAGAGCTCGTCGGCACCGTCGCCATCCAGGTCCGTGAGGATCGCCGCGTGCTCGAAGCCGGCCGAGTCGCGATCGATCTGGGTGCGGGTCCACTTGCCATTGGGGTCGGCGTCCGGGCGTAGCAGCCAGAGCCCACTGCGGAACGAGGCCGCCACCATCTCCTTCTTCCCGTCGCCATCGAGATCACCGACGGTGAGGAAGCGGCACAGGCGGTCCTGGATCGTCGCCACCACGGCGCCCTTCTTCGGGTCGGTGCCCGCCTCGTAGCGGCGGATCTCGACGGGGTGGACGAGTTCGGCTGCGGCGCCCTTCCCTTTCACGTGGCCCTCGACGGCCACGTAGAGCTCGTCGCGCCCGTCGCCGTCCACGTCGCCGACGTAGATCTCCTTGGCGTGGCGATCGCCGAGGTCGGCAACCACGGCGGGCTCGCCGCCGGCGGCCGGGACGTAGCGCTTCACGCGCCCGCGTTGAACGGAGCCGTCGAGCCGGTTGGGCTCGCTCGGCGTGGAGTAGAACTCGAGCACACCGTCGCCGTCGAGGTCCCCCGTCTCGATCTCGTGGACGAAGGTGTTTGCCTCGCGGTCGAGTTCGCGCACCTCGAAGCCCGCCTCGGTGGGCTCGACGAGGGCGACGACGCCCTGGTCGTGGGTCGCCACGGCGATCGTGGGCTTGCCGTTGCCGAGCAGGTCCGCAACCTCGGCGTCCCGCATGCGGCTGAACTTGCCGCCGAAATCCTTCGTCCACAGCGTCTCGGCCGCGAAGCCGCCCGCCGGGGTGCCGCGCCACAACTTGAGGAAGGCGCCGCTGCCGCCGAGGGTCAGCAGGCCGGGGGCGCCGCCGGGGGGCGTGTAGACCATCGCCTTGTGGAAGACGTTGCTGTCCGGGTCCTCGAGCTTCGAGAGCTGCCAGACCCCGTCGCGCTGGGCGAGCATCTCGAGCAGCGCCGGCCCGGGCTTCGGGAGGACCTTGCCGTCGGCGCCCACCTCGAACTGGGAGAGGGCCAGCAGCAGGCCCCTCGGCAGGGTCGGCCCCGCGGGCGCAGCGGGCTCGCTGTCGCCGCCACCCCCGCAGGCGCTCACGCTGAGCAGCGCGGCGGCCAGGAGCCACGAGGGGAGGCGTCGGAACGAGCTTCGAGACATCGGGGTCTCCTTTTCGAGAGCCGGATTGAGAGAACCGGATTGATTAGCACCTCCGGGGGGCTGCGCCCGAGGTTCTGCCCTGCTCGGCGGCCCGCGCTCTGCTAATGGATGGGCCGTGGCACGCAACCAGGGCCTGCAACCGCCCCGCGGCACGCGGGACTTCTACCCGGACGAGCTGCGCCTGCGCAGCTGGCTGTTCGGCCACTTCCGCGAGGTGGCCCGGCGCTTCGCCTTCGAGGAAGTCGACGCGCCGATCGTCGAGCATGCCGACCTCTTCATCCGCAAGGCCGGAGAGGAGATCGTCGAACAGCTCTATCACTTCGAGCTGCACGGCCGGCACCTGGCCCTGCGGCCCGAACTCACGCCCTCGATCTCACGGATGGTGATCGCGCGGGCGGGCGCCTTGCGCTTCCCGCTGCGCTGGTACGCCATCGGCCAGAACTGGCGCTACGAGCGCATGACTCGCGGCCGTAAGCGCGAGCACTACCAATGGAACGTCGAGGTGCTGGGCGAGCCCTCGGTCTCGGCCGAAGCGGAACTGATCGCGGCGATCTTCACGCTGTTCGACCGCGTCGGCCTGCCGACGACGGCGGTGCGAATGCGGGTGAACAGCCGAGCGCTCCTGGAGGAGACTCTTCGCAAGGGCGTCCTTCGAGACCGACCCGAAGCCTTCGAGCCCCTCTGCGTCGTGATCGACAAGATCGACAAGATCGGCGCCGAGGCGGTGACCGACCTGCTGACGGGCGAGATCGGCCTCTCGGCCAACGAGGCCCGCACCGTGGTCGAAGGCCTCGCCGTTCGCAGCCTCGACGAGGCGGCGGCTCGCGTCCCGGACGGCTCGGCCGCGGCCGCGGAACTCCGGCGACTGTTCGAGCTGCTCGACGCCTACGGCGTGGCCGACCGCGTGGCCTTCGACGCCTCCGTGGTGCGCGGGCTCGCCTACTACACCGGGGTCGTGTTCGAAGCCTTCGACGCGGGAGGAACCCTGCGCGCCGTCTGCGGTGGGGGGCGCTACGACGGCCTCATCGAACAGCTCGGCGGGCCGGCGCTGCCCGCGGCGGGCTTCGGCTTCGGCGACGTCGTGATCCAGGAGCTGCTCTCGGACCACGGGCTGCTCCCCGAACTCGCCCGGGAGGTGGAGGCCGTGGTCTTCGCCGTCTCCGAGGCAGAACGCCCGGCCGCGGTTCGGACCGTCCGCCGCCTGCGCGAAGCCGGGCGGGCCGCCGAGCTGGTGCTCGGCACCCCCCGCCTGAAGCGAGCCATGCAGGACGCCGACCGGGCCGGCGCCCGGGAGATCTGGGTGATCGGCCCCGACGAGGCCGCCCGGGGCGTCGCCCGTGTCCGTGACCTCGAAAGCGGCGAGCAACGCGACGAAAAGCTCCCGGACGGACGAAGCTGAAAAGCTTCTCCGCCGCTACGGGCGATCGGGTTACGCCAAAAGCCGACACGTGTCGGGCCGGATCTATGTTCGAGTATCTTGGAGGTCAGCGAGCAGACCCCTCGGCCGCTCGTCGATGTCGTAACTGTCGAGGGGATCTATCGCCTGCGGCGTGTCGACCCCGAACTACGAACGGAACCTAGAAGAGCTGCCGGAGGACCAAGCACAACGAAGCATCTCGAAAAGTTCCGTCTCGCGTCGCTTCGTCGCGCTTTCGCGGAGGCAGATGACGGGTTGGCTCTCGGCGCCTCTGGCAGCTCGAGACATCCGAGTGCTCGTCATCGATGGCATCGTTTTTCGTGACTACAAGGTCTGGATCCGGATCGCGCGAGGCTTCTCCTCGTCGTGCAAGCGGCGCATGCCCTGAGGCGGTGGACGGTCGAGGCCCCGGGAGATGAAAGGTCGCTCTTGGTGACGCGCGCTAGGCTCGGTGCCATGGCCGCGCTCCCGATCCACGCCCCTTGCGCCAACTGCGGGCTCGCCGCCTCCGAGCAGCGCGAGCTGATCGGGACCACCGTCTGCCACAAGGGTCGCTTTCATGGAGCGCCCCTCACCATCGTGGCTTGTCCCCGCTGTGGGCTCGTCTACCAGAACCCTCGCCCCACCGAGGAGCAGCTCAACCGGTTCTACACCCAGGACTACTACAAGGAGCAGAAGGGGGAGAAGAAGCGTCTGGCCCTCGACGAGAAGTTCGTCCTGAAGGAGTGCCAGCACCGCTGGCTCACCCAGCACCTGACCGAGATCCGCGACCAGGACATCGTGGATGTGGGCTCGGGCTACGGGCAGTGGCTCCAACTCTTTTCTGACTCGAACCGCCTGCTCGGCATCGAGAGCTCCGAACGGGCCATCCAGTACGCTCGCGAGTGGTACGGGATCGAAATGCGGAGCCTCGACTTCCTGGGTTCAGACCTCGAGCCCCAGAGCTTCGACCTCGTCACCGGCCTGGCCATCATCGAGCACTTTCTCGACCCCCTGAAGGCACTGGTCGCAGCGAATCGGCTGCTTCGACCGGGAGGACACATCTACCTGCGGACTCCGGACTACTTCGGCCTCGTACTCCGCTCCGGGATCCACAAGTACTTCACGCTCACCCATACCTACTACTTTTCCCTCGCCACCCTCTCGAGCCTGCTGGGAAAGGCGGGGTTCGAAGTCGTGGCCAGTGAGCGTATCCCCCCGCTGCTGGAGACGTCCTCCCTGTTGCATCGCAGGAACTACTTCCACGGACAGCTGCAGGTTCTCGCCCGCAAGCGCCAGGACACGAGCCTCGATGCAGCGTGCCAGCGGCCCTACTCGGGCGACGATGTGGAGGAGGTGTTCGCCGCGCTTCACCAAGCCCAGACACGCGATCGGGTCTACACCCTGCTGTCGCGAGGTCGAAAGGGCTGGGTGGGGGCTCCCCTGGTGCGGGCGTCCCTGTCGCTGGCCTCCCGCATCGCCCCGAAACCTCCGTCCAAGTACGAAGTCTTCCGGGCCAAGCGGGAAGCGGCAGCATCCCAACCGAACCTCGATCTGTAGGAGCCGGCACCTCTCGCCGAGGTCTGGGCTCAGATTGTCCCCGGAGGGATCTGGGTAGGATAGGCGTAGCTCGGCGAGCCGTCCGGGAGCACAGCTGCGTTCGAACGCGCGATGCCCGAGCCCGGGTCGCCGGCCCCGAAACCCGTGCGCGCGTGCCCTTCGAACCACGTCCCATCCGCATCCTGTTTCGACCCGTCTGAGTTGGCTCCTTCGCCCTCCCTCTCGCCGGTGTTTTCCACGCCGCCCTACTCCCACAAACGCTATAGATAAGCCGCGTTCCGCCCGGAACCCGGGCGCGGAGATTCCCCATGCATGGATGGACCATCCGGGACGCCCTCGAGCTCTACAACGTAGAACGCTGGAGCGGCGGCTACTTCGGCATCAACGAGCAAGGCCACCTCGAGGTCCGGCCCGACCGCAAGCCGGGCGGCGGCGCCGACGTTCTCGAGTTGGTGGGCGATCTCCGCCGGCGCGGGCTGCGCACGCCGCTGCTCGTGCGCTTCTCGGACATCCTCGCCGACCGCATCGGCTTCCTCGGGGGTTCGTTCCGGCACGCCATGAAGGAGTACGGCTACACGGGCCGGCTGCGGAGCGTCTTCCCGATCAAGGTGAACCAGCAGCGCCACGTCGTGGAGGAGATCATCGAACTCGGCCGTCCCTACGGCGTCGGCCTCGAGGCGGGCAGCAAGCCCGAGCTGCTCGTCGCGCTGGCGCTGCTCGACACGCCCGAGGCGCTGATCATCTGCAACGGCTACAAGGACCGCGCCTACGTCGAGACCGCACTCCTCGCCCAGCGCCTCGGCCGCACGCCGGTGATCGTGATCGACCGCTTCCGCGAGATCGACCTCGTCATCAAGACGGCGCGCGAGCTCGGCATCAAGCCCCACCTCGGCGTGCGCGCGCGGCTCACTACCAAGGGCGCGGGCAAGTGGGTCGAGAGCACGGGCGACCGCTCGAAGTTCGGGCTCTCGTCGGTCGAGATCGTGAACGCCGTCGAGCGCCTGCGCTCGGAGGACATGCTCGACTGCCTCGAGCTGCTGCACTTCCACATCGGCTCGCAGATCACTTCGATCCGCGCCCACAAGGACGCCCTGCGAGAGGCGGCGCGCATCTTCGCGGGCCTCCACGAGCTCGGGGCGAGACCGAACCTGCTCGACGTCGGCGGCGGGCTCGGCGTCGACTACGACGGCTCCCAGACGAACTTCCACTCCTCCATGAACTACACCGTGCAGGAGTACGCGAACGACGTGGTCGCGGCCGTGCAGGAGGTGTGCGACGAGCAGGGCGTGGCGCACCCCGACATCGTGACCGAGTCGGGCCGGGCCACCGTCGCCCACCATGCGATGTTGATCTTCGACGTGCTGGGCGTAAACGAAGTGCTGACCGGGCGCACGCCCGACGCCGCCGACGAGGATGACCCGAAGGTCGTGCAGGACCTTTGGGAAGTCTGGTCGACGATTACGCAGAAGAACGCGCAAGAGGCCTATCACGACGCGCTCGCGCTGAAGGAAGACGCCTCCAATCTGTTCGCCCACGGCACGCTCGATCTGCGCGGCCGTGCGCGCGTCGAACGGCTCTTCTGGGATTGCTGCGGGAAGATCCTGCGCGTGATCCGCGACCTCCGCTACGTGCCCGAGGATCTCCAAGGGCTCGAGAAGGGCCTCGCCGACACGTACTACGCGAACTTCTCGGTCTTCCAGTCGGCGCCCGACCATTGGGCCGTGCAGCAACTCTTCCCAGTGATGCCGATCCATCGACTGAACGAAGAACCCGGGCGGCGCGGAGTGTTCGCCGACCTGACGTGCGACAGTGACGGCAAGATCGACCGCTTCATCGACCCCCACGACGTAAAGGACGTGCTCGAGCTGCATGCCTGGACGGGCGAGCCCTACTACATCGGGATGTTCCTGCTCGGGGCCTACCAGGAGATTCTCGGCGACCTCCACAACCTGTTCGGAGACACCGACGCCGTGCATGTGCGCATCGAGCCGGACGGCCGCTATCGCGTCGAGCACGTGGTGGAGGGCGACGACGTCTCCGACGTCCTGCACTACGTGCAGTACGACCGCGGCCAGCTGATGGAACGCGTACGCCAGACGGTGGAGGACGCACTGCGCGCAGGCCAGATCACCCTGGAGGATTCCGCCCGGCTGCGCCGCCGCTACAAGGAAGGGTTGGAGGAGTACACCTACCTCCATCGGGACGACTAGGCCGGCACGCCCTTCTTGCCGCCCCCCGACGATTCACTCCGCATCCTGTCCTGGAACGTGAACGGCCTGCGCGCGTGCGCGAAGAAGGGCTTCGGGAGGTTTCTCGGGCGCTCGGGTGCCTTTGCCGTGGGCGTGCAGGAGGCACGGGCGCCGGCTACAGCGGCGTCGGCCTCTTCTCGCGCGACGTGCCCGACCGCGTGGAGGCGAGCCTCGGCGTCCCGGAGTTCGATCGGGAGGGTCGCTTCCAGCTCGCGTGGTTCGGACGGCTCGCCATCGCCAACGTCTACTTCCCCAAAGGAAGCGGCCGCGAGCGCGACAACTCGCGCGTGCCGTACAAGCTCGACTTCCACGCCGCCGTGCTCGAACGCCTCGAGCGCGCGCGACGCAGCGGCGCCCGAGTGATCGTGATGGGTGATTTCAACACGGCGCATGAGGCGCTCGACCTCGCCCGCCCACGCGACAACGTCCGCAACAGCGGGTTCCTACCCGAGGAGCGCGAGGCCTTCACCCGCTACCTCGACGCTGGGTTCGTGGACACGTTCCGGCGCGAACACCCCGAGGGCGGCCACTACACCTGGTGGCGCCAGTGGGGCGGCGCCCGGGAGCGCAACGTGGGGTGGCGGATCGACTACGTGCTGGCCTCGGCTGCTGCGGCCCGCCACGTCCGCCGCAGCTTCCTGCTCCCCAGGGTGCGGGGCTCCGACCACTGCCCGCTCGGCGTCGACCTCGACCCCGCCGTCCTCGGGCGGGCCAAGTGATATCGCCCGGCCGTTCTCAGGCGGACCAAGTGATAGAATCAAGGCCATGGTCGAAGAGGCGCCTGAACTGATCGTGATGCGTCAGCTCGCGAGCTATCTCGCCATGCCGATCTTCGTTCAGGACGCCGAGGGCAACCTCGTCTACTTCAACGAACCCGCCGAACCGATCCTCGGGCGCCGCTTCGACGAGACCGGCGCTCTCAGCCGCCAGGAACTCTGGGAGCTCTTTCGCCCGACGCGCAGCGACGGCTCGTCCATGTCCTACGAAGAGAGCCCACTGCTCGCCTCGCGCGAGGACGGAGTGGCGGTGCATCGACAGTTCCGGCTACGCGGCATGGACGGCATCACCCGCGAGATCGAGGGCACCGCGATCCCCCTGACCAACCGCGAAGGCGAGGTCGTCGGCGACTTCGCCATCTTCTGGGAACAAGGCACCACCCCAGAACGCTGACGAAGGGGACGGTTCTCTTTGATGACGAAACCACCAAGACTGCGGCACCCTGACCTGGCCCTGGTTTCGTCATCAAAGAGAACCGTCCCCTTCGTCAGCGCTTCGTCACCCTCCCTTGGTGAAGCGGGCTCGGGCGACGAGGGCGGCCAGGGCTCCGACGGCTCGGTGGGCGCTCGGGTAGCAGACGCGGCCGCCGTCGCGGACCGCTTCGGGGCCGGCGTTGCGGTAGCCCCGAGCGGTGTGGACGAGTTCGGTCGCGGTGAGCACCGGTTTGCCGTGACGCTCGGAGACCTCGCGCGCGACCTCGGCGTAGCGCCGGTCTTGCGCCTCATGGAAGCCGCTGATCCGCTCGAGGCCGTGGTCGGGATGGAAGGGCCCGGTCCGGAACACCTGGGCCGTCGCCGCTTGGATCCCGATCCCCAGATGGACCACGGCGTCGACGCCGTCGTGCCCACACACGAGATCGAGAACCTGCGCCACGGTGTCGCGCGTCTCACCTCCCGCCAGATCGATCGGATTGTTGCGGCTCCAGCGCGGCGGGACGAGCTCGCTGATGGAGGCCTCCAGATCCTCGGGCAAGGGGATCACCTCGAGGCCCGCGGCCGCGCAGGCATCGGCGCCGAGCACGCCCCAACCCCCGACGGTCGTGAAGATCACCGTGCGCGGGCCCCGCGGCAGCGGTTGGCACGCGAGGGTGGCCGCCCACTCGAAGGCTTCTTCCACCGTCGCCGCCCGCAGTGCGCCCACCTGCCGAGCGATCCCGTCGAAGACGCGATCATCGCTGGCGAGCGAACCCGTGTGGCTCGCCGCAGCACGCTGCCCGGCCGCCGCGACCCCGCCCTTCACCAACACGAGGGGCTTCTTGGCCGTGAGCCGGCGCATGGCATCGAACAGCCGACGTCCGTCGCCGACCCCTTCGAGGTAGGTCACCGCCACGTCGGTCTCGTCATCCGCTGCGAAGTAGGCCAACACCTCGGCGAGGTCGGTCTGGGCCGAGTTCCCGCACGAGAGTGCCTTCGAAACCCCGACGCCGGTCTGCACCGAATAGTTCAGGAACGCCGACACCAGGTTGCCGCTCTGGCTCGCCACCGAAATCCGCCCCGGCGGCGGGTACGGAGCCACGATCTGGGCGCACATCGACTTGCCCGTCGAGATGACACCCTGTCCGTTCGGCCCGATCAGAAGCATGCCGAGCTCGTCGCACAGCTCCACCAGCTCGCGCTGCCGCTCGCGCCCGGCTTCTCCCGCCTCGCCATAGCCCGCGCTGCACATGAACGCGGCGCGCACGCCCTTGGCGGCACTCGCGCGCAACAGGCCCTCGTTCACCTTGGCCGGCGTGCACACGAAGACGAGGTCCGCTGCATCGTCCGGGACGTCGGCGATGTCGCGGTAGGTCGCGTGGCCGAGGATCTCCTCACCGTCACGCTGGATCGGGAAGAGAGCCCCCTCGAACCCGAAGCGCAGCAGGTTGTGATAGGTGACGAATCCAAACTTTCCCGGGTGGGCGGACACGCCGCTGATGACGATGCCGCGGGGTGCAAAGAGCGGCCGGAATCGTTCGCGCAGCGTTTCTTCGTCAGGCAGCGGCCGGGGCTCGGGCGCCGGCTTCCGCTCGGGCGCGAGCACCACCAGCGCGTCGACCGCGACCGGTCGCTCGCCGGCGATGATCAAGGGGTTCAGGTCCACACTCTCGACGTCCGGACGTTCGCCCGCGAGTCGCGAGAGCCCCAGCAGCACGTCCGCCAGCGCTTCACGGTCCACCGCCGGCTCGCCGCGAAAGGGCTGTGTCACCAGGTGATGGGCGTCGAGCCGTTCGACGAGCGCCCGGGCCTCGTCGCGCGAGAGCGGCGCGCGTGCGAAGGCCACGTCGGCCAGGGCCTCGGTGAGGATGCCGCCCAGCCCGAGCACGACGCAGGGGCCGAACTGTTCGTCCCGCACCAGCCCGGCGATCAACTCGCGCCGGCCGGCGACCATCTCGGCCACCAGCAGCGACACCGGCCCATCCTCAGGTCGAGCCCGTGCTAACAGATCGGTCGCGGCCGCCTCGACCGCTGCCGCATCGCCCAGACCCAGGCGCACGAGGTCGCGCTCGGTCTTGTGGGCGATCGCATCGCCGCAGAGCTTCAAGACGACGGGGAAGCCGATCTCCGCGGCCGCGCGGGCCGCGCCGTCGCGATCCTCGGCCAACACTTCGCGCGCGCACGGAACACCGTACTGTGCGAGCAGGGTCTTCGAGTCGTGTTCAGAAAGGGTGACGGTCTCGCCCGAGCCCGTCGCCGCGCCGGGCCGGGGGCCTTCGGGGGTCGTCATGTCTGGGTCAGTCCTTCGGCTCGTCCTCGTCGGTCTCACCGATGGGGAAGCCATAGCCGGCGAGGTCGTCGTCACTGGCAACCTGACTGCCCGTGCTCTCGCCGTCGCCTTCGCCTTCTTCGAGGCTGCGCTCCTTCTTCTGCGCCGCCTTCTCGGCCCGCTTGAGCTCACGCTGACGCTTCTGCACCGACGATCCGCTCTTCCTCGACATGGTGTCGCCCCCCTAGGCGGCCTCGAACAGGGAAGCGAAGCCCTGCCCACCGCCGACGCACATGGTCACGATCCCGTAGCGACCGCCGCTGCGCTTGAGGCTGCGGAGCAGGAGGCCTGTGAGCCGCGAGCCCGTCATCCCGTAGGGATGTCCGATGGCGATCGAGCCGCCGCACGGGTTCAGTTTCTCGTTGTCGATCTCGAGCACGCGCTGACACTGGAGCAGCTGCGAGGCAAAGGCCTCGTTCAGCTCGACCGAGTCGATGTCGTTCATGCTGAGCCCATGCTGCTTCAGCAGCTTCGGCACGGCGTAGATCGGCCCGATGCCCATCTCGTCCGGCCCGCAGCCCGCCACCGCGGAGCCGCGGTAGATGCCGAGCGGCTCGATGCCGAGCTGGTTGGCCTTCTCCGCGCTCATCAGAAGCGTCGCCGACGCGCCGTCCGACAGCTGCGAAGCGTTGCCCGCCGTGACGGTGCCGTTCTCCTTGAAGGGCGTCTTGAGTGTGGCCAGCCCTTCGAGGGTGGTGCCGCGACGATTGCACTCGTCCTGGTCGACGACCGCCTCTTCTTCGTAGGGGTCTTCGCCCTTCTTCATGACCTTCCGGGTGACGTTCATGGGGACGATCTCTTCGGCGACATGGCCGGCGTCGACCGCCGCCGCGTAGCGCTCCTGGCTCTGGAGGCCGTAGACGTCCTGATCCTCGCGTGAGACGCCGTAGCGCTCGGCCACGATCTCGGCGGTCATACCCATGGGGAAGTAGAGGCCGGGGAAGCGCTCGGCCGCCGTACCGTTGGCAAGGCGCGTCGTGTTCTGGCTGCCGTCGGTCATCATCGTGATGGTCTCGCAGCCGGCGCCGATGGCGACGTCCGCACCTTCGTAGATCCGCGCAGCGGCCATCATCACGGCCTGGGAGCCCGACGAGCAGAAGCGGTTGACCGTGGTGCCCGCCACCTCCTTCGGGAAGCCCGCAGCCATGGCGGCGATGCGCGCCATGTTCATGCCCTGGCAGCCTTCGGGGAAACCGGTGCCGACGATGACGTCGTCGATCTCCGCGGGGTCGAGGTTCGTCGCCCGTTCGGTGACCGCTTTCAAGACGTGGGCGGTGAAGTCCACGGGCTCGGTCATGTTGAACGAGCCTCGGTGGGACTTGGCCAGTCCGGTGCGGACACTGTCGACGATCACGGCCTCACGCATGGAGATCTCCTTTGCAGCGCTTCGGGGAACCGCTAATGCTTGCACGGCTGGTCGGATGCCGCAAAGGCTCGTTTTGATGAGGCTTTCCGAGGTGCGGGCCTGCGTAAGGGGGGTGGCGTGGACGGTGTTCGCGAGGCGATGACCGGGCTCGAAGCAGCCTTCGGTCAGTGGGTCGTCGACCCGCTTTCCTCGGTGATCTTCTTCGACCTCTGGTTCTGGGACAACGCCCCGGGCGACGCGGGCACGGCACTCCCGATCGTGGTCGTGTGGCTGATCCTCGGCGCCACGTTCTTCACCCTGCGCTTCCGCTTCGTGAACCTGCGCGCCTTCCGCCACGCCATCGATTGCGTGCGCGGGCGTTACGACCAGCCCGGCGACACGGGTGAGATCTCGCACTTCCAGGCCTTGTCGGCGGCGCTCTCCGCGACGGTCGGGCTCGGCAACATCGCGGGCGTCGCCGTTGCGGTGGGGCTCGGCGGGCCCGGCGCCGTCTTCTGGATGGTGATGGCGGGCTTCCTCGGCATGAGTTCGAAATTCGCCGAGTGCACGCTCGGCCAGCGCTACCGCATCGTCCGACCCGACGGCCGGATCTCCGGCGGACCGATGCACTACCTGAAGCAGGGGCTCGCGGAGATCGGACGGCCGGGCCTCGGCCGCGCCCTCGCCGGCGTCTTCGCCTTCCTCTGCATCGGCGGCAGCCTCGGCGCGGGCAACATGTTCCAGGCCAACCAGGCCTACGCCCAGATCGCAAACGTGGTGCCGGGCGTCGAGGGGCCGCTGTGGGGCGCCGTGTTCGGCGTCGTGCTGGCGTTCTTCGTCGGCCTCGTGATCGTGGGCGGGATCCGCCGCATCGGGATCATCGCCGCGAGCCTCGTCCCCTTCATGTGCGGGGTCTACGTCCTGACGGGGGCCTTCATCCTGTTGGCGAACGCCGGGGAGGTGCTTCCCGGTCTGGTTGTGATCGTCGGCTCCGCCTTCACGCCCGAGGCCGGCTACGGCGGCTTCGTCGGCGTGCTGATCCAGGGCTTCCGCCGCGCTTGCTTCAGCAACGAGGCGGGGGTCGGTTCGGCGCCGATCGCGCACTCCGCCGCGCGAACCGAAGAGCCGGTTCGTGAGGGGCTCGTCGCGTTGCTCGAACCCTTCATCGACACCCTCGTGGTCTGCACGATGACGGGGCTCGTGATCGTCGTGACCGGCGCCTACCAGCAGCCGGGCCTCGAAGGCATCGCCATGACGTCCTGGGCCTTCGAGTCCGTCTTCCCGGGCTTCAAGTACGTGCTGTCGCTCTCGGCGGTGCTCTTCGCGTTCTCGACGCAGATCTCGTGGAGCTACTACGGCGAGCGCGCGTGGGAGTATCTCTTCGGGAACGAGTCGACCTTCGTCTTCAAGGGGATCTTCCTGTTCTTCGTCTGGTTCGGTGCCATCAGCGGGCTCGCCCGGGTGGTCGACTTCTCGGACTTGCTGCTCCTCGCCATGGCCTTCCCCAACCTGATCGGCGTCGTCCTGCTCTCGAAGCACATCGACGCGGACCTTTCGAGCTACCTGCGACGCCTGCGGGCCGGCGAATTCGATCGCAGCTGATCCGCCCGGCCAGCCGGGTTACGCTGCGGCCGTGAGCGAGCCGCTGCGAAAGTTCTGGGGCTGGGGCAACGAGGGCGAAGGCCCGAGTGCCGAGCAGCAGAAAGGGATCGCCCGAACCCTGGCCGAGCGCTTCGGGGCGAAGGATCTCGAGCCCGTTCCGCCGCCCCGGATCGAAGACGTCGAGCTGCCCGCGCCGCGCCTCTCGCCCCCGGCCGCGCTCGAGGCGATCTGCTCGCGCGAGCCTTACGACCGCGCGGGGCACACCTACGGCAAGAGCTTCCGCGACATCGTCCGCGGCCACGCCGGCGACTTCGCGCCGGCGCCCGACCTCGTGGCCTTCCCGCGCGACGAGGCGGAGGTCGCCGCCCTGCTCGATTGGTGCAGCGATGCGAACGCTGCCGCGATCCCCTATGGCGGCGGGTCGAGCGTGGTGGGCGGCGTGGAGGCGCCCCCCGGCGACGCGTACGCCGGGGCGGTGAGCATCGACCTCGGTCGGCTCGACCGCGTGCTCGAGATCGATCGCAGCTCGCGCGCGGCCCGCATCCAGGCGGGCGTGCTCGGCCCGGAACTCGAAGGCCAGCTGCGCCCTCACGGCCTGACACTCCGACACTTCCCCCAGAGCTTCGAGTTCTCGACCCTGGGCGGCTGGATCGCCACCCGCTCGGGTGGCCACTACGCGACGACCTACACCCACATCGAAGACTTCCTCGAGTCGCTGCGAGCGGTGACGCCACGCGGTGTCATCGAGTCTCGCCGCCTGCCCGGATCGGGCGCCGGGCCGAGCCCGGACAGGATGTTCGCGGGCAGCGAGGGGACGCTCGGCATCATCACCGAGGCGTGGATGCGACTGCAGGACCGGCCGACCTACCGGGCCCAGGCGTCGCTGCGCTTCCCGGGGGAAGGCGGCTTCCTGGCCGGTGCTCGCGTGGTGCGGGAGATCTCGCAGGCGGGGCTCCACCCGGCGAACTGCCGGCTGCTTGACGCGCGCGAAGCCGAGACCTCGGGTGCGGCTGCGGGCGATGCCGCGGTGTTGATCGTGGGCTTCGAATCCGCCGACCACCCGCTCGACCCGTGGATGGATCGCGCGCTCGAGATCGCAAGGGACGGCGGCGGTGAGGCACCCGAGGGCGCGGGCCGCACGAAGCACAGCGACGCTGCGCCGCGAGAGGGCGCGGCGGGCGCCTGGCGCAGCGCCTTCCTCGGCATGCCCTACCTACGCGACGCTCTGGTCTGCATGGGGGTGATCTCCGAGACCTTCGAGACTGCGATCACGTGGGACCGTTTCGAGGCCTTCCACGGCGAGGTGATGGCTGCGACGACGGACGCCGTGAAGCGGGTCTGTGGCGGCGGCCAGGTCGCCTGCCGTTTCACCCACGTCTATCCCGACGGCCCCGCGCCCTACTACAGCGTGATCGCGCCAGGCCGCCGGGGCAGCCTGCTCGAAATGTGGGCCGAAGTGAAGGCGGCGGCCAGCGAGGCATTGATTCAGGGCGGCGGCACCATCACCCACCACCACGCAGTCGGCCGCGACCACCGCCCCGGCTACGACCAACAACGCCCCCCGCTCTTCGCCGAAGCCCTGCGAGCCGCCAAGCGAAGCCTCGACCCCGCCAGCATCCTAAACCCCGGAGTCCTCATCGACCCCTGACGAAGGGGACGGTTCTCTTTGATGACGAAACCAGGGCCAGGTCAGGAGTGCCGCGGTCTTGGTGGTTTCGTCATCAAAGAGAACCGTCCCCTCCCCTGACGAACCGGTCAAATCGTCGGATACCGGGGGGGGCGTTCCGCCGTTATGCTGCGCGCCATGGCACGCATCAACGAGAACTACCAGAAGCTCCAGGCCGGCTACCTGTTCCCCGAGATCGGGCGACGCGTTCGGGCCTTTACCGAGGCCAACCCCGACGCCGCCGTGATCCGGCTCGGCATTGGCGACGTGACCGAGCCCCTCGCCCCGGCCGTGGTCGCCGCAATCAAGGACGCCGCGGACGCCATGGGCACCGCCGAAGGGTTCCACGGCTACGGCCCGGAAAATGGGTACGGCTTCCTACTGGACGCGATCCTCGAGCACGACTACCGCACACGCGGCATCGAGCTCGACGCGTCGGAGATCTTCGTCTCCGACGGCAGCAAACAGGACAGCGGGAACATCCAGGAGATCTTCGGCAGCGAGTGCCGCGTGCTCGTCACCGACCCCGTCTATCCGGTCTACGTGGACAGCAACGTCATGGCCGGCCGTACGGGCGAAGCCGACGACGGCGGGCGCTACGCCGGCCTCGCCTACCTCCCGGCCACCGAGCAGAACGGCTTCTCCCCCGACCCGCCCGCCGAGGGCGCGGACCTCGCCTACCTCTGCTCGCCGAACAACCCGACGGGCGCCGTGATGACCCGCGAGAAGATGGAGCGCTGGGTCGCCTGGGCCCGCGCGAACGACACGGTGCTGATCTTCGATGCCGCCTACGACGCCTTCATCCAGGACCCCGAGCTGCCGCGCTCGATCTACGAGATCGAAGGCGCGCGCGAATGCGCCATCGAGATGCGCAGCTTCTCGAAGCGCGCGGGCTTCACGGGCGTTCGCTGCGCCTACACCGTGATCCCGAAGGGCCTCACGGGCACGACCACAAGCGGCGAACGCGTGGAGCTGAACGCCTTGTGGAGCCGACGCCACGCGACCAAGTTCAACAGCGTCCCCTTCGTGATCCAGAAGGCCGCAGCCGCGGTCTTCTCCCCCGAGGGCCTGAAGCAGACCAGCGAACAGGTCGCGTTCTACATGGAGAACGCCCGCCGTCTGCGCGAGGGGCTCGGTGCGGCGGGCTTCACACTCTTCGGCGGCGAGCACGCCCCCTACATCTGGATGCGCACGCCCGAAGGCATCTCGTCCTGGGGTTTCTTCGACCGGCTACTCACCGAGACCCACGTCGTCGGCACGCCCGGCTCCGGCTTCGGCTCCGCCGGCGAGGGCTACTTCCGACTCTCGGCGTTCAACTCGCGCGACAACGTCGACGAGGCCATCGCGCGGGTGAGTCGCGCCTTCGGCACTAGCTGAACCCCGCCGGACGTCCGGCTCGAGTCACTCCACGTAGCCAAGCTCCTTCAAGCGTTGGCGCGTCGCCTCGGGCACCTCGAGCGGGGCAACCGTTTCGGGGGACGACTGACGGGCCCTCTCCAAGCCGGCCCGAAACTCCTTTCGGAGACGCTTCTCGACCCTCGGGAAGTCATCCCGAACGTCCGCGAGTTCGCCGGGGTCGGCCTCGAGATCGAACACCTGACCGTGGAGCCACTTGTGACGGCCGTCCCGCAGCGAGGTCTTCAACGGCTTTCGCTTCCCGTCCTGCTCGCTGCGCGCCGTCCAGGCCTTCTGGCTCGCGAGGGATCCGAAGCGGTTGAGTAGCGAGTGCCCCTCGAAAGCGTCCGGAGCGGGGACGCCCGCAAGCTCCAACAGCGTCGGCGCGATGTCGATGCTGCGGACCTGCGCGGCGATCTTCGCCCCCGCGCGGTGCGCACGAGGCAAGCGCAGCAAGAGCGGAACGCGCAGCTGATGGTCGTAGAGCGCATGGGAGTGCCAGCCGACCCGACCGTGTTCCCCGAACTCCTCGCCATGGTCCGAGGTGAAGATGATCGCGGCATCCTCGTAGCGCCCACGCTCCCTCAGACGATCCACCAGATCGCGGACCCCGAGATCCATGAGCGCGATCCCCGCATCGTAGGCGTTGATCACATGCTGGAGGTCGGCCGCGTCGAGTTCGAGGGGCGGCCCCTCGAGCCCGTTGACGCGCCTCAGCAGATCCACCTCGATGTGGTCGGGCAAGTCGCCCGTGTAGTCGATGTCGAGGGGGTCCATGTACTCCGGCAAGGGCCGATAGGGGTGATGCACTTCATAGGTGTGAAGGAACATGAACACGGGCACGGTCGGCTTCGCCCGGTCGAGCCAGCCGAACGCGGCCTCGACCTGGCCGCTCAGGGACTTGCCCTCGTCACGGTAGACCTCGAAGCCCTGGCCAAGATTGAAGACAGGCGCGAGTTGCCCACCTCCGACGAAGGCCACCGCCCGATAGCCCGCATCGCGTAGGACCTCGGCAACCGTGACGATGTGGTCGGGCAGCCCATGGCGTGTGGCGTACAGCGCCCCGTGGCGGGACGGAGGAAGCGAGGACAGGATCGATGCGTGGGAGGGCAGCGTTGAAGGTGCCTGCGCGATGGCCGTGTCGAAGCGCACCGACTCGCCAGCCAAGGCGTCGATGTGGGGCGTCGTACCCCGCGGATAGCCGTAGGCGCCGAGGTGATCGGGACGCAGGGTATCGACCGAGATCAGCACCAGGTCGGGCGGCGGACGCTCTTCATGGCTGCAACCGCTCGCGGACCCGAACAACGTGACCAGGCACGCCACGCTGCCGAGCCATACCCGACCGCTCCCGAGCACACCGGCAGCCATCGCTAAGACACCCTAGAGCGCAGCGAGGATCGAGTCCGCGTCGGAGACCTCGAACTTCATGGGCGCCTCGACCGCCAAGTGTGTCACCACACCGTCGTCGGCGATGAGCGCGAAGCGCTGCACGCGGACGCCGAAGCCGATCCCCGTCCCGTCCATCTCGAGGCCCAGGGCCTGCGCGAAGTCCGCGTTCCCGTCGGCCACGAGCAGCACGTCGTCACCGACCCCGCGATCCTTGCCCCAGGCGTCCATCACGAAGGCGTCGTTCACCGAGGTGCAGACGATCGTGTCGACGCCCTTCGCCTTGATCTCCCCCGCCTTGTCGATGAACCCCGGCAGGTGCTTCGCCGAGCAGGTCGGCGTGAAGGCCCCAGGCACCGCGAACAACACGACCTTCTTGCCGCCAAAGATCTCATCGGTCGTCACGTCCGACATGTCGGTGTTCTTCAGCTTCACGCTCGGAATCTTGTCACCCACCTGAATCGCCATCGGGAGTCCCTCCAAGGATTGCGGCCGCGCATCATAGCATCGGCCCGCCCCAAGGGGCTTCGGCGCGGGGCCGCCGAAGGCGGAATCGAGACTAGCCTGACCAACCAGGTCTTACCGCGTCAGCTTCTTGAACTTGATGCGGTGAGGCTGATCCGCGTCCGCACCCTTGCGCCGCTTGAAGTCCGCCTCGTAATCCTGGTAGTTCCCCTCGAACCACTCCACATGGGAGTCGCCCTCGAAGGCCAGGATGTGCGTCGCGATCCGGTCGAGGAACCAGCGATCGTGGGAGATCACCACGACGCAGCCCGAGAACCCGAGGATCGCCTCCTCGAGTGCGCGCAACGTGTCCACGTCGAGGTCGTTCGTCGGTTCGTCGAGCAGCAGGACGTTGCCGCCACTGCGGATCAGCTTCGCGAGGTGCAGCCGGTTGCGTTCGCCACCCGAGAGCATGCCGACCTTCTTCTGCTGGTCGGAGCCCTTGAAGCCGAAGGAGCCCACGTAGGCTCGGGTCGAGATCTCGCGACTGCCCACCTTGAAGTAGTCGTCGCCGCCGCTGACTTCCTGCCAGACGCTCAGGTCGGCGTCGAGGTCGGCGCGGCTCTGGTCCACGTAGGCGAGCTGCACGGTCTCGCCGAGTCGCAGCGAGCCGGCCTCGGGCTTCTCTTCTTCGACGAACATGCGGAAGAGCGTCGTCTTGCCCGCACCGTTCGGCCCGATCACGCCGACGATGCCGCCGGGCGGAAGCGAGAACGAAAGATCTTCGAACAAGACCGTATCGCCGTACCCCTTCGAGAGGCCCTCGGCCTGGATGACCACGTCGCCCAGGCGCGGGCCGGGCGGCACCGTGATCTCGACGCTCTCGGGCAGCCGCTGCTGCTCTTCCGCCACCAACTCGTCGTAGCGCTGGATGCGGGCCTTGCTCTTGGCGTGCCGCGCGCGCGGCGACATCCGTACCCAGTCGAGCTCTCGCAGCAGGGTTCGTTGGCGCGCCGAAACCTTCTTCTCTTCGACCTCGAGCCGCTTCTGCTTCTGCTCGAGCCACGAGGAGTAGTTGCCCTTCCACGGGATGCCGGCACCGCGGTCCATCTCGAGGATCCAACCCGCGACGTTGTCGAGGAAGTAACGATCGTGAGTGATCGCCACGACGGTGCCCGGGTAGTCCTTGAGGAAGCGTTCGAGCCAGGCGACGGATTCGGCATCGAGGTGGTTGGTGGGCTCGTCGAGGAGCAGCAGATCGGGTTGCTGCAGGAGCAGCCGGCAGAGCGCGACGCGGCGGCGCTCGCCGCCCGACAGCTTCGTGACGTCGGCATCGCCCGGCGGTAGCCGCAGCGCGTCCATCGCGATCTCGAGGTGGCGATCGAGTTCCCAGGCATCCGCGGCATCGATGCGATCCTGAAGCTTCGCCTGCTCGTCGAGCACGCGCTGCATCTCGTCGTCGTCCATGGGCTCGGCAAACTTTTCCGAGATCTCCTCGAAGCGGCGCAGCAGGTTGCGGGTCTCGGCGACACCCTCTTCGACGTTCCCGAGCACGTCCTTCGACGCGTCGAGTTCGGGTTCCTGCGGGAGCCAGCCCACCCGCACGCCAGGCGTCGGTCGAGCCTCTCCGGTGAAGTCGGAGTCGACCCCCGCCATGATGCGCAGCAGCGAGCTCTTGCCCGCCCCGTTGCCGCCGATGACGCCGATCTTCGCACCGGGAAGGAAGGCGAGCGTGATGCCGTCGAGGATCACGCGGTCGGTGGTGACGACCTTGCGGACGTCCTGCATCGTGAAAACGAACTCGTGTGCCATGGGGGCGGAACAGTAGCGAAGCGAACGGCCCACGGAGCCGTGAAGGCGACGCCTCACCCTCCCGTTCGGCCGGTCGGTTAAGCTGGCGAGACTGCCGGAGGTCCCCATGGCCCGCGCCCTGCCCGAAAGCCACGAAGTCGTCCACCGTTCGTGCCCGCTGTGCGAGGCTCACTGCGGCGTTTCGGTCGAGGTCGACCGCACGAGCCAGACCGTCGTCACCATCCGCGGCGACGAGGCCGACCCGCGCAGCGGCGGCTACCTCTGCCCCAAGGCCTACGGCCTGAAAGGCCTCCACGAAGACCCGGACCGCTTGCGCGGGCCCCAGCGTCGGGTCGGCCCGCGCGGCGACCCGGACGCCACCTGGGAGGAAATCGGTTGGGACGAGGCCTTCGACCTCGTCGGCGAGCAGCTGCGCGCCGTCCGAGAAGCCCACGGCCCGAACAGCATCGCCACCTACATTGGCAACCCCACCGCCCACGACCTCGGCTCGCTCGTGTACGGCCAGGTCTTCCAGCGCGCGCTCGGCACCAAGTGGCGTTTCTCGGCGTCGAGCGTCGACCAACTCCCGAAGATGATGAGCTCGGCGTTTCTCTACGGGAACCCGCTCGGGTTCCCGGTCCCGGACATCGACCGTACCGATTTCCTGCTGATGCTCGGCGCCAACCCGCTCGTATCGAACGGGAGCCTCTGCACCGCCCCCGACTTCCCGGGCCGGCTCGCGAAGCTACGGGGGCGCGGAGGGCGCCTCGTCGTGGTCGACCCGCGTCGGACCGAGACCGCGGCGATTGCCGACGAACACCTGGCGATCCGGCCCGGAAGCGACGCGTACTTCCTGTTCGCCCTGGCGAATGTCTTGTTCGAGGAAGGTCTGGTGAGCCTCGGCCCGCTCAAAGCCTTCACCAACGGCGTCGAAGAAGTGCAAACCCTCGCCAAGGACTTCCCGCCCGAGGCGGTGGAGGCGGCAACCGGGATCAAAGCAGCCACGACGCGGCGCATCGCCCGCGAGCTGGCCGCAACGGAGCGCGCCGTCTGCTACGGCCGCATCGGCACCTGCACCCAGGCCTTCGGCACCCTGTCGAGCTGGCTGGTCGACGTGGTGAACGTGCTGTCCGGCAACGTCGACCGACCCGGCGGCGCCATGTGGCCCCGGGCCGCATCGGGGCCCGGCGTCGACCCGCCGCGCGCGCCCGGCCCGGCCCCCTACGGCCGCTGGCACACCCACGTGCGCGGCCTCCCCGAATTCAACGGCGAGCTTCCCGTGGCCGCCCTGGCCGAAGAGATCGACGAGGCGCCCGAAGCGGAGCGCGTGCACGCGATGGTGACGATGGCCGGGAACCCGGTGCTCTCGACGCCCAACGGGGCTCGCCTGGCGAAGGCCTTCGAGAGCCTCGACTTCATGGTGAGCGTCGACATCTATCGCAACGAGACGACGCGCTTCGCGGACGTGATCCTGCCGCCGACGGGCCAGCTCGAGCATTCCAACTACGAGATGGTATTCGACCTCATGTCGGTGCGGCACTGGAGCAAGTATTCGCCGCGCGTCATGCCGAAGCCGGACGACGCGCGCGATGCATCGGAGATCCTCTCGGAGCTGGCCGGCCGCATGGCCGGCGTTGGCGCCGAGGTCGTGGAACAGGTGATGCTCTCCTCACTGCTGGCCGAAGCCGTCGGCCGCCCGGGAACCCCCTGCCCCGACGTCACCGAAGCCGAGGCACGCGAGAAACTCGGCGACATGCCGGGGACCGACCGCGTCCTCGATCTGCTGCTGCGCGCAGGACCGCATGGAGACCGCTTCGCGGACGCGAGCGACGGGCTCTCGCTCGAGCGCGTGCGCGCCGCCGAGCATGGCCTCGACCTCGGCCCGATGGAACCGCGGCTGCCCGCGATGCTCGCCACGGAGAGCGGACGCCTCGAGCTGGCGCCGCCGGTCTTCGTGGAGGACGTCGAACGGTTGCGCAGCGACCTCGCGGCGCGCAGCGGGCGCGACGGCCTCGTCCTGATCGGTCGCCGCAACCTGCGCTCCAACAACTCCTGGATGCACAACGTCGAGGCCCTGGCGAAGGGCCCCGAGCGCTGCACCCTGCTCGTCCACCCCGAGGATGCGGCCCGCCTCGGGCTCGTGGACGGCGCGACGGCCCGTGTGCGCTCGCGCGTGGGCGAGCTGACGGCGCCGGTGGCCCTCGACGCGGGGCTTCTCCAGGGTGTGGTCTCGCTGCCCCATGGCTACGGCCACGGCGCCCCAGGCGCCCAGCTGGGCGTGGCGGCCCGCCACGCGGGCGTGAACACGAACCTCCTGACCGACGAACGCGACATCGACGTGCCCTCGGGCAACGGCGTCTTCTCGGGGATCCCGGTGGAGGTCGCGCCGGCCTAAGGGCCCCGCCCGGCCCGGCCTCGCCACCCCTTCCCGCTCAAGGGAAAGCCCCACCCGGCCGATGCGCAGGACATCCCCCTGGAGGATCGTCATGCGTCGCGTTTCCGCCCTGCTGAAGGGTTGCCTCGTCGTCACCTGCCTCGTCGCCACGGGCTGCGCGAGCCGGACCGTTGCAACGGCTCCGAGCGGGATGGGCTTCGCGCCCGCCCGCGTCGATGCCGGCCCGCCGCCCTGCGACGCACTCCACGCCCAAATCCATACCTCCGAGGCCCAATACGTCTCGAAGGCCGGGACCTGGCTCGACGCCCCGAATCGGATGGTCGAGAGCCGTCGCCTGCGAGCCCTGCAAGCGCGCGCGGAACGACTCGGCTGCTCGCTCCCGCAGGTCTAGCCGCACCCGACCTCTGGACTCGATCGATGTGTGCAGGCTCACACACTGGGCGTGAGCAGGCTCCTCTCCACGGCTTCCTGCGGTGCCGATGATCTCGGAACGAACATCGCGCCCGGCAGAACGCCGCGCCGTCTTCAGGAGAGCCCCCACCATGAAACGTCTGATTCTCGTCGTGGCCATCGCCGCGCTCGGGACGGGCTGCGTGAGCACCCGACCCGATTCCGCCCACCGCACGAACCCGAACCTGCAGCTCCAGAAGGCCGACCTCGCCGTGGCCGGCTGGCGCGTGCCCTTCCAGTGCCTCGAGTTGTCGGAGCGGATCGAAGCCTCTCAGGCTCGCCTCTACGAGAACGCGGCGGGCACGTTCTCGACGGCGCGCTCCACGGACGAGCGTCGCCTGCGCTCGCTCGAATCGCGGGCCGATTCGCTCGGCTGCCTGCTGCCGGGGTCGCCTTTCGCCTACTAGGCGGGGCGGCCCGACGCCGGGCCTTCCGACAGCAGTGCCATCAAGCTCGAAGTGTCCCAGCGGCCCCCGCCGCGGCGCTGGACTTCGGCGTAGAGCTGGTCGACCAGCGCTGCGACCGGGAGGCGTGCGCCGTTGCGGCGGGCCTCCTCCAGGGCGATGGCGAGATCCTTGCGCATCCAGTCCACCGCGAAGCCGAAGTCGAAGGCGCCCTCGAGCATGGGCGCGGCTCGGTGATCCATCTGCCAGGATTGTGCCGCGCCCTTCGAGATCACCTCGACGACCCGTGCCGCGTCGAGCCCCGCTCGCTCCGCAAACGCCAGGCCCTCGGCCAGACCCTCGACCAGGCCTGCGATGCAGATCTGGTTGACCATCTTGGTGAGCTGGCCCGAGCCCGCCGGGCCGAGCCGCACGGCGGTCTTGGCGTAGCAGTCGAAGAGCGGCTGGGCCCGCTCGAAGGCCTCGGGCGAGCCCCCGACCATGGTCGTGAGCACGCCCTTCTTGGCACCCTCTTCGCCGCCCGACACCGGTGCATCGAGGAAATCGACTCCACCGCGCTCCCCCTCATCGGCCAGCTCCTTGGCGATCCGGGCGGAAGCCGTGGTGTGGTCGATCAGCAGCGAGCCGCGCTTCATGCGCCGGAGTGCACCCCGCTCGCCGCGCAAGACCTGCCCCAGATCGTCGTCGTTGCCGGTGCAGACCAGCACGACGTCGACGTCGTGCGCCGCTTCGGCGGGTGTACTCGCCGCTTCGCCTCCGTACTCGGCGACCCACTGTTGCGCACGCTCCGGGTTCCGGTTGTAGACGCGAACGTCGTGGCCGGCGCGAGAGAGATGGCCCGCCATCGGGTACCCCATCCGTCCGAGACACAGGAATGCGACCTTCTCCATCATCGTCCTCCGCGAGCTCGCGCCACCCTAGCACCGGTCGGGTGGTAGCATTCGTCCATGCCGACGTCCGATGCACCCGCGAGACGCATCGCCTCGTTGCTGCCGAGCTTGACCGAGACGGCGTGCGCGCTCGGGTTGCGCGACGCACTCGTCGGGCGCTCGCACGAGTGCGACTTTCCCGCCGGCGTCGAAACCCTCCCCGTCCTGACCGAACCCAAGCTCGACCCCGAGGCCGGTTCACGCGCCATCGATTCCCGAGTTCGCGAACTCGTGGAACGCGGCGTGTCGGTCTACCGCGTCGATGCCGAGGCCCTGCGCGAGGCCGCGCCCGACGTGATCCTGACCCAGAGCCACTGCGAGGTCTGCGCGGCGAGCCTCTCCGACGTCGAGGCCGCTCTGGCGGAGTGGACGGGGGCCAAGCCGCAGGTGGTCTCCGTGGAACCCAAGACCGTGACCGACGTGCTCTCGTCGTTCGCGCAGATCGCGGCCACCCTGGGCGCGCGCGAGGCGGGCTTCGCCCTCCAAGCCCGGTGCCTCGAGCGGATGGAGGCCGTCGGCGCACGCACCCACGGCGCCCGACGCCCACGCGTGGTCTGCCTGGAATGGCTCGACCCCTTGATGGGCGCGGGCAACTGGATGCCCGAACTCGTCGCCATGGCCGGCGGCGAGCCCCTGTTCGGGGAGGCGGGAGTGCACTCGCCGTGGATGGAGTGGGAGTCGCTTCGCGAAGCCGACCCGGACGTCGTCGTCGCCCTTCCCTGCGGCTTCGATCTCGCTCGGACCCAGCAAGAGCTCGACGACCTCGCGGCTGCGACGGGTTTCATCGAGCTGCGCGCGGTGCGAGAAGGGCGCGTCTACTTCACCGACGGCAATCAGTACTTCAATCGGCCGGGGCCGCGGATCGTCGACTCGCTCGAGATCCTGGCGGAGATGCTCCAGCCCGATCGCTTCCCCGCGCGCCATCGCGACTCGGCCTGGAAGGTCTGGCGCCCCGCCTAGCTCGTGAAGCGCGAGGGCAGGAACGCGCGCGCTTCGCTCGGCGTGGCTTTTCCCGAAACCCAACCCGTGATCAGCTCGCCCGTCGCAGGCGACAGCAGCACACCGTTGCGGTGGTGGCCCGTCGCAACGGCGAAGCCTTCGACTTCGTCCACGGGCCCGATGATCGGGAGCCCGTCGGAGGGGGTCGGCCGCAGTCCGGCCCAGGCCGAGCGGAAGGTGCAGTCGCCGATCGCCGGGACGATCCGCGCACCCATCTCGAGCAGCTGACGCAGGCCCTCTCCGGTCACGCGCGCGTCGAAACCCACTTCTTCTTCCGTGGCGCCCACCACGAGGCTGCCATCCCGCTTCGGTACGACATAGCCGCCTGCACCGAGCAGGGTCGTGGCCGGCGCAGGGGTCGGCGCTTCGACCGAGAGGATCTGGCCTCGCAGCGGGGCCACGGGCAGACGTGCGAGGCCTTCTGGCCAAACACCCCCCGTGGCGGACCATGCGCCTGAGCAGAGCACTACGCGCGGCGTCGACCAGGCACCGTCGCGCGTCTCGACCCCCGTGACTCGCCCCGAGCCCACCCGGAGCCCGGTCGCCTCGACGCCGGTCTCGATGCGGGCCCCGAACCGACGGGCCGCCGCGGCATAGGCGCGCGCCAGAAGCGGGCTTCGGACGTGGGCCTCGTCGGGGGCGTACGACCCACCTACCGCATGCTCGGCGGCGTAGGGTTCCACCACGCGCACGGCCGCGGCATCGAACCACTCGAGCCGTGCGTCGGCAAAGGTGTCTGCGCGAGCCTGCAGGCGCGTCACGTCGTCGTCATCGAAGGCCAGGCGCAACGTGCCCGAACGCACGAATTCGCAATCCACGCCCGAGCGCTCGAGCAGCTCGGCCGCCAGGCTCTCGAAGCCTTCGAGAGAACGCTGAGCCCAATGGAAGAAGGGCCCGGCATCGGCCGCATCGTTGGTCGGCGTGAGCATTCCAGCCGCTGCGCCCGAGGCGCCCGCGGCCAAGGCGTCGCGTTCGAGCAGCGTCACCTCGATGCCCTCGCGAGCGAGGAAGAATGCGACGCTTGCGCCGATCACTCCGCCGCCCACCACCACCACTTCGCTCGTACGCATGGGCCGAGGGTAGCTGCTGGTTGACCCGGCGGAAGTGTCGCGCGCAACCTAGAAGGCCAGTTGCCACCCCGCCGTGGTGAGCCAATCGGTCTCGAGCTGTGGGCCATCGAGGATCTGATGGATGGGCCTCGCCACCTCGATCGCGAACCGGTGGCCCTTGAGCGGACCGCTCCCCACGAGGTAGTTGAGTCCGAGCGCGGCATCCACGCGACGACCCGCCCGCAGGCTCGGGTCTGCCGTCGGCACGGTGTCGCCGTTCAGATCGTCGTCGTCACCGACGATGTCCTTCCACTTGTCGAACGAGAACCGCAGCGATGCCGAAACGCTCCGGCACAGTTCGACCGCCGCCCAGCCCGTGGCCGCGAAGCGGTGGCCCAGTCGGTAGCCCTCGCGGTTGCGCCCGATGCGATAGACGCCGCGCACCTGGGTGCCGAGGCGCACTCGCCCGAAGTCGCCGTTCCAGGTCAGTCCGGGCAGCAGGTCCGGCGTCCCCGAGCCGATCTGCATCGGGTAGGGCAGCTTTACGCGCTCGCCCATGGTGGGGGGCAGGTTGTCGGCGGCCCGCAGCGTCCCGGTCGGCCCGCTCATGCCGAGGTTGAGCAGCAGCTGGTGTTGCTCGCCCCCATAGAGCTCGTAGATCCCGGAGAGCGAGAGGTCCCCAAAGCCGTCGGAGCGGGTCGTGAAGGAGCCACCCATTCCGGTTCGGTGGTCCATGTCGAGCCGCAGGTACGGGACCATCGCCATCAGGGTCAGGCGGTCCGTCGGCGCCCACATGAGTCCGAACATGTGCATCTCCATGTCCATGGCCGTCGGTGACACCGGGAACTCGGTCAGGACGTCGGCCGTGCTGACCCGCTCGGTCCCGTCGCGGTTGCCCTTCATGCTCATGAACATGAAGCGGTAGGAGAGCATGAACTCTCCTGCCCCGTGGTTGTGCTCGCCCACCACGCCGATGGGGACGTGGTCGATCGCGCGGCTGCCACCGGCGTGCCCGGTGTGCCCGGTGTCGCCGTCGGCCAGGACAGCACCGGGAAGCCCAAGAGCCACCGTGAGCGCCAGCGCACGGATTCCGTTTGCCATGATTCCTCCGGCGCGGGCACACGAGCGCCCGCGCTTCGCTTGAAGCGTCGATTCGAAAAGGGAAGCGTCGAAGGGGTCAGGCGAAGATCGGAACGCGCGCCGTGGGCGCGTGCAGCACCCTCTCGAAGGCAACCGGCGCGATGATGCGCGCAAGCAAGAGCCCGGGGTCGAGCTTGTGGCCTGGCAGATCGCTTCCGGGTGAACGGTCGCAGCCACAGGGACACGGCGCCTTCCAGCCGGAGTCCGCGTCGTCACGTGCCGGTCCGGGCATGGCTCCGTGGTCGTGTGCCATGGGGGACGCGAAGTCGGCGTTCGGGGACCCGTGGTGCGAGCTCGCGGAGTGGCTCATCGGCTCGCTCACCGCGGGAGGCGTGACAACCACTTCGACCGCGGTGGTGCTGCCGCAGGGCACGGTCGCCACCATCAGGTGGGCACACGCCAAGACGAGGACGACACTTCGGAGCCAACGAGACACGGGCCAACGCTAAGCGAGGTCAGACGGGGCCGCCATGTGGCAGCGAGCCTCCGGGCTCTGTGGCGAGGTGTCCGCCAGCGAACCCGAGCCGCGGCCTAGCCGAGCGGGTACGGAATCTCGCGGGAGATTCGCTTTGCTTCCGCCAACGCATCCGCCGAGAGCGTCGTATCGGCGGCAGCGAGGTGCTCGTCGAGCTGATCCGGGGACGTGACCCCGATGATCGTCGAGCCCACGTAGTCCTGAGCCAACGTCCAGGCGATCCCGAGGGTCACCGGCGAGAGCCCGTTGTCGGCGGCGAGCTTCATGTACCGCTCGGTGGCCGCGAGGCTGCGCTCGTTCACGAAACGCTCGGTCATGGCCTTGTTGCGTGGGTTCTCGGCGCGGTAAGAGCTGAAGCGCGCGCCCTCGGGCCAGGCACCCCCCTGATACTTCCCCGAGAGCACACCGGCCGCGATCGGGCTGTAGGGCAGCAGGCTCACGTTCTCCTTGCGACACACGCGAGCGAGTTCGTCCGTGAAGCGCCAGTTCAACAGGCTGAAGTTGTTCTGGATCGTCTCGTAGCGCGGCAGGCCGTGGAGCTGCGCCGTCCACAGGCTCTTGGTGAGCCCGTAGCCCGTCTCGTTGCTGCAACCGATGGCGCGGACCTTGCCGCTCTCGACCACACGCTGCAGGCCCTCGAGGGTCTCTTCGTAAGGCAACCCGGGGTCGGGCCAGTGGGTCTGGTAGAGGTCGATGTAGTCCGTGCCGAGGCGCCGCAGGCTGCCCTCGACCGCGCGCTCGATGTTGTGGGTGTCGAGGCTCGTCTTGCCCTGTCGCACCGGCGCCTGGAACCAGCCGCGCCCGGGCCCGGCCACCTTGGTGGCGATGAAGACGGAGTCGCGCGGTTTGCCCGCGAGCCAGCGCCCGACGATCTCTTCGGTGCGCCCGGCCCATTCGGCACGCGGCGGCACGGGGTAGACCTCCGCGGCGTCGTAGAAGTCGACCCCTCCATCGAAGGCCTTGTCGAGGCAGGCAACGCTCGTCGCCTCGTCGGCCATGCTGCCGAAGGTCATGGTGCCGAGGCAGATCTCGGAGACGACCAGTCCAGAGTTTCCGAGGCGGCGATACTTCACGGGAATCTCCTACAGGCTGTCCCTCGCACCGGGAATCCGGCATGGTTCGCAACCATGGACGAACCGGCGCGGGAAGGAAGCGGACCGAGGCAGGGTATCGCGGGGATCCGCATGGGGCTCGCCTGCGCCGGGTTCTTCTTCGTGGCTTGTGCCGGAGCCGGTGCCGACTCCGTGCCGACGCCCGAAGCGGTGGAGCCTGCGCAGCGATGGCTCCGCGAGGCCGAGCCGCCGGCGGGCGCCATCGTGGTTCGGCTCGCCTTCGACGCGGGCGCTGACCTCGACCTCTACGTGACGGGGCCGCTCGAGGAGACCGTCTACTTCGGGAACACTCCGTCCAAGATCGGGGGCCGGCTCGAGGCCGACGTTCGCTGCGACGCGCCGGCACCGCGAATCGAGACCGTCGTCTTCCCAACGGCACGGCCGGGCCGCTACCGCGTGGGGGTGGATCATCCCGAATCCTGCGGCCGGCGGCGGAGCGCAGCGCCCTTTGCCGTGGAGCTTCGTTCGACCGCCGGCGAACGGCGAGAGACGGGCGCCGCCCGCCCGGGCGAGTTCGAAGCCATCGTGTTCGAGTGGATCGAGCCAGGCCCGGCGGACTAGTCGTCGTCGTCGTCGGGTGCGATGGGCAACACGACTCGAAAGCACGCGCCCGCACCGGGCTCGGACGACACTTCGAGCGTCCCGTCGTGGCGCTGCACGATCTCCGACGAGATCGCGAGGCCGAGCCCCGTCCCCTCCCCTTCCGGCTTCGTCGTGAAGAAGGGGTCGTAGATCCGGTCGAGGTGTTCGGCGGCGATTCCCGGGCCATCGTCTTCGATGCTGACGGTCACGGAATCCGCATCGCCCTGCGACCGGAGGGTGATGCGCCCGCCTTCGTCGATCGCCTGGATCGCGTTGATCAGGAGGTTCAGGAAGACCTGCTTCAATTCCTGGCACGAGCAGCGGACGAGCGGCAGCTCGCCGAGTTCGGCTTCGATCCGGCCACCCTTGCGATTCTGAGCGCCCGCCACGCGCAGCACCGACCGCACGAGCTCGTTCAAGTCCTCGAGCTGGCGAGTGTCGCCCCCGGCTCGTGAGAGGCCCTTCACATCGCGCACGAAGCTCGCCGTGCGCTCGACGCCTTCCAGCGACTCCTCGATCAGCTCCTCGCCCTCGCGAATCAGCTCTCCGAGGGCGACCTCAGAGCCGAACCGGCTCGGGTCGGCGGCGTCGGCCAGGGTCTTCCAGTGGCTGCCGAGCAGCGAGAGGTTGGTGCGGATGAAGGCGAGCGGGTTGTTCACCTCGTGGGCGATGCTCGCGGCCAGCTCACCCACCGCCGCGAGGCGGCCGGACGTGATCAGGCGGTTGCGCAGGCCGGAAACCTCGGTCTGATCCCGCACGACCAGCACCAGACCGATCGGGAAGCCGCGGCGATCCTGAACCACGGTCGAAGACAGCGCGACAGGCATCCACTGCCCGTCGGAGCGCCGCAGACGCGTCTCGGTGTCACGAACCTCACGCGGCGGTTCGACGGGCGCTTCCGGAATGGCGTCGCTGATGGCAAGGCCATTCAGGCCCTCCAACGGCAAGTCGAGCAGCCGAGCCAGGGCCGCATTCGCGGTTCGGATGTGGCCATCGAGGCCGAGCAGCGCGACGCCTTCGGGCAGGATCGCGAGCATCTCCTGGCGGAACGTCCATGGCGCGGTCATCGAGTAGCCGAAGTAGAGGATGTTCCCGGAGAGGATCAGACCGAGCGCGGCCAGGGAGAGCGAGCCGAGGTGAAGCACGTGGATGCCGAGCATGGGCAGCACCGCATCGGTGGTCGAGGCGATGACGATCGGCACCCCGAGCGCCACGCCCAGCCAGATGCCTTGGCGCCGCTCACCCGGGCTGGCGTTGGCCAGATAGCCCGTGCGTGCCCAGGCGAAGCCGACGAGAACGTTGACCATGGCCCGTCGTGTAGGTCCAGCCCCAGGGCGTCTGGATCACGGACGCGTGCATCCACGGCGTTGCCCAGTCGATCGCCAGCAGACCGAGACCCACGGCGTAGCTGCCGCTCAGCCAGTGCCGACGTCGCGGATGAGGGTGAGGGTCGAGCTCGAGAAAGAGCTGCGCGGCGGAAGGGCCGAGCCATATCCACCCGACCGCCGAAGCCCGCACGAGGTTCAACACCGTATCGGGGTCGTCGCTGACGTTCCAAGCGATCTCGCAGAATGCCCAGAATGCGCCACCCACCAGGATCTGCGCAGCCGCCCGGCTCGTCCCGTACGCAGCCATCCGTGCGAACAGCATGCCCGCCGAAGCGGCACAGCCGACACAGGCCAGCATGGGAACGATCAGATACGGATGCATCGGCGGTGAGGTCTCCCGCCCCTACATCGACCGACCCGAGCTCGATCTTGAAAAAGTGATTCGACGGGTGCGACTTCGCGCGCCGGCTGCATCGGAATAAAAGGGCTAGAACAGACCCATCCGGTAGAACATCGAGTAGACCCGAGCGGCCACGATGCCGGCTTCGATCACCTTGTTCACCGTCTCGATGATCTCTTCGCGGATCGTGGTCTGCTCGGCCCATCCGCAGCCCATGAATTCGGCCCGTGCCTCGAGGCGCATGATCGTCGCCTGGAGGTTCTCGGCCCAGGGCTGATCGTCGCGCTCGATGGCCAGGCCGAGACGGAACTGATAACGCGCGACCTGATTGGCCAGCACCACGCACTCGTTGCGGTCCTTCGAGACGGTGCAGTCCTCTTCCGCCTCGGTGAAGCGCTCGTCGTCTTCGCCTTCGACCTCGTTCACGGCGGCGTCGGGGACGCCGGCCCACCAGCCGTAGTCGGTCTCGTGGACCCAGCTGGCGCCTTCCTTCGCATCGTAGGCGGCGGATTCCGCGGCCGATGCGGCATCGGCGGCATCGTCGTGGACCCAGGAGTCGTCGACTTCGTGATGCCAGGAAGAGGCGCTGCTGTCGTGATGCCACGACGGCTGGTCGTCATGAAGCCAGCTCGAGCTGTTGCCCCGCGCCCAGTGGACGGAGGAACCCGGTTCTTCCTCGATCACAGTCGGCTCGACGGTGGTCGATTCGCCGACGGGTCGACAGCGCTTGCGCGCCTCCGCGGAGGTCGGAACGAGCAGGCAGATCGCCAACATCAGCACGCCGGCGTACTTCATGGTCGTCTCCAGGGGGCAAAGGCTGCACATCCATCGGCATCCCAGAGGCTCGACTGAAGTGGCAAGGGTCGCCCGGAAGGCCCTGAAAACGGGGCGGTTCCGAGCCGCCCCAGGCCGTGATCCCTCTCACCGGGGGCTGGACCGGGCCCTAGGGGAGGCGGTCTTCGATCACACCGGCCTGGCGGTGGGCCAGGGCCATCCCCGTGAACATCGGGTTCACGGCCGAGCAGCGCGGGAAGATCCCGGTGTCGGCGATGTAGAGGTTCTCGAGGTCGTGGCACTGCCCGTCCTCATCCACCACGCCCTTCGTCGGATCGCCGTGCATCCGCGTCGTGCAGAAGACATGGTTGCCGCCGGTGACGATGTCGGTCGCGCGCATCTTCGTCTTGCGGATGGCCTCGGCTTCCTGGAGCGAATTCATCTCTTCGGCGAGGCCGTGGATCCCGGTCTGGATCTTGCGCGCGCCCGCGGCGAAGAAGATCTCGGCGAGCACCCAGAAGGCGTGCTGCATGATCTTCACGTCGTCGTCGTGCAGGTGATATTTGAGTACTGGGTCCATGGAGCGGCGACGCGGCACGACCTTGCCGAGCGAGTTGTGGCAGCTCGTGATGGCGTCCCAGGTCGCAGAGTAAGGCACCTCGGCCAGGCGCTTCTTCAACTCGTAGCCGAAGCCCGGTGTGCGGACCGCGAGAACGGCCGGCGGTGCCCACAGCGTCTCGAGCTTGAAGCCCTGCTCGATGAACTGCAGCGACTGGTAGCCCTGGGTCGCGCCGAACTGGGGATGGGTGCGTTCGGGAAAGACCCCGGTGATGGCGACCCCCGGGTGGAATTGGAGGTTCTCGCCCACCTGCCCGGAACGGTTCGCCAGGTTCCCGCTCTTGTGGAGGATCACCGGCGTCGCCACGCAACCGGCCGCCAACACCACCATGCGGGCGTTCACCCGGAAGCGCGCGCCGAGCTTGCCCGTGAAGGGTTCGACGACCCGACCCACCACCGCCTCGGCCCGGCGCCCGTTCGTCTCGACCTTCACCACCCGCACCGACGTCAGGACCCGGGCACCCAGGGCGATGGCGGCCGGGATGTAGGACACGTCCATGGATTGCTTCGCCCGGTTGCGGCAGCCCGTGAAGCATTCGCCGCTGCCCCGGCAGCCCCGGACGTTGCGCGGGATGGGCTCGCTCGAGTAGCCGAGTTCCTTGCAGCCGTCGCGGAAGCGCAGGTTCCGCGGGCCCTGCACGTCGTCGGGCGTTGGCGCGATGCCGAGGAAGTCGGCGACGGCATCGTAGTGGGGGTCGAGGTCCGCGAGGTGGGTGCGCGAGAGGTCGAACCGTGTGCACCAATCGTCCAGCACCTTTGCGGGCGCGCGCGGGCAGATCGCCGAATTCACCAAAGAGCCGCCGCCGAGCGCTATGGGCTGCATGGTGGGCATCACGTAGCCCCGCGTAGCCCGCAAGCCCCCCTCCCGCATGGTGCGGGCCATGGAGGCGGCGCCCTCGAGTACGAAGTCGTCCGGCGTAAAGGGCGGACCTTCTTCCAACAGGACGACCTTGCGACCAGCGCGGGCGAGCTCGTGGGTCACCACGGCGCCGGTCGGGCCCGAACCGACCACGACGACGTCCGCCTCCTCGACGAAGTCACCGTCGTAGTCCGCGAAGACGCGAACCTCGCCCTCGCCCGGCGTGGCGGTGACGCTCATTCGGCTCCCTCGCGGTAGGCATGGTGGATGGGGCCGCCGATCTCGTGGGGGGTGCCGTCGCTCGGCGCGGTCGTCTCGTGATGGCGGATCTCCGAACGCGGCCGGCCGACGGGCGGATACAACAGGTCGGCCGCGGCCACCGGCGAGGTGAACTCCAACGGAGCGAGGTCGAGCTGGCGCAGCACCGCAGGGTCGGCGAGATAGCCCATGGACATGATTGCCCGCAGGCTCGTGAAGACGAGCCGCCGCGGGAAGAACCCGCTCGACCGCCAGCCCTCGAGCACCGCCACCTGTTGATCGACCGAAAGCCCCGAAAAGCGCCTCCGCCCTCCCCGGCCCGGGGCAGGGAAGAAGAGCGTGGCCTGCTCGAACAACGCGAACAGCATCCGCATCAGCAGGCGGACACTGGACGGGACGCTCGCGACATAGTGATCGACGTAGGCCGGCACACCCGCCTCGGAGCCCGAAGGGGGGATCACACCGCCCGCCGGAAAGAGGGCGTCCGCCGTGGCGGCGACCAAGGCCCACTCGCGCGGGGCGAGAGCCTTCGTCGCCGGAGGGCGGACGTAACCACCGAACCAGCGCCGCAGGCCCCAGAAGGCGACAGCGAACAGCGCGGCGAACAACAGGAAGCGGGTCGGCACCCAGGCAGGATAACGCGCTGAAACTCGGGCTAAAGCCCCAGATGGAATCAACCGATTCCCCGAGTCGAGATGAGCAAACCGATTCCCCGAGTCGAGATGAGCACACCGTCTGCCATGCGGCCCCCGTCCGCCGCCCCGCCCGTGGGAGGGAGGTCATGAGCCCGCCCGCCCTGGCGACGCTCGGGATCGCGGTCGTCTCGTTCACCTCCGGCGCCCTGCACGGCTGGATCCACTTCGCCCACCGGCGAGGCTCGGTCCATCTGTGGCATGCCCTCACGGCCTTCGCCGTTTGCGGCCTGACCGCCTGCACGGCCATGCTCTACGGCGCCGAGACCCTGGAAGAAGGCAAGCGCTGGCAGAACGCGCAGATGATGTTCTCCGCGCCGCTGATCGTGGGGTTCTTCCACTTCACCTGGGAGTTCCTGGGCATCTCGCGCCGCCGCTGGATCCAGTGGCCGCTCTATAGCTTCGGCGCGCTGCTCTTCGTCAGCGCCGGCACCACGGACTGGCTCTTCGATCAACAGACGATCCGTACCCGCGTCCCGGCGCTCGGCCTCGACTACGTACGCGCCACGGCCACCGACTTCGGCGTTGCCGTGGTCGTGGCACTCGGCCTGGGGCTCGTCGGGGTCATCACGCTCTACATTCGGCACGCTCGCCGTGACGACCCGGACGTCCGCACACTCGCCGTGACGATCTCGGTCTTTTGCTTGACCGGCCTCATCGACCTCGGGCTCATCTTCGATCTGCACCGGCTGCCGATGTTGATCCCGGTCGGCTACCTCACCCTCGTGGTCGGGTTCTCCGGGCTGCTCGTCCGGCGCTTCGTGCAATCCGTCGAGTATTCCGAGGCCCTCGCCGAGAACCTCCATGAGTTGGTCGAGCGCCGCACGGCAGAGCTCCGCCAGAAGGACATCCAACTGGCCCATGGCGAGCGCATGGCGGTGGTCGGCACTCTGGCTGCCAGCGTGGCCCACGAGATCAACAACCCCATGGCCTTCCTCTCCTCGAACCTCAACCGGCTGGAAGAACTCTGGCGCAAACCCGACGAGGGGAACGAAGAAGAAGCGATCGAGATCCTCGGCGAATGCCAGGAAGGGGCCGACCGCGTACGGGCCACCGTGACGGAGCTGCTGAGCCTGGCTCGGCGAGACGAGCGGAGCCACGAACCCGTCGACCTCCCCGAGGTCGTGGGCGCCGTGCTGCGAATGGTTCGCTACGAAGCGCGCGACCGCGCCGTGCTGGTGCGCGACCTCTCGAGCTGTCAGAGCTTCCAGGGCGACCGCCGCCTGATCGGGCAAGTCGTCCTGAACCTGCTGATGAATGGGCTCCAGGCCATCGCGGCCGGGCATCCCGAACGCAACCGCATCATCGTGCGGACGCGCGACCTCGGCGACCGCGTGCAGCTCCAGGTCGAAGACTCCGGCTGCGGGATCCCGGCCGGCTTCCAGAACGAGATCTTCGATCCCTTCTTCACGACCAAGGCGCCAGGCGAAGGCACGGGGCTCGGCCTCGCCGTGACCCGCAAGATCGTGCGCGAACACCACGGCGAGATCGAGGTCCACAGTTCGAATCAGGGCACGCGGATGACGGTGGAGTTCCACACCGCGAAGTTCGCGCGCGCGCCCGAGCGCAGTCCCTAGAGCACGAGCGCGTTAGACCAGCTCCGCCCAGAGCGCGCGCTCGTCACCGAGCGGGTCGTCTTCGCGGCGGCACTCGGCGCCGAGGATCAGGGTCGTCCGGCGGGCTTCGTCGTAGGGCGCCCACTCCGGCAACCCGGCTGCGGCTGGCGTCCCCTCCTGAGCAAAAGCCAACCACGCGTCCTGCATGTGACGCGAGAGTTCGCGCGCCGCATCGCCATCGCCCACCAGCGCGCTCACCGACGCGTCGCCCGACAGGCCGAACACGAAGGGGATCTCGAGGGCGTGGCACGAACCGACCGCGCCATCGAGAGCCGGCGACGCCCAGGTGAACAGGTACATCCAGCACGGCAGCCCGCGGCGGTGTTGGCTCTCGGCCAGTCGGATCGCCGGCAGGCGGAAGTTCCGATCGGACTCGATGGCGAACCAGAGCTCGTGCGGCGCGGTGCTCGCCGAACGTTGCTCGCGCGCCGCGCGATAGCCCGCCACGAGCCGGCCCGCGTGGCCCTCGGGCAGGTTTCGCCCGCAACGTCGGAGCAGCGCTGCGTCGTCGAGCTCTCGCGCCTTGGGGTCGCCGAGACCAAAGAGCTTCCACTCGTCCAGGTTGGTGCCCACCAAGAGCGGGACCGCGGCTCCGCTGCCATCGCCGAGCGCCTCGTGAGGCGCTCGGGGCAGGATTCGGCCATCGACGGTCGGCTGATACGGGAGCCCGCGGTGGGCGAAACCGCCG
Source organism: Deltaproteobacteria bacterium (assembly GCA_019311105.1). Lineage (GTDB taxonomy): Bacteria > Myxococcota_A > UBA9160 > UBA9160 > JAFDDA01 > JAFDDA01. The sequence continues at coordinate 39,843 of JAFDDA010000020.1, forward strand.
ACCGCCTGGACCGCCGCCTGGGCTTCGAGGACCCGCTCGACCGGAAGCTCGCGGAAGGCGCCGACATCCCCGGCATCGAGACCCAGCTCGCGCACCCAACGCTCGCTCATCTCGACGGCGCGATCGGCCGGGGATGCGTGGTGCGCCGCCCCGCTCTGCAGGATCGCGCGCTGGAAGAGCCCCGCGGCCGCCGGAGCCGCCAACAAGGCGCCGATACTCATGGCTCCGGCACTCTCGCCGAAGAGCGTCACTCGCTCGGGGTCGCCGCCGAAAGCGCGCGCGTTCTCGCGCACGAAGCGGAGCGCTTCGATCTGATCGAGCAGCCCCGCGTTGCCGAGGCTGCCGCCCTCTTCCCGCTCGAGGGCCGGAAGCGCCAGCCAACCGAGCGCGCCGAGGCGATAGTGCAGGTTCACCACCACCACATCGCCGCGTTGCACCAGGCCGACGGCATCGTAGACGGGCTGCGAGCCCGCACCGAAGGTGAAGCTCCCCCCGTGGATCCAGACCATCACGGGCCGGCCCTCGCCGGACTCGGCGGGCGCCCAGACATCGAGCGTCAGGCAGTCTTCCGAGGTCTCCCCCGACGCCATGCCGAGCATGCGGGCCACCGGGCCACCGTTCTGCGGTGCGGCGGGCGCCGACTCGCCGGCATCGCGAACCCCCGCCCAGGGTTCGACGGGCTGCGGCGGTCGGAAACGACGCGCGCCCACGGGCGGCGCGGCGTAGGGGATGCCGCGAAACGACCGCACCCCATCGACCACGCGGCCCCGGACCCGACCGGCACTGGTTTCGATGACGAGTTCCATCGGGGGCGCAGTGTAGCGGCGCCGCGCGGGGCAGCGTCCCCCGAGAAGACCGGTACCCTGCCGCCATGAGCGACGAGCAGGTGGAGGCTGCAGAAGAAACCTGGCCCGACCCGAGGCTCGACTCGTTCTTCCAGCGCCCGCTGGGCGAGGTCCTCGAGGTTCGACCCCGAGGCGAGGGTGAGTTCGCGGCCCAGCTCGACGGCTTCGGCGGCGTCACCCTGGGCTGCGCGGCCCGAGCCGCGGCGCTGACCTGCCCGGGCCGCGATGCCCACTCGATCCATGCCCACTTCCTGCGCCCCGTCGCCACCGAGGGGCCGACACGATTCCATGTCGAGGTCGTGCGCGAGGGCCGCCGCTTTGCCCACCGGCGCGTGCTCGTCTTTGCGGGTGAGAAGCTCGCCTGCGAGTTGTTCGTTGGCTTCACGAGCGAGGCCGACGGCCCGAGTTACCAGGAAGCGGACCTGCCGGCCGACGTGCCGGCCCCGGAGACCCTCGAGAGCGACGCCACCACCTGGCGCCGCGAGAACTGGGGCGACACGCCGACCGACGAGCCCCTCGAGTGGCGTTGGATCGGCGTGCCCTGGGACCCGGCCGAAGCCGAGCCCGGCTCGCTGTATCGAGGCTGGGTGCGGCCGCGCTTCGCGTTGCCCGACGAGCCCGCCGCCCACGTCGGCGCCATCGCCTTCCTGGCCGACTACCACTCGCACATCCCGATCGCCCGAAAGATCGGCGGCCCCTACGACTCGAGCGGCGGCCGCGCCATGACTCGGCGCACCCTCCACACGCGCAGCGGTCAGCTCGTGGCGAGCATGACGCAGGAGATGTTGCTCACGGTGGGCTAACCGCGGAAGGTCGGCTCCGTCCACCAGGGGTAGAAGTCGGGCATGTCCTCGGAGGGCCGCATGCTGAACTCCGGCGGCCGCTTCTCGAGAAAGCTCTGCACCCCTTCGTAGGCGTCGGGCGAGCGCCCCATGGCATAGATCGCCTGGGAGTCGACGCGGTGAGCCTCCATCGGGTGGTCAGCGCCGAGCATCTTCCACAACAGTTGACGCGAGAGCGCGATCGAAACGCCGCTCGTGTTGGCAGCGATCTCACGGGCAAGCTCGCGGGCCGTGGGGAGCAGATCGTCCGGGGGAACGACGCGCGAGACCAGCCGGCCCGCCAGGGCTTCCTCGGCCGGGAACACGCGGCCGGTGGCCACCCACTCCATGGCCTGGTTGATACCGACCACCCGCGGCAGGAACCAACTGCTGCACGCCTCGGGCACGATCCCGCGGCGCGCGAAGACGAAGCCGAACTTGGCCTGATCGCTGGCGATGCGGATGTCCATGGGGAGGGTCATCGTGACGCCGACGCCGACAGCGGGGCCGTTGATCGCCGCGATCAATGGCTTCTTGCAGTCGAACAGGCGCAGGGTGACGCGCCCACCTCCATCGCGGTGCTCGTCGCTCTCCTCGCGGCTGCTGTTGTCGAACGTGTCGCCGCCGGTGCCGAGGTCGGCGCCGGCACAGAAGCCGCGGCCCGCTCCCGTGACGACGACGACGCGCACGTCGTCGTCCGTGTCGATCTCGTCCAGCAGCTCGAGCCAGTCGGACATCATCTGGTTGGTAAAGGCGTTCAGGCGATCGGGTCGGTTCAGCGTGACGGTCATCACGCCGTCGTCGACCTCGGTCAAGAGAGTCTCGTAGGGCATCGTTCGGCGCGGCTCCTCGGAAATGAGGCGATAGAATACACCCCCCTCGAACTCGAGCCTGGAGAACCCATGCCGCTCTACGCACTCATCGGCCGCGACGGACCGCGCGGCGCCGAACTTCGCAGTATTCGAGGCGAGCGACCTCGCCGCCGCGCGAGCCCAGGCTGCGGCGGACCCTTACGTCGTCGAAGGGGTCTTCGAGAGCCACGAGGTCTTCGAGACCGTCGTGGTCTTCCCCAAGGAGGCCTGACCCCGCTCTAGTAGCGGTTGCTCGGGCGATTGCTCGGCCCCGGCCGGCTGTGGCTCGGGTTCACCGGCGGCCGTTTGACGGCGTCGGGAATCCTCGGCCGTTTGGTCGTGCGCGGCAGTTCGTCCTTGAAGGGTTTCTTCAACGGATCGCTGAGGTCGTCCTCTTCATCGGTGACCTTGCGCTGCGGCTCGGGCTTGTCGGTCGAGCTCTCCGCCGAACTCGCGTGATCCTTCTTCTTCACCGTCTGCGAGCCGCCGAAGGTCTTGATGACGACGTTGCCCTCTCGGAGGATCACCGTGGTCACGTAGGTGACCGCCGCGACCAGGGTGTCGAAGATCGTGCCGCGCACCCCGATGGAGGCCACCGGCGTCTGCACTTCGTAGCTCTCGGGCTCGAGCTTCCCCGAGGTGAAGCGCAGCAGGCCCACGCCCATCTCGATCAGGACCTTGCCCTTGTTGCTGTTGTCGTTGTAGACGAACTCATCCAGGTGCAGGCGGGAGGCCGGGCCGACGACCAGCTCGGTGTCGTCGTTCAACAGGACCTTGGCGCGCGAACTCCGGTCGGTCTCGAGCCAGTCGCCCTTGTAGACCGCCTCACCGCGTTCGACCGTACGCGTGTCGGAACCGAGCGTGGCGGAGACCTTGCCTTCGGTCGCGAGGACCTTCCCGATGGCGTTGGCGCCGCTCTGGGCCGGGTCGTCCGCCTCGGCGGGAGCCGATGCGGCGAGCCAGGGAAGCAAGACCAGGGCGAGAAGGAGCGGTCGCATGGAAACCCCCGGTCCCGACGCTAGGGCGCCAGGACGGTTTCGAGGTCGTTCACGATCAGCCGGGCGTCCAGCAGCCCGACACTGTAGACGTTGCGAATCTGCAGGAATTCGTCCACCAGAAACACCTTCAGCACGTGGCCGAGCAACCCCGTGTCCGCGCCTTCCGGATCGATCCGACGCATGACGCTTTGGCCATAGTCGGCCAGCACCGGCCCCAGGGCGGCCTCGTCCGAGGCGGTCACGAAACGCCACTCGCTCGTCGGCGCCAGGTGGCCCCGCAATTCGGCCATCCGTTCGGGCGTGTCGCGGGCCGGGTCGAAACTCACGGTCACGAGCCGCACCCGACCCGCCAGGCCGGGCCGCCGGGCAAGCTCGCGATCGAGGCGCTGAAGCGTGGCCAGGGCGAGTGGGCAGCCCTGCCCGCAGTTCGCATAGACGAACGAAACGAGCGCCGCCTGCCCCGGTGCCAGGTCGGGGACCCGCGCCGGCAGGCCGTGGCTGTCGAGGAGCACGTGGTCGGTCACGCGGCTGATCGCCGGCAGCTCATAGCTCCCGACAGCCGGCGCTTCGTAGAGCGGCGCGGCCTCGCCCGTGGCCACCGAGGCCGCGGGCGCCGGCTCCTGCGCCGTGCCATGTGCCCAGGCGAGGCCGGGCGCCAGCGCGAAGACCAACGCGAAGGCCGTGGCACGAGGCGTCCGCCAAGGGCTCAACGATCGGCCCCGAGTGCTCAACGATCCGCGGCCTGGGCGACGGGCGTGCCTGAACCGCCGGCCATGCGGCCGCGGTAGAGATCGAGCTTCCCGAAGTTCATGATGTGCGGCCGGCCGAGGCCCTCGGCCCGGAAGTCGAGGGCGAAGGCCGGCTCCAAGGCCTTGCCGTCCCAGCCGAAGACCTTCAAGAACTGCTCGTCCTCGTGATTCGTGCCGTCCCAGTTCGCGAGCAACGACGACGTGAAGTAGACGCGCTTCCCGTCCCAGGATTGCGAGACCATGTTCAACTGGGCGCCGATCTTCTGCTCCAGGACCACGACGGGCTTGCGCGGGTTCGACACGTCGAACACCCGGACCATGCCGTCCATGAAGCTGTCCACGAACAGGTGGCGGTCGTCCGCCGAGAGGCTGATGTCCACGGGGAGCGGCACCTTCGCCGGGTCGCCGATGGGCGCGAGATCCACGGCCTCGAAGCTTCCGTCGTCCTTGCGGAAGATGCCCCAGAGGCGGGAGGTCAGGGCCGTGGTCGTGAAGGCGTAGTGATGCTGGGGCTGCAGCGCCCAGCGGACCTCGAGGGGTGCGCCAGGCACGTCGAAGGTCTGCAACGGCTTTCGCGCGTGGAAGTCCCAGAGGACCATCGTGTTGCCGAAGTTCTTCATGGCCTCGGCATCCCCGAGGAGTTCGGCGAGCGGCCGCATGTAGTTCGCGTGCCCGGTGAACGAGGAGGTCAACATGCGATTCAGGTTGGCATTGATGCGGACGTCGTAGCCGTAGACCGCTCCGGGCGGCAGCCAACGCGCACGAATGAAGTTGCCTTCGTTGCTGTACTCGACGAAGGCCGTCTTGCCATCCCAGTTGTGGGCGTTCGACAGGCCGGTGATGAGCATCCGACCCGGAAGGGCATAGAAGGTGTGGGGCCCGACGACACCCCCGGTGGTCTGCACGAAATCGCGGATCGTCTTCACGAGCCTTGGCTGGGCTGGGTTGCTCGCGACGTCGAAGATGAAGATCTCGCTCGTGTCGAGGCCGCCGAGCCAGAGGTGGCTGCGATCGTCGGTGAAACCTCCGTGGTGGGCCTCGTAGCGGCCGCCGAGCGACGTGCTGGAAACGACCTGCCCATAGTCGGCGCGTGCGGGGTTGGCCCCGACGGTGACGAGCTTGTCCTCGCCGTCGCCGACACCTTCGATCCCGAGCGTCCAGACGTAGACGAAGTCTTCCTGGCCGGTGACCTTGGCGAGATAGGGCGACTGGCATGTCTCGTCGGCAGCGGCCGGAAGGGCCAGCGCAACGAATGCGAGAAGAAGTCCTGAGAATCGAGCAAGGCGAAGCATGACACCTCCTCCCGGTCGGGCGGATGCCCCCGGTTTGACGCGCGTATAGTACACCGGCCCATGCCCGAGCTACCCGACGTCGTCGTCTATTGCGAGAGCATCGAGCGCCGGATCGCGGGCGCCCGGCTCGAAGACGTGAGGGTCACGAGCCCCGCCCTGCTCCGCACCGTCGAGCCCGCGCCGGCCGACCTCATCGGCCTCCGGGCCACGAGCGTCCGCCGGATGGGGAAGCGCATCGTCCTCGCCTTCGAGGGCGAACTCTTCTTCGTCATCCACCTGATGGTCGCCGGGCGTTTCCGGTGGAAGGAGGGCGCCGCCGCGGTGCCGCGCAAGCTCGGCCTGGCGGGCTTCACCTTCGAAACCGGCACGCTGCTGCTGACCGAGGCCGGCACGAAACGACGGGCGTCGCTGCACGTGGTTCGGGGCGGAGAGGCGCTGGCGGAGCTCGACCCGGGCGGCCTCGAAGTGCTCGAGTGCGGCGCAGACCGCTTTCGGGAGGCCCTGCTGCGCGAGAACCACACGCTCAAGCGATCGCTCACCGACCCGCGGCTGCTCAGTGGCATCGGCAATGCCTACTCCGACGAGATCCTCCACCGCGCCCGGCTCTCGCCGGTGAAGTGGACGACGCGGCTGTCCGACGACGAGTTCGAGCGGCTCCATGGAGCGACCTGCGAGGTGCTCGTCGAGTGGACGGAGCGGCTGCGCGCGGAGGCGGAGAAGCGCTTCCCGGAGAAGGTCACGGCGTTCCGCCCCGAGATGGCGGTGCACGGGCGTCACCGCGAGCCCTGCCCCGTGTGCGGTGACCCGGTGCAGCGGATCGTCTACGCCAGCAACGAGACGAACTACTGCGCGCGCTGCCAGACGGGAGGGAAGCTGCTTGCCGACCGCGCGCTCTCGCAGCTGCTGAAGAAAGACTGGCCCAAGAGCGTGGAGGAGCTCGAGGCCCGGCGCTCGGGCCAACCCACGGGCGGGAAACCTCAGTCGGCTGGCGCGCGGTCCGTGCCGTCGAAGGGCGGGAAGTAGACGGCGTAGGCCTTGGCCGGCGCGTCGGATTCGTTCACGAAGGCGTGGACCGTGCCGCGCGGGACGTAGAAGATCGAGCCCTCCCCCACGGCGCGCGTCTCGGCGCCGAGCCGCCAGGTTCCGTGGCCTTCCAACAGGACGACCATCAGGTCGTGGCGGTCGTGCCGGTGCGGCGTCTCGCCCGTGCGGATGGCAACGACGTGGTGACTGCTCTCGGTGTCGCGGCTGATCTCCACGACGCGGAACCCCTCGCCCGGGTCGAGGACCGCCCGGTCCGCCAAGGCCTGCAACGGCACCGCGAGACGACCGCCCGGGAAGAACCCGTCGAAGACGGGCGCTCCGCCGCCCGCGCAGCCGAGCATCAAGGCGGCACCCAGGACCCACAGCACCAGCGTTCGTCGCCTCAAGTCTTTGCCTCCCCTCGCGGATAGCCGAGCTCACGCAGGGCTTCGGTGATCTCCTCGAGGATCGCTGGGTCGTCGATCGTGGCCGGCAGCTTCCACGGCTCCGCGTCCGCGATCTTGCGCATGGTGCCCCGCAACACCTTCCCGGAACGGGTCTTCGGGAGCCGCGCCACGATGCAGGCCTGCTTAAACGCCGCGACTGGGCCGATGACCTCACGCACCCGCGCCACCAACTCGGCGACGATCTCGCTGGCCTCCCGTTCGACCCCGGCCTTGAGAACGGCGAAGCCGAGGGGGAGCTGCCCCTTGAGCGAATCGCCCACGCCGATCACGGCGCACTCGGCAACGTCGTCGTGGCCGGCGAGCACCTCTTCCATCGCGCCGGTCGAGAGCCGGTGGCCGGCGACGTTGATGATGTCGTCGGTGCGGCCCATGATCCAGAGGTAGCCATCCTCGTCCACGTGGCCGGCGTCGGCCGTCTCGTAGTAGCCCGGGTAGGTCGCGAGGTACTTCTCGCGAAATCCCTCTTCGTCGTTCCAGAGCGTCGGAAGGCAGCCGGGCGGGAGCGGGAGCTTCACGACCACGCGGCCGGTTTCACCCGCCGGCAAGGGCTCGCCTTCGTCGCTCAGGATCCGCACGTCCCAGCCGGGAACGGCGCGAGTCGGCGAGCCGTGTTTCACGGGCAGGGCCTCGAGGCCCATGCAGTTTGCCGCGATGGGCCAGCCCGTCTCGGTCTGCCACCAGTGATCGATCACGGGGACGCCGAGGGTCCGTTCCGCCCAGCTGACCGTCGCGGGGTCGGCGCGCTCACCCGCCAGGAAGAGTGTGCGGAACCCCGAGAGGTCATGGGCGCTGACGAGCCCGCCATCCGGGTCCTCGCGGCGGATCCCTCGCAGGGCAGTCGGTGCCGTGAAGAGCGCGTCGACGCCGTGCTCGGCGATGACCCGCCAGTAGGCACCGGCATCGGGCGTGCCGACGGGTTTGCCTTCGTAGAGGATCGTCGTGCAGCCGAGAAACAGCGGCGCGTAGACGATGTAGGAGTGCCCGACCACCCAACCGATGTCCGAGGCCGCCCAGAAGACGTCCCCGGGGTTCATGCCGTAGACGTTCGTCATACTCCAGTGCAACGCGACCAGGTGGCCGCCCGTGTCGCGTACGACCCCTTTCGGCATGCCGGTGGTGCCCGACGTGTAGAGAACGTAGAGCGGGTCGGTGGCCGCCACGGGGACGCAGTCCGCCGGCTCGGCGCCGTCGAGAAAGGCTTCCCAGTCGAGGTCGCGCGGCGCCACGAGGGGTGCTTCGTGTTCGGGGCGCTGCACGACGACCGAACGCTCCGGCGCGTGCTTCGCGAGCGCGAGGGCGCCGTCGAGCAGCGGCTTGTACTCGATGACCCGACCGGGCTCGATGCCGCAGGACGCGGAAATGACCAGCTTCGGTTTCGCATCGTCGATGCGGCTCGCGAGTTCACTCGAAGCGAAGCCCCCGAAGACCACGGAGTGCACGGCGCCAAGCCGCGCGCAGGCCAACATCGCAACCGCCGCCTCGGGGATCATCGGCATGTAGAGGAGCACGCGGTCGCCGCGCCCGACCCCGAGCCGTGCGAGCCCGCCCGCTGCCACGGCGACCCGGCCGAGCAGGTCGGCGTAGCTGAACGTCTGGGCCCGACCGGTGACCGGGCTGTCGTAGACGAGCGCGGTTCGCTCGCCATGCCCCGCAGCCACGTGGCGATCGAGCGCGTTGTGGCACGTGTTCGTCTCACCGCCCCGGAACCAGCGGTGGAAAGGCGGGCGCGAGTCGTCGAGCACGCGGTCCCAGCGCCGCGTCCAGTCGATGCCCTCGGCCGCCTCGCCCCAGAACGCTTCCGGGTCTTCCAGGGAGAGTCGCCACGCCCGCTCGTACTCACCGCTCATCGGGGTCGGCCCTCCTTCGTCCTGTTTCTTTGGCCTTGGCTTCCTGCCAGAGGGCGTCGATCTCGTCGTCGGGGGCGTCCGCCGGTGTGCGGCCGGATTCGGCCAGGCGCGCCTCCAGGTGGCGGAAGCGCGCCTCGACCCGGGCGTTGGTCGCGCGCAGCGCGGCCTCGGGGTCGACCCCGCACTCGCGGGCCAGGTTCGCCGCCACGAAGAGCAGGTCGCCGAGCTCGCGCCCGGCACCGGCATCATCCCCGGCGGCCAGTTCGACGCGGACCTCTTCGATCTCCTCGTCGATCTTCGCCATCATCCCCGCGCGGTCGCGCCAGGCGAACCCGGCGCCGCCCATCCGACGTTGCAGCTTCGCGGCGCGAACCAGGGCCGGGAACCCACGCGGCAGGTCATCGAGAGCGCTGGCTCGCTGGCCCGAAGCCGCGGCGGCTTCCGCGCGCTCGGCGGCCTTGTGCTCCTCCCAGGAAGGGCTCGGCGCGCCGGGGTCGGCAAAGACGTGGGGGTGGCGGCGGACGAGCTTCTCGCAGATCCCGTCCACCACCGCCGCGAAGTCGAAGGCGCCTTCCTCCTCGGCCATGCGCGCGTGGAAGACGACCTGGAAGAGCAGGTCTCCGAGTTCGCCGCGGAGCGCTTCGCGATCGCCGCCTTCGATCGCATCGGCGACCTCGTAGGCTTCTTCCACCGTGTAGGGGGCGATGGTCTCGAAGCGCTGGGCCACGTCCCACGGGCAACCCTTCTCGACGTCGCGCAGACGGGTCATGATCTCGAGGAGCCGGGTGATGTCGCTCATGCGGGCCGACAGCGTGGTATAACGTGGCGCCGTGGCGCAACCCCCGCCCGATGAATCCACCGCAGTTCTCTGGCAGCCGAGCGAGGAGCGCGTTCGTGCGACCGGGCTCGATCGCTTCCGTCGGCAGATGGAGGGAGCCCACGGGCCGCTCCCTGACTACGCCGCGCTCTGGCGCTGGTCGGTGGCGGAGCCCGAGGCCTTCTGGTGCGCGGTCTGGGACGAGGCGGGAGTCGTCGGCGACCGGGGTGCCGCGACGGTGCTCGACCGCGAGCGGATGCCCGGGGCGCGCTGGTTCCCCGAGGCCCGTCTGAACTTCGCCGAGAACCTCCTGCGACGGCGCGACGAGAGCCCGGCGATGATCTTTCGCGGCGAGGACGGGGTGCGGCGCGAGGTTTCCTGGCGCGAACTCTGGCGGGACGTCTCGCGGCTCCGTCGGGCCTTCGAGGCCCACGGGCTTCGCCCCGGCGAACGTGTCGCGGCGTGGCTCCCGAACGTGCCCGAAGCCGTGGCCGCGATGCTGGCGGCGACGAGCCTCGGCGCGACGTTCACCTCGTGCTCTCCGGACTTCGGCGCCCGGGGCGTGCTCGACCGCTTCGGTCAGGTAGAGCCCCGCCTCCTCCTCGCAGTCGACGGCTACGTCTACGCCGGCAAGCGCCACGACGTGCGCGCGAAGCTCGCCGAAGTGGTCGCCGCGCTGCCCTCGGTGGAACGGACCGTGGTCGTCCCCTACGCCGGAGGCGAAGGCTCGCTCGCAGGCGTCCGCGACGCGGTCTGGCTGGATGACTTCCTGGCCGGCCACGAAGCGGGCGAGATCGAATTCGTGCGCCTGCCCTTCGACCATCCCCTCTACGTGCTCTACTCCTCGGGCACCACCGGCCCGCCCAAGTGCATCGTTCACGGCGCGGGTGGGACGCTCCTTCAACACCTGAAGGAACACCGGCTCCACACGGACGTCCGCCCGGGTGACGGCCTCTTCTACTTCACCACGCTCGGCTGGATGATGTGGAACTGGCTCGTCTCGGGCCTCGCCTCGGAGGCGACGCTCCATCTGTACGACGGCTCCCCCTTCCACGCCGAGCCGACCGTGCTCTTCGACTATGCCGAGCAGGAGCGCACGGCGATCTTCGGCACCTCGGCCAAGTTCCTCGACGCCGCGCGCAAGGCCGGCCTCGACCCGGCGCGCAGCCACGACCTGTCGAACCTCCGCTCGATCCTCTCCACGGGCTCGCCGCTCGCACCGGAGAGTTTCGACTGGGTCTACGAGCATGTGAAGGCGGATGTGCAGCTCGCGTCGATCTCCGGGGGCACCGACATCGTCTCGTGTTTCGTGGCCGGCGACCCGACAGCGCCCGTTCACCGCGGCGAGATCCAGGCACGCGCCCTCGGCATGGCCGTCGACGTCTTCGACGACGCAGGCCAGCCCCTGGTCGGACGGACGGGCGAGCTGGTCTGCACCGAGAGCTTCCCGTCCATGCCCCTCGGCTTCTGGGACGACCCCGGCGACGCTCGCTATCGGGCCGCCTACTTCGAGCGCTTCCCTGGCGTTTGGCATCACGGCGACTTCGTCGAGCTCACCGAGCGCGGCAGCCTGGTGATCCAAGGTCGCTCCGACGCAGTGCTGAACCCGGGTGGCGTGCGGATCGGAACGGCCGAGATCTATCGGCAGGTGGAGGGGCTCGACTTCGTCGAGGAGGCGCTGGTGGTCGGGCAGGATTGGGATGGCGACGTGCGGGTCGTGCTGTTCGTGAAGCTCGCCAGCGGCGTGCGTCTCGACGACGCGCGGGTGGCGGAGATCCGCCAGCGAATCCGCACCCACGCCACGCCGCGCCACGTCCCCGCGCGGGTCCTGGCCGTGCCCGACATCCCGCGGACGCGCAGCGGGAAGATCGTCGAACTCGCGGTGCGGGAAGTCCTGCACGGCCGGCCGGTGAAGAACCTCGAAGCTCTCGCCAACCCCGAAGCCCTCGATCACTTTCGGGATCGGCCGGAGCTCACGAGCTAGCGGCCGGCCCGCTGGATGCTCGGCTACTCCTCGCCGAGATAGCCCAGGGCTTCGAGCCGCCGCCGCAGGTTCGCCGGGACGCTCTTGTTCCGGCCCCAGGGCGGGCCGCGTCGCTCCACCTCGGCAACCTGCTTCTGCAGCTCGCCGTGGAGCCGCGCGCGTTCGCGGATGGATTCGTGAGCCTGGTCGCGCTGCTCTCCGGAGTCGTCCTCCAGCGTGAAGAACTGGAGCGCCGGGCGGTTCGTGCCCGGCGCATTCAGATGGACCTTGTGCGTGCGTGTCCGCAGCGTTGCGGCTTTGAGTCGCCCGTTCTTGCCATCCCGCAGTTCGCTGAAGGCCAGCCGGTCGTCGTCTTCGGCACCGTCGAGGATCGGCACGAGGCTCCGGCCGTCGAGCACCATCGGCTCTCTCAGCGCATTGGACTCCGAAGCCGGTTCGGCCGGCACCTCGGGCGCGAGCCCGGCGAGATCGAGGATCGTCGGCATCACGTCCACCGCTCGGACCTGGGTCGCGACGCGCCGGCCGGCCTCGCCGCGGCGCGGGTCGTGAACGATCAACGGCACGTGGAGGATCGTGTCCCAAAGGGTCTGCCCGTGAAGCCCGAGATCCTCCGGGCGATGTTCGCCGAGCTGCTCGCCATGGTCGCTGGTCACGACGACGAGTGTCCGATCCGACACCCCGAGTTCTTCCAACACAGCGAGCAATCCGCCGACGGCCCGGTCGGCTTCGAGCACGCCGCCGTCATAGAGCGCTCGAACCCACTCGCGTTCGACCTCGCCGACCTCCACCCGTCGCTTGAGTGCGAGGTCGTTCTGCTCGCGATCGAAGACGCCGCCGAAGACGCCGGGGTCGAGCCCTTCGCCGAACCCGAGGCGTTGGTACGGAACGTGAGGCTCGTAGGTGTGGACGAAGAGGAAGAACCGTTCGCTCGAGTTCTCGCGCAGCCACGCCTCCGCCTTGGCGAACGTCTTGGCGATGCCGACCTCCGGCCCGGGAGCCAGGATGACCGGCGCGGTCTCCTCCCAGAACGTCTCGAAGCCGAGATCCATGCCGAACTGGCGTGAGACGTAGGCGCCCTCGCTGAAGCCCGCCGTGCGAAACCCCGCCTGCTGCAACCGCTCGACACCCGAGCGCTTCAACTTCCCGCGATAGACGCGGGCCGTGGGATGCTCTCCCGAGAGCAGCGTGATGAACCCCGGCAGGGTCCACGAGGCGTTGCTCACCGCGTTCTCGAAGAGCACGCCGCGCGCGGCGAGGGCATCGAGGTGAGGCGAAGTCGGCCGCGGGTTGCCGTAGCTCCCGAGTCCGTCGGCGCGCAGGGTGTCGACGCCGATCAGCACGATCCCCTGCAGCGGCTCGGCCGGCGGCTCGCCGCGCCCACAACTGGCCCCCATCGTGGCCGCCGCCAAGGCGAGGAGGCTGGCCACGGCCCGGCGCGCGGAAGAGAGCGGGAGCATCGGCGGAAATCGTTCCTTTCCAGGGAGTTACGAAGCGTATCGAAACCGATCGTTCAGCGAACGGTGGAGGCGAGGATCAGCTGCCCCCCGAAATAGAGCGGCAGGCCCCAGACTTTGTTCCAGAACGTGCGCGAGACGAACCGCTGGCGGGCCACGGCCAGGTCGGAGACGTAGAACGCGAGCGCGCCGATCGGGATTGCCGCGCGAGCGTCAGCGCCGAAGGTGCCCACGGCCAGCACGACCATGCTCGAGATGACGAAGACGTAGGCCACCACCGGCCCGCGCATCGAACCCTCGACATGGGGCCAGAGCCAACGCAGCGCCACGCCGGCAACCGGCACCACGGCCAGCGCCGAACCGCCGACATACGTCCACTCGACACCCCGCACGGCGAACGCCCCGGCAAAGGCGAGGTGACCCAACAGGAAGCTCACCAGCCCTGCGAGGAAACTCGCGCGTGCCGTCGGGATGAGCAGCACGTCGCCCCAGAAACAGAGCACCAACGCCCCCATCACCCAGTGGCCGTAGCTCGTGTCGCGCGCACCGGCGGCCCAGGCAGCCCCAAGGAACCCGAGCGAGGCGAGCGGTTTGAAGATCCAGATGCCCACACGCCAACCGCGCCACTCGGCATGGAGCAGCAAACCCAGCGAGACGAGGGTCACGGCGCAGCCGGCCTCGAAGCCAGTCATGTCCGGCGCGACCGCAGGCGCTTGAAGGTCCCGGCTCGCGGCTCGCGCCGCGCGCACCACGGACAGAAGTGCCAGTAGTCCCGCGACACCGGCCAGCGACAGCGGGGACAGCGGTCGGAGAGTTCCGCGTGGCTCCAGAGGCGCCGTGGCTTTTGCTTGCACACGGGGCAGTAACGCATGAAGGGGCGCAGCTCGCCCGCGCAGCCGCGCTTCGTGCAGCGCCGTTCCGCGCGTGGGTCGTGGCGCGGTGGCCGCCCGTTGCCGGCGAAGCGGCCGGCGTAGCACCACGGGCATGCCGTCCACTCGGGTCGCACGCCGCGCTCGCACTCCGGGCAGACCAGCGGCGCGTTGGTGACGCCGCGGAAGGAGTTGTCCTTGCTGCCGCACCAGGGGCAGACGCTCATGGCCTCGGAGATGGCGCCGTCGCAGCGGTGGCAGCGGAAGCGCATGTCGAGCTTCGCGCCGTGCGCCTTGCGGAACACCTCCGCCTGGACCTCCAGGGGCGAAGTCGTCGGCGCCTTCTTCCGGGCGCCTTTCTTCTTGGGGCGTCGGGGTGCGGGCGCTTCGGCGCGGGCGAACGCCCGGGCCAGGGCCTGCTCGAGTTCCTCGCCGCTGGCGTAGCGCCGACGCGGCTCGAACTCGGCCGCCTTGCGTAGGACGGGCTGGAGGGGGGCCGGCACCTTCTTGGCAAAGCGCGCGTGCCCATCGAGAGGCCAGCGAAAGGGCCAGGTCGGCAGGACCCCGGTCAGCAGGTGATACACGATGATGCCGAGCGAGAAGACGTCACTCCCGAGCCCGGGCCGGCCGTAGGCCTGCTCCGGCGCGATGAAGCCGAGCGTGCCGACGTCGGTGAAGTTGCGGGTCACGGGCGGGGCGAAGCGGGCCACGCCGAAGTCGCACAAGGCGAAGCGGCCGTCGGGGAAGACCAGGACGTTTTCGGGCTTCACGTCCCGGTGCATGATCTTGCGTTCGTGGGCGTAGGCGAGCGCGGCCGCCACATCGCGCATGACTCGCAGGGCCACATCGGGCGAGCGCCGCGCGCGGACGTAGGCACCGAGGTGGGTGCGGGCCAGCTCCGTCGCCATCACGAAGCGGCCGGCGATCCAATCGGCGTTCAGGATCTTCACGATGTTCGGGTGATCGAGGCGGCTCGCGATGCGCGCCTCGTGCTCGATCTCGTTGCGGCCCCACTCCCGGACCATGTCCTCGTGGACGACCTTGAGCGCCACGGCCTGGCGGACGACGGTATCGGTCGCTTTCCACACGTCGGCAAACGACCCGCTGCCGAGCCGGCTCTCCAGGCGATACTTGCCGAGTCGCGTTCCCCTGCGCAGCGTGCTCGCCACACGCCCTCCCTGTCTTGTGCGGGGACCCAACATAGCCCCACGGCCACCGGGTCGTGCCCTACAATCGCTCATCCATGAGCTGGCAGGAAGAGGTCGACGGGATCCGAGCGCGGCGCGAGCGGGCCGCGGAACACGGTGGCAAGCAGGCCGTCGAGCGCCAGCGCGCCAAGGGCCGCGGAACGGTCCGCGAGCGGATCGAGGCGCTGGCCGACTCGGGCAGCTTTCAGGAAGAGGGGCCCATCGCCGGGCACTCGGACTTCGACGGCGACGGCCAGCTCGTGGAGTTCACCCCCGCCAACTACGTGCTGGGCATCGCCCGGGTCGACGACCGCCCCGTGGTCGTCGGCGGCGAGGACTTCACGCTGAAGGGCGGCTCGCCCTCCCCCGCCGGCCTGCGAAAGAGCATCTGGTCGGAAGATCTGGCCCTTCGCTACCGCCTGCCCCTGGTGCGCTTCCTCGAAGGCGGCGGCGGGAGCGTCACCGGCGCACGCAGCAAGGGCGCCCCGCGGCCCATGGGCGACCCGGCCGGGGCCCAACACCGGTTCGTTTCGATCGCCCGGGTGATGGGTGCCGTGCCGGTGGTGTCGGCGGCCATGGGGCCGGTGGCTGGGTTTCCGGCCGCCCGCCTGGTGGCCTCACACTTTTCGGTGATGACCCGCGACACGGCCCAGATCCTGGTTGGCGGCCCGGCCCTGGTCGAGCGGGCGCTCGGCGAGAAGAAGACCAAGGAGGAGCTGGGCGGCGCCGACGTCCACCTCAAGAATGGCGTCGTCGACAACGTCGCCGCAGACGAAGCCGACGCCGTGGCCCAGGTGCGCCGCTTCCTCTCCTATCTCCCGACGAACGTCTGGGAGCTGGCGCCGCGCGCCGAAACGGGCGACGCGCCGGATCGTCGCGAGGAAGCCCTGCTCGGGATCATCCCTCGCGATCGACGGCGCATCTTCGATGTGCGCAAGATGATCGGCCTGGTGGTGGACACGGGCTCGTTCTTCGAGATCGGCAGCGCCTCGGGGCGCGGCCAGGTGACCGGGCTCGCACGGGTCGACGGCCACTCCGTCGGCATCCTCGGCAACGATTCGCGTTTCTATGCAGGCGCCATGACGGACGACGGCGCGCGCAAGGTGCGCCGCTTCGTCGACCTCTGCGACACGTTCCACCTACCGATCGTCTCCTTCGTCGACGAGCCGGGGTTCATGATCGGCAGCGAGGCCGAGCGCGCGGGGACGATCCGCTACGGCGCGCAGACGCTGTTCGCGGTGGTGCAATCCACGGTGCCGTGGATCTCGATCCACGTGCGCAAGGCCTTCGGCGTGGCCGCGGCGGCCCACTTCGGCCCGAACGGGCGTGTGCTCGCGTGGCCCTCGGCCGAGCGCGGCGCCCTCCCCCTGGAGGGGGGTGTGGCCGTGGCCTTCCATCGCGAGATCGCGGAGGCCGAAGACCCCCAGGCCCGACGCGACGAACTCGAGCGCGAGCTTGCCTCCCGTCGCAGGCCGCACGCCGCGGCCGAAGCCTTCGCCATCCATGACATGATCGACCCTCGCGACACGCGCCCCGAGATTGCACGCTGGCTCTCCCTGCTGGGCCCGCAGCTCGAGCCACAGCGCGGTCCGCGCCAATACACGGTGCGACCCTGAAGCGCCGAGGTGCGAGCCTGAAGCGCCGAGGTGCGACCCTGAAGCGCTGGCGCGGATTCAGCGCGCAATGCGTCGCGATCTGGGCGGCCGTGGCGGCATCTCTGGCACTCGGTTGTGGAGGAGCGGAAGAAGTCGAAGCACCCGTGGTCGCGCCACCGGGCATCCCGGAACCGGGGCCGCGCTACGAACGCGGCGCTCACGCCCGCCGGGAGATGTTCGACGCCCTGCGCAGCGACGCCGACAACACCCGCCATCCCTCCGACGGCGGCGGTCGGGCATGGGTGGAGTCGAGCCGTGCGGCCCGTGCATCCGGCCATGGCCAGTGGACCCTTCTCTATGAAGCGGGGCCCCACGGTGTGGCCGTGGGCGGCCGCATCCTGCTCCAGGTCTCCCCGTTCTGGCACTGGAGCACTCCCCAGACGCGCGAGCCCCGAGCGCCGGGCTTCACGACCGTCGAGTCCCTGGCAGAGGGCGTCGAGCTGGCCGCCGAGACACTCGACCAACAGCTCCTCGGCATCGAGGTCGGCGGGCGCGCCCTCGGCCCGGGCGAACGCATCCGGATCGTCTACGGCGCAGGCGAGGCCGGCGCCCGGGCCGACCGCTTCGCCGAACGCGAGTCCCGCTTCTTCGTGGCAGTGGACGGCGACGGCGACGGCGTGCGCGAGTGGATCGATGAATCGCCCGCCGTCGACGTTGCCGCCGGCGACGCGGCGCGCCTGGTCCTGCATCTGCCTGCCGTGGCCCGGCCGGGCGAAGAGACCTTCCTCACCGTGGCAGTGCTCGATGGCGGCGCGAGCGCCGGAGTCGACTTTGCAGGCGAAGTCACCTTCGGCGATCGCGCCGAGAGCGTGAGCCTGGCCGACACCCTGGTCTTCACGGGCGCCGAGGCCGGCGTCGCACGCGTGCCGATCCGGGTGGATGCCGAGGGGATCGTCCGCGTCGAAGCGCGCGGCCCCGAGGGCCTGGAGGGGATCTCCAACCCGATGCGCGTCTCCTCCGAGGCGCCGCGCATCCGCTTCGGCGACCTGCATGGGCACTCGAACCTCTCCGACGGCACGGGGACCCCGGAGGACTACTTCCGCTACGCGCGAACGGCCGCCGGGCTCGACTTCGTTTCGCTCACCGACCACGACCACTGGGGGATCCCCTTTCTCGACGCTCGGCCCGAACTGCGCGCCCGCATCCGCCGCGCAGCCGAAGCAGCACACGAACCCGGCCACTTCGTGACGCTCCACGGATACGAGTGGACGAGCTGGCTCTACGGCCATCGCCACGTCCTCTACTTCGACGACGGCGGCGGGCCCTGGATGTCTTCGCTCTCGCCGGAGTTCGAGACGCCGGAGCAGCTGTGGGCCGCCTTGCGCGGAAAACCCGCCATGACGCTCGCCCACCACTCGGCGGGCGGGCCCATTGCCACCGACTGGAGCATCCCCCCCGACCCGGAACTCGAGCCGCTGACCGAGGTCGTGAACGTCCACGGCAGCAGCGAGGCACCCGATTCGCCGGGGCCGATCTACGCGCCCGTGGCCGGGAACTTCGTGCGCGATGCGCTGAACCGCGGCTACGCCCTCGGGTTCGTCGGCAGTGGCGACTCCCACGACGGCCACCCCGGCCTCGCCCACATCGGGAGCGCATCGGGCGGCCTCGCCGCGGTCGTGGCCGAAGACCTCACCCGCGAGGGCCTGCGCCGTGCGCTCCAGGACCGGCGCACCTACGCCACCAACGGCCCCCGCATCCTTCTCGATGTGAAGCTCGCGGGGCACGCCATGGGGCGAAGCCTCGCCGTCGCGAGCCTCGGCGACGAGCCGGGCCTCGTCGTGGACGTGGTCGGCACGGCCGAGCTCGATCGCGTCGACATCGTCCGCAGCGGTGCCGTGGTCGCCTCCGCCGAGGGCGAAGGCCGGAGCGACCTGCTGATCAGCTACCCGGTTCGGGCCCTCCGGGCGGGCGAGTACGTCTACGTACGCGTCGTGCAACGCGACGGCGGCGCCGCCTGGTCGAGCCCCTTCTTCCTGGAATGAGCGAGCCGGCCGTCTCGGTCCTGCTGCCGGTCCGCGACGCCGCCGCGACCCTCGCGGCGTGCCTCCGAAGCATTGCCCGCCAGACGGAGACGAGTTTCGAGTGCGTCGTGGCGGACGACGGCTCGTGCGATGCATCGCTCGCGATTGCGCGCGACCGCGCCGCTCGCGACCCACGCTTCCGGGTTCTCGAACTCCCCGCCACGGGGCTCGTCGCCACCCTGAACACGGGCCTCACGTCGTGCCGGGGCCGCTACATCGCGCGCATGGATGCCGACGACCTCATGCACCGCGAACGCCTCGAACTGCAACGCGCCCAGCTCGAAGCCGACCCCGAGCTGGCCGGCGTCGGATGCCACGTGCGGGTCTTCCCCCGTGCCGGGCTCTCGGATGGCATGCGTGCCTACGAAGCCTGGCTCACATCCCTCGCGTCGCCCGAAGACGTCGCCCGAGACGTCTTCATCGAATGTCCCCTCGCCCACCCCACCTGGCTCGTCCGGCGCCGCGTGTTCGAAGCCCTCCCCTATCGCGACCGCGGCTGGCCCGAAGACCAGGATTGGATCCTGCGCGCCCACCGGCGGGGGCTACGGCTCGGCGTCGTCCCGCGGCGCCTCGTCTCATGGCGACGCGGCGGGCTCTCGGACCACGACCCGCGCTACGCCATCGAGCGATTCGTTGCGTGCAAGGCCCATCATCTGGCGCGCAGCTTCTTACCCGACCACCCGCACTACGTCCTTTGGGGCTATGGCGGGACCGGCCGCGCGTTGCGCAGGGCCCTGGCCCGAGAGGGCCGGCTGCCGAGCCACATCGTGGAGCTTCACCCCGGGCGTCTGGGCCAGACGATCCACGGCGCTCCGGTGATCGAACCCAGTGGCCTCGCGGGGCTCGATGGCCCGATCGTCGTGTCGGTGGCCGGCGCAGGGCCGCGCGGTCAGATCCGCCAAGCGCTCGCGACACTCGGCCGCGTAGAGGGCGAAGACTTCGTTTGCGCGGCGTGATGCCGCGCCTCAGCCGAGCGCGAGTAGAGCCTGATGAAGGTCGGCAACCACACCGGCGAGGTCGTGTCGGGCTTCGACGTGCTTGCGCGCCGCGTGGCTCTCGGCCGCGAGCGGCGCCCGGTGCATCGCGCGCATCATCTCCGCCAGCGCCTCGGGACGCGCGCGATGGCGTGCCACCGGAGCAACGGTGTGGGTGTGGCCGTCCGGGTCGGCCGGGACGAGCCGCCCCCCGCACTCGTTCATCGGCGACCCATCGGTTGGACGCCGCCGCTGGCCTTCGGTAGCCGGCGCTAGAGAACCCGCAGCACCTCTCGCTCGTAGGCTTCGAGCGAATCGAACATCTGGAACGGGTCGCCCACGGCGCTCGACGGGTTGGGGAGCGCGAGCGCCTCGCTCTTCTGCAAGAGGTCGGCGATCCAGTTCTTCAAAGCCTGGAATCCGTTCTCCTCGCCAGGCATGAGCTTGCACGGGTCGAACCGATCGCTGCTCAGGCGCACGATCTTCAGAGGCTGCCCTCCGGCCCCCAGCCAGTTGGTAACGAGGTCGATCACCACGACGGGCTTCGACCGGAGGCCACGGACCCCGGCGACCGAGATGGCGTCGATGCGCTCGAGCCCGAGCTGTGCCTTGCCCCGCTCGCCTACATCGAGGGTGATGGATTCGTCGCTGAGGGCGAGTGGGATCGCCTCCATCTTCTTGAGGGTGCGGGGCGGCGGCGGGGCCTCGATCTCCGGCAGGGTCCGCGGCGGCTCGAAGACGGACGACGACGACAGGTCGAGAGGCGGCGCGCCCTCGAGGCCGGGCAGCGTCTGGGCACCGAGGCTCGCCATGTCGAGGGTCTTCCCGAAATCGGGCGCACCCGTATCGTCGAGGGGGGCGGTTGCCGGCGTCACAACGCTCTCGTCCGCCAGGGGGATGGGGTCAGCAGCGAGACCCAGGGGCGGCGGTGCGGTGAGTCCGAGATCCGGGATGCTGGCGTCGAGATCGGGTGCATCGTCGTCCAGGCCCGGCGCGAGATCCGGCGTGCTCTCTTCGAGGTCTGGAACGATCGGCTCGTCGAGCGGCGCGCTCCCGGGCGAACCCGACGGGCTCGGGTCGTACTCGATCACGGGCATCACGGGCCCGAGGTCCCGCCCGCTGCCCCCGAGGTCGGGAGCGCTGCGATCGAGTTCGGGCGTACTGCGATCGATCTCCGGCCCCAGATCGGGGTCGCTGCTCCCGAGGTCCGGCGTGCTGTGGTCCAACTCGGGCGCCAAGTCGGACGCGACATCCGGCGCAATCACACCGTGGTCGGAAGAAAGATCGGGAGTGCTCGCGTCGTGGTCGGAAGGGAGTTCGGGAGTGCTCACGTCGTGGTCCGAGACGAGCTCGGGTGTGCTGGCCCCCAGGTCCATCTCCCCGGCGTCCAGGTCCAGTGCGTCAGCGTCGAGCTGGTCCTCGCTCGCCTGCGGAGACCTCGACCCTTCATCCAGAGCCGGTACGGCCTCGATCGGGGGCGCCGCGCCCAGGGAAGGGTCGGAGGTTTCGAGGCCCGAACCCATGGACCCGCCCGGCGAAAGATCGAGGGCGTCGCCGGCGGTGACTTCGGCCGGTTCATCGGCGTCGGCCGAGCCGGTCGACTCGAGGTCGTAGCTGTGGACTCCGGGCGGCCCGGTGAGATCTTCGAGTTCGAAGGGCTCCGCGTTCAGCGCATCCCCCTCGAGATCGACCTCGCCCGGCTGCGCACCGCCATCGAGATCGACTTCGCCCCGCTGCGTGTCGCCATCGAGATCGACTTCGCCCCGCTGCGTGTCGCCATCGAGAGCGACCTCGCCCGGCTGCGCATCGCCATCGAGAGCGACTTCGCCCCGCGGCTCGTCGTCTTGAAGATCGACCTCACCGGGTTGGGCCGGCGCCGCATCCGTGGCCGCAGCCGGAGACTCGGTCTGATGGAAGTCGTAGCCTTGGCCGAACAACGGGCCGGAGCGGCCGTTCGTTTCTTCGCCCACCTCTTCGGCGACGGTCTCGTGCTCGCGGTCGCTCACTCCGACGAGCTGTTGGCGCAGCGTCTCCACCTCTTCCCGCTCCGCGGGGTCGAGGTCGGTCGTCGCCAGGGCGGTCTGGGCCGCAGCGAGAGCCATGTCGGTGTCGAGATCCTGGGCGAGACGGGCGAGCTTGTGAGCCGTCCCACCCGAGACGGCGCCGCAGCTTCCCTCGAGCACGCGGCGCATGGAGAAGCTGGCCAGGTCGTACTCGCCGGCTTCGATCAGCAGGCCGCCGATGCGGACCTCGATCGCCGATTCCAACTCGAAGCCGGGCGCCCGCTGCGTGAGCTCGCGCCAGTGTTGCAAGGCGAGCTCTTTCTGGCCCGAGGTCACCTCTTCCCGTAGGACGCACACGAGCGCGCCGGCCGCTTCGTCGGCCCGGCCCACCACCGTCGTCGCATCCCAGTACGCCAGGGCGGCGTCCTGGTTCTCGGGGTGTCGGGCCACTTCGCTGGCCAGGAGCTCCACCGCCTCCTCGATCCGCCCGTCCTCGCGCGCGGCCATGGCGCGGTCAAGGATCGGGTTCGACCGCGTGGTGAGCTTTTCTTCGATCTTCGGGTTGATGATCCGCTCTTCGATCCGAAACAGCTTCATCACGATCGCGAAGGCGATGCCCCAGCCGAACCCACCCACGTGGGCCCACGTGGAGAACTCCGCGCTGACCGGCTCGATGCCCGGCGCACCGTGGGTCAAGAGATAGTCCGCAGCCAGGTAGGCGCCGCCGTACAGGGGGAGCGTGACCCAACCCCGCGCGGTGAACTTGCCGCCGAAGGGCGGGATCACGAAGTACTGGAAGCGGATCGGCACCGTTGCGAAACGAATGAGGAAGGCCCCGGCCAGGGCCGCAGCCACGCCGGACGCGCCGCCCAGCGCCTCGGTCGCGTCCGGATCGAGGGTCGCGTAGCCGACCGCGCCGGCCACCGCACCGGTCAACACGAAGACGAGGTAGATCCCCCGCCCCCAGGCCTCTTCGAGGAACAAGCCCGCGAGCAACACGAGGGCGAGGTTCGACAGCAGATGGATCCAATCCTCGTGCACGAGCACGTAGGTGAGGAAGCTCGAATCGGGCGAGGACATCGCATCCGGGAAGAAGCCCAGGCGGTAGAACGAGTGGCTCTCCATGGCCTGGAAGACGGCGTCGACCTTCGTGTCGAAATCGATCTGGTCGTGGTGTCGCACGAAGTCGGGGATTCCGGGCGATCCGGAGTGGCGCAGGTCGTTTCGGAAGACGTCCGCCTCGAAGGCCACCTGGTCTTCGCCGAACATCTCCGCCAGGTCGTCGTCCACGTTCACGTAGGGGTGCGCGACGAAGTAGATCCAGGCGTCTTCGATCGCGGCTTCGGTGCGCACGTCCACTTCGCGGTCGGCGGTGCGGTGATGCACGAAGACCACGACACAGGCCAGCAGCAAGCCGAGCGTCACCCAGGGCGGGCGTCGCCCACTGCGGGCTTCCTCATTCAGGGGCAGGACGATCATGCCAACTCCGCGAACCGCCGGCCGCGCGCACGGATCGCGCGCAGATGTACGGCTCCGCTTGAACTCAACGGAAGAACGGGCCTGGTTCTGAAGGGTTTTACGGAGTGGCGGGAGGCTCCGCAGCGGCTGCGAGCGAGGCCCCGGCGGCCAGCAGGCGCAGGCTCGCGCCGGGCTCGAGAGTCGAGTTCAGGACCTCGTAGTGGTGGTGCCCGTTCGCGGCCCGAAACCGGTCCGGGTGCGGCAGGTAGCGGAGCCAACCCCCGACGTTCGAAAGCAATGCAGAGCCCTCCGCGCGGCCGGCCTTCCAGGCGAGCCCGAGCTCTGCGGTGACTTCGGCGGGCAGGCCGAGCCAGGACGCGTCGCCCAGGCGCAGCACGCGGACCGCAACCTCCGGCACCACCCCCCCCGCCACGCGCGCCGCCGTGCGATCGCGAACGAACAGACGAACCCGGGCGACCCGTTCGCGCACCTCATCGGCCGGGAGGCCTGCAGTCCGTTCCTGTTCGAGCGCGTAGGCCTGGGAGACACGCAGCGGCTCGGCGGGGTCGAGGCCCAGTGCCATCGACGCATCTCGTGCGCGCGCCGCAAGCGATGCCTTGCGTGCGGCATCGTCGGCGCCGTCGTGGATCGGGATGCGAATGCGCTCGAGCCTCGCGGCGACCGCGAACGACGCGCCGAGCGTCGCGCCCTGGGCTGCGGAGACCACGGCCTCCCCCACTTCGCGTCCCAACGTCTCGCATGCGGAAAACCCTGCGCCGACGCTCTGCCCCGGGATGGAGAGGTCCTGGATCCCTCGCGTCCGGGGGTCGACGTCCGCATGGGCGCCGAGCAGGAAGATCGGGACCGCACCGGGGAATACCTCGCGAACCCGTTCGGCCGAGGCACCCGGCCAGTCCGCCGACCACTCGAGGTTCTCGTGCCCGAGAACGGTGGGGTGTGTTCCGTGGACATAGGCCACGGCGATCGTCCCGCCCGCCTCGGCATCCACGCGCAACACGACGACGCTCGGGTCGACGGCGCCGCCGGGCTCGCGACGGTTGTGGCCGATCGTCGCTTCACCGCTACCGAAGCCGGCGCGCGCCGGAACGGTCGCTGCCATCGCGGCGCGGGCCGCCTCCTCGGCCGCCGCGTGGATCGGCATCATCCACTCGGGCGGCGCATCACCGGCGAGGCTCGCAGCGGCGCCGGTCTCTGGCCCGGAGTGCGTGTGGGTGGTGGCGACCCAGATCTCCTCTGCGGCGAGGCCGGTCGCCCCCGCGAGACGCTCGACCAACGCCTCGGCGTGCGGGACGGCCAGCAGACAGACCTCGAGTTGCAGGAGCAACACACGTCCCCGCTCCTCCAGATACACAGCCCGCGCGTGGAGCGGGTCGTGCTCCCCCGCAGCCCGGCCAACGCGGGCGCCATAGCCCATCATCGGGGCGCCGGCGGGCAGGGGAAGTCGAACCTCGGCGGCTCCAGCCTTCATGAGCGAAGGCTTAGCCCACGGCGCCTTCCTGGGCGAAGCCTTGCCGGGCTCGGCGCGCTCGCGCCCCGTCTCGCGCGGCCGCGAGCGTCGACCTAGACTGCGCGTCGAAGGAGCCCCCATGCGGCGAACCCTCTTCGGCGAAGAACACGACCTCTTTCGCGAACAGTTCCGGCGCTTCATCGCAGACGAGATCGAGCCGCGCATTCCCGAGTGGAACGAGCGCGGCATGAGCGACCGCGAATCCTGGCGGCGCGCCGGCGAGAATGGCTACCTCGGCGCCTGCGCACCGGAGGCGTACGGCGGCGCAGGCGCCGACTTCAGCTACGACATGATCATCATGGAAGAGATGGCCTACGCCCGGGCCCACGGCATGATGATCTCCCTGCACTCCTCCATCGTGCTCCCCTACCTGTTGTCGTTCGGGAGCGAAGAACAGAAGCGGAAGTACGCGCCGGGATGTGTGTCCGGCGAGACCCTGCTCGGGATCTGCATGACCGAACCCGCAGCGGGCTCCGACCTCCAGGGCATCCAGACCCGCGCAGAGCGCGACGGCGACCACTACATCCTGAACGGCGCCAAGACCTTCATCAGCAACGGCCAGATCGGCGACCTGTTCATCGTGGTGGCGAAGACCGACAGCGAGGCTGCCAAGGCGTCGCGCGGCCTCAGCCTGCTGCTGGTCGAGGCCGACACGCCGGGCTTCGTTCGCGGCCGAAGGCTCGACAAGCTCGGGCTGCGGGGCCAGGACACGAGTGAGATCTTCTTCGAAGACTGTCGCGTCCCCGCTGGCAACGTCCTGGGCGAGGAGGGCCGGGGTTTCTATCAGTTGATGGAGAAGCTCCAGCAGGAGCGCATCTGCATCGCCGTCGCATCGATCGCCTCGGCACGCCGGTCCCTCGACGACACGGTGGCCTACGTGAAGGAGCGCCATGCCTTCGGCCAGCCGATCGCGCAGTTCCAGAACACGCAGTTCACCCTGGCCGAGCTCGCCACCGAGGTCGAGGTCGGCCAGGCATTCACCGACAATGTCGTGGCAGCCCACATCCGTGGCGAGGACGTGGTGAGCGAGGCGAGCATGGCCAAATGGTGGGCGAGCGATCTGCAGAAGCGCGCGGCCGCCGAGTGCCTCCAGCTCCACGGCGGGTACGGCTTCATGAGCGAGTATCCGATCTCGACCGACTACGCGGATGCAGCCGTGCAATCCATCTACGCGGGAACCAACGAGATCATGAAGCGCATCATCGCCCGCCGCATGGGCCTCGGCTGAGCGCGGGCCCGCCCACCCCGAAATGAGCTGGACGAAAACCCTCAAGGCCTGAGCCGCAAGCTCCGATTCCCCCCGCGTGGAGCCCCTCTCCGATCAAGGATTACCGGGGACCGATCCGGAACGGGTGGTCGTCGAGTGCTGCGCCGCCGGCACGCCCGCCGTCGTGACCTTTCGCGAAAGCGGCGGGAACGGGCTGCGTGCGGTCTTCACCGCGTTCCGAAACGAGCGTGTCGAGTTCGAGATGACCGACGACCCGCCGCGCGAGCCCGCCGATGGCACGGTCTGCCACGTATCCTTCCTGCACCGGGGCCGCCCCGTCACCTTCACAGCGCCTCTGCGCTCGGCGGAAGTCGACCGGGGACGCATGCGTGTGCAGGTGGGGTTGCCGGGCCAGATCAGCAGCGAGGGGCTGCGGAGCGCGTTCCGGTTGCCCGGCGGCTCGGGACCGAACGACGTGGATCTCGTCGCCGACGATGGCATCACCTGGCCCGCTGAGCTGGTGAACCTGTCTCTCACGGGCATGCTGCTGCGCTTTGCGGGGGATGCGCCCACCTTGATGCCGGACCAGGTGGTGGAACTCTCCGTGAAGGTGGCCGAAGAACACGTGCGTCTCGCAGGCGTCGTGCGTCGCGTGACGCCCGACGAAGTCGGGATCTTCTTCCCCGACGCCGTCTCGGACTCGCCCGAGAACCCGATCCGATGCGTGGTCGCCGCCCTCGAACGCGACTGGCACTCCCGCCTGCGCCGCTAGCCCGCGGCCAACCGCCGCGCAAGACAGGTCACCGCCTCTTCGACGTCCGCCGGCGGCGCAGCCGTGAAGCAGAGCCGCACCCAAGTCGGATAGTCGGCGCCGCAAGCCGGCCCGGGTGCGAGCAAGACCCCGTCGTCCAGGCAGTCTTCGAGAAAGCCCCAGAGGCCGCGCTCGTCGAGCTGGCCGGCGACGTCCACGAACAGGAACGTCCCGCCCGCTGGCGGCGCGAGGCCCAGGGCAGCAGCGGCCGCCACACCGACACGCTGATACGCCGCGCGCGCGTCCCCGACCCAGGCGGCGCCCGACTCGAGCGCCGCCACCGCCGCCAGCTGACCCGCCGTCGGCGGGTGATAGACGGTGTGGGTGCCGACCTTGCGCGCTGCCGCGACGGCCTCCTTCGGGCCGGCCAGGTACCCGACGCGGTTGCCCGCCATGCCGTACGCCTTGCTGAAGGAGAACACCGAGAAGGTTCGCTCCGGGGCGAAGCGGCCGATCGACACGTGCTCGCCCTCGTAGACGTAGTCTTCGTAGACCTCGTCGGACAGGATCCACAGACCTTCGGAGCGCGCGAAGCTGGCGAGGGCCTCGAGCCAATCGCCCGGCATGACGCAGCCGGTCGGGTTGGAGGGCGTCGAGACGTAGAGTGCCACGGTCCGCCCACTCATCCGGGCACGGACGGCGGCCACCGCTTCGGCCGCCGAACCCACGCGGTCGTAGAACGGCACCTCCACGGGAACGGCGCGGAACGATTGCACGATGCCCCGAATCAACGGCCAGAAGGGCGACAGGATCAGCACCTCTTCCCCGGGCGCCGCGATCGAGCCCACCGCCGCGGCGAGCGCGCCCGTCGCACCGCCCGTCGCCAGAACCTCATCGGGCTCGCACGCGAGACCGTTCCGGGAGCGCAGCTTCCCCACCAACCCGTCGACAAGCGGCGGGATGCCCTGGGTGTCGACATAGCGGTGCATACCTGGGTGATCGGCGACCGCAAAGGCCTCCATCCGGCCCCCCGCGAAAGGCTCCATCCAGGTGTCCCCCACGTGGAGCGGGAAGATCTTGCCCTCGTGCGAGCGGATGCGATCGGCCAGGGGCGAGAAGATCGCGGCCGGTATGGCATCGACCGTCGGGGCGCGCTCGGGTGTTCGGGGCATCGGCGGATTATAATCGCCGCCGTGGCCCTGAAAGTCCTTTCGCTGAATCTCTGGCACGATGCCGGCCCGTGGCCCGAGCGGGCCAAGCGGATCCGCGAGTGGATCGACCGCCTCGATCCGGACCTCATCGGCTTCCAAGAGGCACTCGAAGGCGAGGGCGTCGACCAGGCCGCCGAGCTGATGGCGGGCCGCGATTACCACCTCGACTTCGCCATGGCGACCCCCCGCTGGCTCGGGCGCGACATCGCCTTTGGCAACGCCGTGGCCTCGCGCTGGCCGCTCCGCGATCGCGCGGTGCTCGACCTCCCCTCTTCGGGCGATGGCGAGACCCGGACGGCGCTGTCGGTGGTGGCGGAGGCGCCCTTTGGCCCGGTTTCATTCACATGCACCCACCTGAACTGGCGCTTCCACCACGGCAACGTCCGCGAGCGACAGGTGCTGGCCCTCGCCGAGTGGGTCTGGGCGCGCCGACCCGAAGGCGGCTGCCCGCCGATTCTCGTCGGTGACTTCAACGCGGCGCCCGAGGCGGCCGAGATCCGCTTCCTGTCGGGGATCCAATCGCTGGCGGGCCGCAGCGTCTACTTCGTCGACGCATGGGACGTCGCAGGGGAAGGCGACGGCACGACCTGGTCGAACCGCAACGACCACGCGCGCGAGTGGCTCGAGCCCGACCGCCGCATCGACTACGTCTTCGCCGGGCCGCCGCGACGCGATGGCCTCGGTCAGATCACCCGCTGCCAGGTCGTCTGCAACGACCAACAAGACGGCATCTGGCCGTCCGACCACTTCGGGGTCTTCGCCGAGCTCCGGGACGCGCCCATACCCGAGTTCGCCTCGCGCGTCTGAGGAGAGACACGTGACCTATCGAGACGAAGAACGCCTGGACGATGCACGGGTGCGCTACTTCGCCGAGAACGAATTCGGCGACGGCGGCGGCTACGAAGCGAAGTGGGTGAAGATCAAGGCCGGCCCGCTCGCCTTCTGGTTCCCGAACAGCGACGCCCGGCGCCGGGCCGTCCGCTATCACGACCTCCACCACATTCTCGCGGGCTACGACACGAACTGGATCGGAGAGGCCGAGATCGGCGCCTGGGAGGTGGGCTCGAGCTGCGAAGACCACTGGGCGGCCTGGTACCTCAACCTCGTCGTCTTCTGGGTGGGGCTGTTCATCGGGCCCCGGCGCACGTGGGCGGCCTTCATCCGCGGGCGGCGAACGCGCAACCTCTATCGCGAACCCTGGGAGAACGTCCGGCTCGAAGAGCCCGTCGGCGCCTGGCGCCAGCGGCTCGGCCTGGGCGCGGCCCGGTACGAAAGCGAAGCCGGCGACGCCCTGGCCTTCGCCGGCTTCGGTGGCATCGCCTTCTTCTGCTGGGCCTTGAACTCGCTGCTCTTCTTGATGCCGTTCGCACTGGCCTACGCGGGAGTGCAGGCTCTTCGGGGCTAGACCGCGGCTTGCAGCCGGGCGAGGCCCGAGACGAGGTCCGCCCCGACCTTCTGGCCGCCGCAGTCCTGAACGGTGCGCCACCAATGCGGCATCGCGCGGCCGTCGTCCACGAGGAGAACGTTCCGGGCTGCGGTCGCGAACGGCTCGATGAAGTCGGGGGGCCGCGGGTCGCCCTCCATGCCGGCGCAGCAGGGGTCGCAGTCGCCTTCGTCGAAGGCCGCGGCTTGGGCCTCGGTCGGAATTCGGCGCTCGGTGTCGAGCGGGTCGGGCTGCGAACCCGAACCTTCCAGCCCCCGGCCCGGAAGGAGCAGGGAGCCCGGCACCTGCTCCGCGCGCGCGCCTGCGAGCATCAACCCGTACCAGGCGCCGAGCCCCGCGCCGGCCAGGACTGCCGAGCCGACCTCACGGAGCGCGGTGTCGGCGTCGCTGAGGAAGTGCTCGATGTGGTAGGAGCCGCCGCGCATCCACGCCGACTCGCCGTGGCCGCAGAAGTCGAGCGCGAACACCGGCCCCGGCCACGCGTCGACCTCGGTGGCCCAACCCGCGCTCGAGCCGTAGAGCTCGTGGAGCAGAAGGAGCGGTGTGCCCTCCCCTGCTTTTCGCTGGTGGAGCGCGAGCGTCACCCGGCCGTTTTGGAGCTTCCGCACCGTATCGCCCCCAACCTCCGCGCTCACGACTCGAGCCAATCGAGGAGCAGGCTCGCGGTCTCGGCGGGCTTCTCCACGTGGACGAAGTGTCCGGCGCCCTCGACCGTCACGCGCTCGAGGTTCGGGATGTGCGCGAGGCGCTCGGAGAGCAGCGGCTCGGGCAACGGGCCCCACGTGTCCGGCTCGGAACCGACCACCGCCAGCACCGGCATCTTCAAGACGGCCCACGCGGGCGCGATCCAGTCGGGCGAGAACGGCCCGATGAAGCGGCCCATGATCGGGTCGTGCTTCCAGTGCCAGCCGTCGGGCTCGAGGCGCGCGGCGTGCCACACGAAGAAGCGCAGCCACTCGCGGTCGAGCCTCGGGTTCTGGGCGAGCCGTCGCTCGACGAGGTCGTCGAGGCTCTTGTACGGACGCCAGGATTGGCGCTCCACACGCCGCCGACGGGAGTCGAGGTTCTGGGCCATCCGCTCGGGGAGCGGCACGTCGGCTTCGGGCTCGGGCTCAGGGCCGAAGCCATCGATGTTCACGAGCTGGCGGACCCTCTCGGGCTCGATCCGGGCCGCGTCGGTGACCTGCCCCCCGCCCTTGCTGTGGCCCACCAGGTGGACCGGGCGACCCAAGGACGCGACGACATTCAGCAGGTCGTAGATGTCGATGCCCCAGCCGTAGGAGTCGGCCCAGCCAGAATCCCCGTGGCCGCGCGCATCCATCGCGATCACGCGGAAGCGCTCGGCCAGCAGCGGCCCCAGGGTCGCGAAGCTGCGAGCGTGGTCCCACATGCCGTGGGCCAGGACCACGGGCTGAGCCTCGGGATCCCCCCATTCCAGGGTATGGATCTCGATGCCGTGGGACGGAATCTTGCGCGTCCGCTCGGGCGGCAGCGTTCCGGGGTACTCGGGTGCGGGGTCCACGGGGATCGACTCGGGGCGCGGGTTGGGAAACGCGACCATAGCGCACCGGTATCGAGCCGGGCGTGCCGGCATCGAAGCCCACGCGAACGCCAGCGAGGCCCGGCGGAGAGGATCGAACATGAGCGACCGAAGAGTGGATGTGGCCGTGATCGGGGCGGGCACCGCGGGCTTGAACGCGCGAAGCGCAGCCGCCAAGGCCGGAGCCAGCACAGTGCTGATCGAAGGCGGCACCCACGGCACGACCTGCGCGCGGGTCGGCTGCATGCCCTCGAAGCTCCTGATCGCCGCAGCGGAGGCCGCCCACGGCGTGGCGGACGCCGGGCGCTTCGGGATCGAGGTGTCCGGCCCCGTGCGCGTGGACGGGCCCGCCGTTCTTGAGCGCGTTCGCCGCGAGCGCGACCGCTTCGTCGGCTTCGTGCTCGACTCCGTGGAGCGCATCCCACGGGAAGGCCGCCTCGATGGCCACGCCCGGTTCGTCGGCCCGACCTCGCTCGAGGTGGAAGGCCACGGCCGCGTCGATACGCGTGCCGTGGTGTTGGCCACCGGGAGTTCGCCTTTCATCCCACCGGCCCTCGACGCGATCCGCGAACACGTCCTCGTGAACGACGATGTCTTCGAGTTGCCCGATCTCCCGGAATCTCTGGCGGTGGTGGGGGCCGGCGTGATCGCGCTCGAACTCGGCCAGGCCTTCGCGCGGCTCGGCGTCCGCGTCTCGATCTTCGCGCGGTCACAGAACTTCGCGGGCCTGACCGACCCCGCAGTGCGCGAATCCGCAGCCGTCGTCCTGGGCTGCGAGCTGACGATCCACCGCAGCGTGGCAATCGAGGTCTCCGGCGACCCCGAGGCGGGCTTTCGCGTCCGCTGGCGCACGCCCGACGGCGCAGCCGGTGAGGAGAGCTATCAGCACGTCCTCGCCGCTGCAGGCCGCAAGGCCAACCTGGCGGGGCTTGGCTTGGAACGCGCCGGGTTGGCGCTCGACGCCCGCGGACGCCTCGCCCACGACCCGGCGACACTCCAAGTGGGCTCCGCACCGGTCTTCCTGGCGGGCGACGTGACCGCCGAGAAGGCCATCCTCCACGAAGCCGCCGACGAGGGCCGGCTCGCCGGCGCCAACGCGGCGCACTTCCCGAAGCTCGAGTCGCCCGCCCGCCGCGCACCGCTGTCGATCGCCTTCACCGAGCCCCAGATTGCGGGCGTCGGCGCGCGGTTCGCTGACCTCGACTTGGCCGGGGCCCGCGTCGGCGCGGTCGACTACGCCGACCAGGGCCGTGCGCGGGTCATGGGACGCAACGCGGGGGTGGTGAGGATCTACGGCGAGTGTGGGAGCGGCGTGTTGCTCGGTGCCGAGATGGTTGGCCCGAGGGTGGAGCACACGGCGCATCTGCTGGCCTGGGCGATCCAGTCCGGGCTGACGGTGGACGAGGCACTCGCGCGCCCCTTCTACCACCCGGTGATCGAAGAAGGGATCCAGACGGCTCTGCGCAACCTCGCCGCGGAGCTCGAGCATTGCCCGCCCCGAGAAGCGGGGGACCTCGAGTGCGGGCCGGGGAACTAGTGGACGAGTCGCGCGGCGATGCGGGCTGCCTGGTCTGCGAGGACGTCCGATGCGGCCTGGGTGCGGCCCTGTAGCGTGAGGGCCGAGCCCGCGTCGCGCGGCATGAGATGCATGTGGTAGTGGAAGACGGTCTGGCCGGCAGCCGCACCGTTCGCCTGGTAGACCGACAACCCGTCGGGCTCCCACTCCGCCTTCAACGCATCGGCGATGCGCTTCGACATCGCCCCGACGGCGGCGATCGCTTCGGGCGTCGCCTCGAAGACGTTCTCGAAATGTTCCTTCGTCACCACGAGCGTGTGGCCTTCGGAGACCGGGAAGAGATCCATGAAGACGAGGGTCCGTTCGTCCTCCGTCACCTGGGCGCTCGGTGCCTCGCCCGCGACGATCTTGCAGAAGATGCAGTCGTCCTTGCGGTGCACTAGGCACCCGCCGCGATGGAGCGCACCCGCTGGACCGTCGGCGGCTCGGAGCCCATGGGCATCAAGGCCCCGACGGCGGCCTGCAGCGACTCCTGGCCAAGGTGAACGGCCAGGGAGGCCTCATCCTCCCAGGTCTCGATCATGGCGAAGCGCGTCGGGTCGGCCTGGTCCTGACAGAGGTCGTATTCGATGCAACCCGGCTCGGCGAGGGTCGGCTCGACCATCGTCCGGCGTGCGGCCCCGATGAATTCGTCGACGCATTCGGGCTTGATCGCAAACCGGGCCACGACACGGATCTTCGCTTCTGCCATTCTGGGGTCTCCTCTCGCTTCGAAGGGAACGGAGTCTACCCCATGAATACCACCGCTCGGAGCGCGCTCGACCAGGAGCGCTATGTCAGCCTCGTAACCTATCGCAAGACCGGACGTGCCGTGGCAACACCGGTCTGGTTCGCTCTCGCCGGCGAACGCTTCTACGTCTTCACCGAGGCCGACGCCGGCAAGGTCAAGCGTTTGCGCAACGACGCGCGTGTGCAGCTCTCGGGGTGCAACGTGCGCGGCAAGGTGCACGGAGCGCCCTACGACGGGCGAGCCGCGGTGACCGACACACCCGAATCCATCGCCCGCGCCTATGACGCCTTGCGCGCGAAGTATGGCTGGCAGATGCGCGTGACGAATCTCTTCTCGCGCCTCGCCGGGCGGATCGACGGGCGTGCGATGCTCGAGATCGAAGTCGACGGGCCCGCGTCCACCGGCTGATCACGCCAGCGCTGGGGGCCGCCCGACCGGGGCGGCTATGCCGAAAATTTCGTGGTGGGTCGTCTCCTTCCACGGCCAAGTGGCCTCGCCTTCCCACCTCGCGCGCTGGCACGGCCCTTGCTCTCCAAGGCCCCGAACCTGGGATTTGGGGATGACCATGCCGAACCATGCCCGCACCGTTCTTGCCTCCCTGGCCGCGCTCCTGCTCTGCTCCGGCCAGGCCGAGGCCACCACACAGTGGACACT
Organism: Deltaproteobacteria bacterium; assembly: GCA_019311105.1. Taxonomy (GTDB): domain Bacteria; phylum Myxococcota_A; class UBA9160; order UBA9160; family JAFDDA01; genus JAFDDA01. Next base: position 73,799 of record JAFDDA010000020.1, read on the forward strand.
CGACCTGGCTCCGAGCTGGGGATGGAACTGAGACAGCCCGTCCTTCACCGTGACCAATACCTCCACCGCCGGCGAGACGCTGACCGCGCTCCGCATCACCATCGGCGAGACCTCGTTCAACTTCGATGCGGTGGGCGCAGCCGACCCGAGCGAGGCGACGGTCGGTGCGAGCCTGCTTTCGCCCGACCGCCTCGGGAACAACATCTGGACTCCGGGCGGCACGAGCGACCTGCTCTCCTGGAGCTTCAGCGACTTCCAGGCGGGCGAGAGTTTCGACTTCTCGGTCGACCTCGACATCGACGGCGCGTTCCTCGGAAGCTGGGTGGATACGCGCCTCGTCCTCTTCAACAACGACTTCCCGTTCAGCGACCCGAACGCGTTGCTGAGCGCAACGTTCTCGGATGGCTCGGTGGCCGCGTTTACCCTGCCCGACGGCTTCCTGTCCGCGAGCTACTCATTCTCGATCGGCCCCGGCACCGGCGGCAGCTCGGCGAGCGGCGGGGCATCGGTCCCCGAACCGGAGGTCTTCCTGCTGATGGGGATCGGCCTGCTGGGCCTCGCCTGGTTCGGCGAGCCGCGGCGGCCGTCGAACCCCTAGGGCGGTGGCCCTCGAACCGTAGGCCCGCCTACTCGAACGCCTCGCGGATCTCCTTGCGAGCTTCGGACTCTTCGGGCTCCGATGAGCCCCCGGCACACGCCGAGACAGCCAGCGCCGCCGCGACGAAGACGACCCAAGCGCTTCGCCTCATGACTCCCTCTCCTCTTGGTCGAAGAGCGGAAGGAGCGCCGCTTTCACGACCTTGTTCATGGCGTTCCGCGGGAGCCCGCTCACCGCGACGATCTCATCCGGGACCTTGTAGCGCGCCACCCTCTCGCCGCAGCGCGCTCGCAGCCCCGGCACGTCGAGACCGACGCCGGGCACCAGCTGCACCGCCGCGACCACGCGTTCGCCCAGCCGTGCATCGGGGACGCCGAGCACCGCACTCGCCGCAACGGCCGGGTCGGCCTGGAGGGCGCGTTCCACCTCGGCCGGGTACACGTTGGCCCCACCGCGCAGGATCAGCTCGTTGCGGCGACCTCGCAGGAAGAGGTTGCCGTCGTCGTCGAGTTCGCCGAGGTCGCCCGTGTGGAGGATGTCTCCCGCGAGCGCGGCCTCGGTTTCCTCTGCCCGGTTCCAGTAGCCGAGCATCGGCGTGAAGACTCCGGCGAAGGGGCCGGCCTCGGCCGGTGCCACGCAGACCTCGCCGGTCTCGCCCGTAGGCAACTCGGCCCCGTCATCGCCGAGGATGTGGATCTCGACCTGGGGTTGGGCGCGCCCGCAGAGCCCGGCACGAGCGGGCTCGTCGGGGTCGGTGCGCGTGACCGAGGTCGGCGCCTCGGTCATCCCATAGCCGATCTCCACGCCCTTCCCGAAGCGCTCTCGATAGAGATCGAGGAAGGCGGGCGGGCAGTCAGCGCCACCGATCTCGGGCGCCTGCAAGCTCTCGAGGTCTTCGCGTGTGACGTCGGGGTGCGTCAGCAAGTCGTAGAGCACGGTCGGCACGGCGGCAAAGTGGCCGACCCTCTCCTCCCGAACCCAGCCTGCGAGCCCGACGGGATCGATGCGATCGACCGCGATGCAGGGGGCTCCGAGCTGGAAAGCCACACAGGGCGCGAGCACCACGATGTTCAGGATGGTGAGCGGCAACACCGCAGCGTGTCGAGTGCCCTCGGGATATCGACCCGCCGCGCGGGCCACGGCACCGGGAAGAAGCAGGTTGTGCTGGCTGTGAACCGCGCCCTTGGGCTGGCCGGTCGTACCGCTGGTGTAGGCGATGGCCGCCGGTGCGAACGGGTCGATGGCCGATGTGTCCAGACGCTGAGCGAGGGAGGCGGCGCACCAGTCGCGCCACGGGTCGCTGGCCTCGCCCGGGCTGCACACGAACGTGTCCCGGAGTTCTGGCAACTCGGCGGCGTGTGCGCTGAGGCCCGCGATCGCATCTTGGCTGGCCACGAAGACCTCGGCACCGCTGTCCGCGAGCAACATCGCTTTCTCGGGGGGCGCGAGCGCCGCGTTCACGCCGACCCACACGGCCCCCAGGCGCTGGCTCGCGAGGAAGGCAACGACGAGCTCGGCCGAGTTGGGGAGACAACAGGCGACCCGGGTGCCCACCTCGGCGCCCAGGGCGGCGAGCGCGTTGGCGGTGCGGCTCACCTCGGCATCGAGCTCGACGAAGGAAAAGCGGGCGCCGCGGCCGACCAAGGCCTCTCGATCCGGGTGGGCGGCCAGCGGGCGGTCGAGGATCTCGGCCACGGTCTGCGGCCCGCCACCCGGGATTTCGGGGCGGCGGTCCGACGGCCGGAGGTCGAGTGCTCTCAGATCGACGGGCAGCACGCGCGGATGATCCCTTTTGGAACGGGGGGTTGTAAAGCGTCATGCGGATTCGTCGGGAATAGTACGAACGTTCTTGATTTAGAGTACGATCGTACTATTCTATTCTTCATGCCTCCTTCCCCCCACCGCAACGGACGGGAACGAGCCGGCGACCGGCGACGGCGCGAGATCCTCGCCGCAGCCGCCGACGTCGCCACGGCCGAGGGGCTCGAAGGCCTCTCCATCGCCGGCCTCGCCCGCGAGGTCGGCATGAGCAAGAGCGGTGTCGCAGCGCACTTCGACTCCAAGGAAGATCTCCAGCTCCACGCCATCACGCGCGCCGCAGCAGGCTATGCAGAGCACGTGATCGCGCCACCCGCCGGCGCCGAGCCGGGGGTCGCGCGAGTCCGCGCGATGATGGAGGCGTGGATCGGCTATGTGGAAGGCGTCGAATACCGCGGCGGCTGCTTCTTCGCTTCGGCCGGCGCCGAGTTCTCAGCCCGGCCCGGCGCCGTGCGCAACCTCGTGGCCGAGCACACGGCGAGCTGGATCCGCGCCCTCGAGAGCGAGATCCGCACCGCGACCCGGCTGGGCGAACTCGGCCCACACACGGATGAACGCCTGCTCGCGTTCCATCTTCACGCTCTCGTCCAGGAGGCCAACCTGCGGCGCGGGCTCCTCGACGACGACGGCGCCTTCGACGACGCCCGCGCCCTGCTCGCCTCGGCCCTCGTCGACGCGGCAAACGATGCGCCCACCCCTCAAGGAGACCGGACATGAGCGATCGACAGAACCTGCTTCGGAACAGCCTGCGTGGGAACGCTGCCTTCTCGACCCTCTCGGGCCTCGCCTTCGTACTCGGCGCCGACGCCGTCGCGGGAGCCATCGGCCTCGGCGACGCGCGCATCCTGACCGTGACCGGCGTGCAGCTACTCGGGTTTGCCGCCCTGCTCGTCTACCTCGCCTCGCGTGCGACGCTCCACCTGCCGACGGCGATGCTGATCGTGTGGGCCGATCTCGCCTGGGTAGTCGGAACCATCCCGGTCGTCGCACTGGACGTCCTGAACCGAACGGGCTCGATCGGCGCCGTCGCCATCGCGGACGGGGTGCTGCTCTTTGCCGTGCTCCAGTACCTGGGCGTACGCCGGATCCGCGGCGAGCGCGCCGTCGCCGCCGCGAGCTAGCGCCATGCCCGATGGAAAGCGTTGGCCTGCGAAAGGACGGGTTCGACGTCTCCCTGGGCGGACCGATCTGGTTCTTTCAGCTCGCGCCGCGCAAGGCCGAAGGCAACGTCAGACCGCCTGGGCTCCACCGCGAAGCGCCGCGCGCATCTCGCGTGCGGTCTGTCGCGAGCCATCCGGGCTCCAGCCCGGCGGGCGCAGCACGTAGCCCACGCGGTCACGCCAGGTACTCGCGCGCCACACGTCCCGGGCCATCGCCACCCACTCGTGGAAGGCGATCGTGATCGGGTCGAAGCGTTCGAGGTTCTTCGTCAGGCCGTAGGTCACGGGCGCGCGCTCGGGCTCGAAGGTGCCAAAGAGGCGATCCCAGACGATCAGGATCCCCGCGTGGTTGCGGTCGAGATACTGGACGTTGGTGCCGTGGTGGACCCGGTGGTGCGAAGGCGTGCTGAAGACCACCTCGAACCAGGCGGGCATGCGATCGATCAACTCGGTGTGGATCCAGAACTGATAGAGCAGATTCACCGAACTCACGGTCAGCAACAGCATCGGGTCGAAACCGAGCAGCGGCAGCGGCCAATAGAAGAAGTAGTGCGTGAACCAGCCCGTCCAGGTCTGACGCAGGGCCGTCGAGAGGTGTAGTGCTGGCTCGAGTGGTGGGTGACGTGGGCCGCCCAGAAGAAGCGCACCTCGTGGCCCACGCGGTATTGCCAGTAGTAGACGAAATCCTCGACCACGAGGGCCAGGAAGAAGACCGCGACCCCGGTCCCCAACTCGAAAACGCGGAACCGATAGAGCCAGTAGAAGACCGCGAGCTTCATCCCCTTGGTCACGAGGCTGATCACGACGTTGCCGATGCTCATGGTGAGGCTCGCAGGCCTTAACCTTCCGATTTTTCAGGAGTTTTACCTCCCTGCCTTTTCTGATACGATACGTATCGTTATTGTATTATCCGAGCCGCTCGGGAGCCCTTCTTCGGCCCTGAAGCGCACAGCCCGCGAGAGGACACCCCCTTGGACAAGCGCACCACCGAAGCCCGCGTCGTCGCCGAGCTGCGCGATGGGATGACCATCGGGATCGGCGGCTGGGGCTCGCGCCGCAAACCCATGTCGCTGGTGCGCGAGATCCTTCGCACCGAGTTGAAGGACCTGACGATCGTCACCTACGGCGGCCCCGAGGTCGGCCTGCTCTGCAAGGCGGGCAAGGTGCGCCGCCTTGTCTACGGCTTCGTGTCGCTCGATTCGATCCCGCTCGAGCCGCACTTCCGCGCGGCGCGGCAGGCCGGCAGCATCGAAGTGACCGAACTCGACGAGGGCATGCTCCAGTGGGGCCTCTATGCCGCCGCGCTGCGCCTGCCCTTCCTGCCCACGCGCTCGGGTCTGGGCTCCGACGTGCTGAAGTACAACCCGGACATGCGGATGGTGCGCTCGCCCTACGACGACGGTGAAGAACTCGTGGCGATGCCGGCCCTGAATCTCGACGTGGCCCTCATCCACATGAATCGCGCCGACGCCCGCGGCAACGGCCAATACCTCGGGCCCGACCCCTACTTCGACGACCTCTACTGCATGGCAGCGAAGCGTCGCTTCATGTCGTGTGAGAAGATCGTCGAGACCGAGGATCTCGCGAAGGCGGGCCCGCCCCAGACCCTGGTCATCAACCGCACGATGGTCGACGGCGTCATCGAGGCCCCCGGCGGCGCCCACTTCACCGAGTGCCCGCCGGACTACGGCCGCGACGAGGCCTTCCAGAAGGAATACGCCACCACGGCGAAAGACCCGGACGAGTGGAAGAAGTTCGAAGAGCGGTATCTCTCGCTGGCGACCGAGGCGGAGTATCAGCAGGCGGTGAAAGCCCGCAGTGGAGCGGAGGGCACGCAATGAGCCGAAGGCGAATGGAGCCGTCAGGATGGGAGCGACAGTCGTGAGCGACGCCACCCGAGCCGAGGTCTGCGTCGCGGCCGTCGCCGACGCCTTCCGCAACGACGGCGAACGTCTCGCGAGCGCTTTCGGGGCCGTGCCCACCGTGGGCGTGCGGCTAGCGAAGCTGACCGACGCACCGGACCTGCTGATGAGCGACGGCGTCGCCTACCTGCGAGGCGACGTGCCCTCGCTCTCGGGCGACGACCCGGGCGAGCCCGTCATCGAGGGCTGGCTCCCGTTCCGCCGGGTCTTCGACCTGCTCTGGTCGGGCACGCGCCACGTCATCATGACCGCGAGCCAGATCGATCGCTTCGGCAACCACAACTTTGCCTGCATCGGTGACTACGCGAAGCCCAAGGCCCAACTGCTCGGCATGCGAGGCGCCCCCGGCAACACGATCTCGCATGCGACGAGCTACTGGGTGCCGAACCACAGCGGGAAGGTCTTCGTCGAGAAGGTCGATGTCGTCTCGGGCGTCGGGAACGACCGCGCGGCCGCTCTCGGCGAGGCGAGCTCGCGCTTCCACGACCTGCGTTGCGTGATCTCGAATCTCGGTGTCTTCGATTTCGGCGCGCCGGACCGCAGCATGCGGCTCGTCTCGCGCCACCCCGGCATCACCGTCGACGAGATCGTCGAGCAGACCGGCTTCGCCCTCACGATCGAGGGCGACACACCCGAGACCCGGCTGCCCACCGAACCCGAGCTCGCCCTGATCCGAGAACGCATCGACCCCAAGGGGTTCGTGAACCGCGAAGTCCCCGCCTGAGGACCGACTTGGCCTCTTCCCTCCACACACGCCTCTGCGATCTCCTCGACGCGCGCTACCCAATCGTCCAGACCGGGATGGGCTGGGTCGCGACGCCCGAACTCGTGGCGGCCGTGTGCACCGCGGGGGCGTTCGGCTTCCTCGCAGCCGCGACGATCCCGCCGAACGAGGTCGAGGATGCGATCGTCCGCACCAAGGCCCTCACCGATCGGCCCTTCGGCGTGAACTTCCTGATGGACGCACCGGGCGCGGACGTGATCACCGAGGCGCTCGTGCGCCAGGGAGTGAAGGCGGCGGGCTACAACCGCGCGCCGAACGCCGCGCTGATCAACCAGCTCAAGGACGCGGGGGTCGTGTGCATCCCGACCTGTGGCGCGGTGAAGCACGCGATCAAGGCGGCCCAGCTCGGCGCGGATGCGATCGTGGTGCAAGGTGGAGAGGGCGGAGGTCACACGGGCTCGGTGCCGACCTCGCTGCTCGTCTCGGCCTGCGCGGATGCCGTGGACGTGCCGATCATCGCCGCCGGCGGCTTCCGGGATGGGCGCGGCCTCGTGGCTGCGCTGGCCTTCGGCGCCGAGGGTGTCGCCATGGGCACGCGCTTCCTGCTGACGAAGGAGAGCCCGGTGCCGAGCGTCACCACCGACCGCTACCTCGAGGCCGGCGTCGAGAACGTGCGGCTGACCACCCAGATCGACGGCCTCCCCCAGCGCGTGGTCGCCAACGAACTCGTCGACGAACTCGAGCGGTCGAACCCGCTGTCGTCTCGAACGCGCTGGCCCTGCGAAAGACCACGGGAGCCTCCATCCCGGAGCTCCTGCGCTCGGGCCTCGCCATGCGTCGCAACCAACGCCTGACCCGCTCGCAGATGCTGATGGCCGCCAACGCACCGATGCTCGCGAAGATGGCCATGAACGACGGCGATCCGGTGAAGGGCTATCTGCCGAGCGGCACCGTCGCCGGCGTGATCGACGACCGACCGACCTGTGCCGAACTCATTGGCCGAATCGTGACCGAGGCCGAACACACCCTCGCAGCCCTCTCCGGGCAAGGAGTGAACGGATGAACGGCATCCGAACCGACGTGAGCGGCGGAGTCGCCGAGCTGATCATCGACAACCCGCCGGTGAATGCCCTCGGGGTCGCGGGCTGGCGCGCCTTCGCCGAGACG